>JBDTZO010000016.1:0-5822 GCA_040005135.1 Acidobacteriota bacterium | reverse complement strand
ATCGTCGGTGATAGCGGCGGCGGCATTTATTATAACGGCGGCGCGAATCACCGCATTCTCAACTCCACTATCTCCGGCAATTCGGCACCCTTTACCGGCGGCGGTATAATACTCGGAGGCGCAACGCTGTTTGTCGCAAATTCGACTATTTCCGGTAACAGGGTAACCAGTGGAGGTAGTGCAGCCGGCGGTATTTTTATCGGCGGCGGCAGCACGGCGACATTTCGCAATTCGACAATTACGAGCAACACGACGGGCGGCGGCGGTGGCGGCGTTCAGGTAAACGGCACTTTAAATTTCGGCAACACCATCATCGCCGGAAATAGTGCACCTGGCAATCCCGACGTTCTAAATTTCGGCGGTGCTGTCAGCGCGGGCAACAATTTGATCGGCAATACATCCACTAATGTTGCGATAGCTTATCAAATGAGCGACATCCTCAACCAAACTCCGATGCTAGGCGTTTTGCAGAACAACGGCGGACCGACACCGACCCACGCTTTGTTGACGGGCAGTCCGGCAATTGATGCGGGCGACAACGCCAAAGCGGTTGACCCGTTCGACAGCTCGACATTGACCGCCGACCAACGTGGTTATGCTCCGCGAAATGTCGGCGGCACCGTTGACATCGGAGCATACGAATTCAACGCTGCTCCGACGGCTGCTCCAGTGTCGGTGAGCGGGCGAGTAATAACGCCATCCGGTGCCGGATTGAAAAACGCGACCGTACAACTGATCGAAGCCGACGGAAGCTCGCAAACTACCATAACCTCAATGTTCGGCTATTTTCAGTTCGACAACGTAGACGCCGGCGAATCTGTGGTTATCTCCATTCAGTCCAAACGTTTTCACTTCACAGCTCGCGTCGTCGCATTGTTCGATGAAATAACGGAGGTGGATTTTGTGGGTGAGGATCTCGTCCCACGTAGTGAGAATGTGCCACCTTCAAAGGCAAAAGCGAGTGTATCGGTAAGAGCTAATTAAAAAGCTGTTTCAATTTGCTAACGGCACGCTCGAGGTTCGTGAAGGACGTCGCGTAAGAGAAACGCAAATAACCCTCAGCCCCGAATCCTGCTCCGTCCGTGACGACTATCTTTGCCTCGAGCAGCAGATGGTTTGCGACGTCGCCCGACGTCTTGAACTTTTCGCCTAGAAGGTCCCGGACATCGACAAAAGCATAAAAAGCGCCTTCGGGCATCGGGCACTTGAATCCGTGAACCTCGTTCAACTTCGGGATCAGCCAATTTCGGCGACGTTCATATTCGGACGTCATTTCGCTGACCGCCCATCGCGTTTCTTCTAGATTCTCAAGCGCTTTGGCGCATGCATACTGTACAAACGACGTTGGATGTGTCGCTGAATGGCTTTGGAGCTTGACCATTGCCTTGGTCCAGGCCGGATCGGCGATCGTGTAACCGATACGCCATCCGGTCATCGCATATGTTTTTGAAAAGCTACCGGCGATGCACACGTAGTGCCGCAGATCCTGCGGCAGCGATGCCAGCGAGAACGGCGACGCTGGCGGATAGACGAAGAATAGGTAGCATTCATCCGAGAGCACATAAACATTGCGTTTAGCACAAACCTCGACGATCTTTACCATTTCGGCCGGTGGAACGACGCGGCCCGTCGGATTGTTTGGTGAATTTATGATGAGCAGCCGCGTTTTATCCGTGATCGCCGCCGCTACTTGGTCGGCGGTGAGTATAAAATCAGTGGATTCGGTGTCGATGTAAACGCTGTTTGCACGGCAAAACGTCACTATCTCAGGGAATGTCACCCAGTATGGCCTGGGAATTAAAACGTCGTCGCCCGGATTGAGCAAGGTACAGGCGGCGTTGAAAAGCGCTTGCTTGCCCCCGCACGACGCCGCGATCTCTGATAAATCGATCTGTGAATCGAATCGTGCCGCGTAAAAATCCGCGATCGTCAAACGAAATTCCGAGAGTCCCGCCGTGGCAGTATACTTGGTATAGCCTAATTCCAGCCCTTCGAACGCGTATCGCTTTATGAATTCAGGAGTATCAAAGTCAGGTTCTCCGACCGACAGATCGAGGACGTCAATGCCGCGAGCTCGCATATCGGCCGCTGCTTGAGCAGCGATCAGCGTGGACGAGCCCTTCATTTTAGCTACGTTTTCCGATACGGGGAATATCATATGAACGATTTTAACAGACTCTCAGAGAACGCAGAGCATGTGTCGAATATCTTACGCCGGCAGCGTCGGTCGGAACCGCAGGTTCGCGTCCTCCGCTATCTCGGGATCCAAATGATCATTTGCTCAGCTTTTCGCGCATCTTTATCTCAACAAGCTCCGGAATGAGACCCTCGACGCGTCCGCCCAGTTCGAACACCTGTTTCATCAGCGTCGACGAGACGTACGAATATTCTTCACCTGCCATCAGAAATACCGTCTCGATAGTCGGTTCGAGACGGCGGTTCATCAGAGCCATTCGGAGCTCGTACTCGTAGTCGCTGACCGCACGAATGCCGCGGACGATCGCCTGAGCTCCGGATCGTTTAGCGAAATCGGCAGTGAGGCCGGAAAAGCTGTCAACGATCATTTCGCAGCCGTTTGAATCTACCTCGGGCAAAACTTCGCGGATCATTGAGCACCGCTCGTCAACCGAAAACATCGGGCGTTTTTCGGCATTATTGAGAACCGCGATGATCATTTGATCGAATAGCGGAGCTGAGCGCGTGATCACATCGAGATGTCCGTTGGTGAGCGGATCGAACGATCCTGGAAATATGGCTCTTCGCATTGATATGTGAATTGTAAAGCCAATCGGAGAAAGCGCAAATCAGAGAGGCCAAAATCCCGCGGTGGACCAACACGAGCCGAGATCAGAATCTGTTGTCGAGTATTTTCCTGGCTTCCGCGACGCACTCTCTGTGTTCCAGCGCGTAATCCGGGTTTGGCGTCATCTGTATAACGTGCTCGAACTGCGCCTTGGCTTCCTTTTCCTTCTTTTGGGCCAGATACGCTTGGCCCAAATGGAGACGGACCTGGGCATTGTCGGTCTCGATGGTCATTGCCTTTTCCAACAACTCAGCAGCCTTAGACGAGTTGCCGCCGAACATCAATGTGTTTAGCTCAACCTGGGCCAGAACATCGTAGGCGGCTGTGTTCTGATAGGTCGGATCAAGCTCGATGACCTTGTTCATCGACGCTTTGATATCGTCGATAGAATTAAGGCCGACGGTCACGGGGTTCATCTTGGCGATCTCGCCCAGGTTTGCTCCGAACCAAAAATAGCCGTCCGGCTTTTGCGGTTCCATATTCGAGGCGATCTTTCCCGCGTCGCGGCCCTTTTCAAAGGCCGCTTGCTTTTCCTTTTCGTCAGCTACGCCGCAGCCGAGAAAGTAGTTGAGCTTGGCGTACCGCCACTCGACGTCAAAAACGCGATGGTCCTGTACTCGGAGTTTTGAAAGCAAAGCGATCGCCGTCTTGAGGTTCGCGACATCCTCGCGTTTACGAAACAGTTTGTCTGATTCTGTAACGGCGGCAGCGATAGTCTCTGGGCTCGCGGCTGCCGGCGGCGGCTCAACTGCCGCAGTTCGCGAACACGATTGTACGCACAATGTAATTACAATTGTAAGTAAAATGTAAAGTTTATCGCGCCGCATGCCGAAATTTCTCCTTCGCGTGGTAAGATGCTATTAAACTCAGATTGGTTTTAACCGCGACGATAAGATATCACCAACGTGCGAATGAACAAAAACGGACAAGCCGCAGCATTTTACGATCTTGAGGGTACTTTGGTCAGCACAAACCTCGTCCATACTCTCGCTTTTTACGCTAAACGCCAGCAAGGCCTGTGGCAAACGGCCAAAAAAAGCGTCGGCACGCTCGCCAAGCTCCCGTTCTTTGGCCTCACCGATCTGTATTCGCGAAATGTTTTTAACGAGGTATTTTTCAAGAGCTACGAGGGATTTTCGCAGGACCGTTTACGGTATTTCTCCGAAGAGTTGTTCGAAGAGGTCCTGAAACCTGCGATCTTCGACGGCACGCCGGAATTGATCGCCCAGGGCAAAAAGATCGGCCAACGTCAGGTGGTTCTGACCGGAGCACTTGATTTTACAATCGAGAAAATGATGGATTACCTCGGCATCGACGATTACGTCGCCAACAAGCTCGAATTCGTTAACGGTTATGCAACGGGCCGCGTCCTCCCGCCCGTGATGGCTTCGGCCACAAAGGCCAAATGGATCCGCGAATACGCGGAACGTGAAAATATAAATCTATCCGACTCGTACGCCTACTCCGACTCGATCTCGGATCTGCCGATGCTCTCGATCGTAGGCCATCCCGTAGCGGTTTGCCCGGACTTTCGTCTCAAGCAAACGGCGTTGCAGCATGACTGGGCGATTTTGGATTTGAAATGAAGTTTGTAAGAGCAGCAGACATCGAATCGATAACGTATGAGGTCCTCGAGCATTGTGCGGATATCGGGGCGAAATTGACAGTCAATTTGCTTCAGGAATCAGACGTGCTCCTCGAAGGCGACGCTGAGTCATTGGAGTTCCTCGCTGACTAATTAGTGGCTTACGTCCGTGGTGATGAACACGCTCGTAATATCGGGCCGAATTCTGAAGAGAGCGTTTTCTTCACTGGAAGTCTACAAAGGGTTTGTACATTCACGTATTGCCGTGCCGACACGGTCATAGCGACGAATAGAATTTAGATATGGCACTACAGCTTAGACGAAAAACGCACGAATCGATCGTTTATATCGACAAAGACTCCGCGCCGCGGATCATGCCGTTTGGCGAGGATTTTATCTTGAACGACATACCTGTCGGGACGCGAGTGATCTATCCGAATCCGCCGATCAAAGGCCTTCCAAACAGGGAAGCGGCGATCAGGTATGCGGTCAATCATCCGATCGAGATGGAGCCGCTTTATGCACTGCTTGAGCCAGGTATGCGTGTGACGATCGCGATGGACGACATTTCGCTGCCTCTTCCGCCGATGCAGACGCCAGATTTGCGGCAAACGATGCTCGAGGTAGTGCTCGACATGTGCGGAGCGAACGGTGTGGATGACATTCATCTGATCATCGCAAATTCGCTCCACCGCAAGATGACCGCGTGGGAAATGAAGCGGATGGTCGGTGCCGACATCTATAACGAATATTACCCCGACCGCTATTACAACCACGACGCCGAAGACGATGATAATCTTGTGACGCTTGGGGTCACGCGGCACAATGAGCCGCTACGCGTGAACAAACGGGCGATCGAGAGCGACCTGCTCATCTATCTCAACATCAATCTCGTCCCTATGGACGGCGGCCACAAATCCGTCGCCGTCGGCCTATGTGATTACGAATCATTGCGTGCTCATCATGAGCCTCAGACGATCCGTGATTCGCATTCGTACATGGACCCGCCGGCGTCCGAGCTCAATCACAAGGTCATTCGTCTTGGAAAGCTAGTCGATGAGAACTGCAAGGTCTTTCACATCGAGACGGCGATCAACAACAAGATGTTTCCCGATGGCTATGACATCCTGACGCGGAACGAGGACGAATTTTCGTTTGCCGATCGGATGAAATGGGAGGTAATGGCAAAAACCTTCTCAAAAATGCCGCGTGCCGCGCGCCGAAAGATGCTGCACGCGATACCGGCACAGTACGAGTTGATCGCTTGCCACGCCGGCAAGACCGAGCCGGTGCATGAGAAGATCCTCGAAAAGAATTATCAGCAGTATGAAATTCCGGTCAAGGGCCAGTGCGACATCCTCATCTCGGGCATTCCCGATATTTCGCCGTACAACGTCTATTCGGCGCTCAATCCGCTGCTCGTGCAGGTGATGG
>JBDTZO010000103.1:0-19602 GCA_040005135.1 Acidobacteriota bacterium | reverse complement strand
AAGGCCAGGATGACGATCAGCAGATATGCGATTTTTTTCATAGTGAGTCTATTTCCCTTTTGAGTTTGCCAGCAGCCAGCGGCTCAGGTCTTGGGCCGCTTTGAAATTTTCATATTCGGCGGGCAGCTTGCGGCCATCGACATACTCGTTGTAGAGCCAGGGATCACCGACTGCGAAAACGGTACCTTTGCCATATTTTGCCGTCGCCATCAGGACGTTTCCGTTCTGCGTGATCAGCGGTTTTGCCGGCGAAGTTACTTTGAGCGAACTCACCTCTTTTAGGTAAAGTTTGCGGGCCGTCGTAAAAATCTCATTCGGCGGCGTGACGTTAACTAGTCCCTCGCCAAAATTGGTACCTTGCACGCGGTTCAGACTGTCTTTGTTAAATGTGATCCCAAACTTCGCCCCGAGTTCGCTGAAATGGTCGAGTTCACAGTTGCCGACGTCATTAGCCATCATCACCAGAACGCCGCCGCGTTTGACCCAATCGGCGATAGTTTTGATGTGATCGGCAGTGATGAACTTCGGCGTCGTCGATTCCTTTTCAGTGTCGGGATCGACGATGATGTAAACGCCCGCTCCGGCGAGGTTCGTCGCGGTCGGTTCGGTCGAAAGAGTTGCCGTCGCCGCTCCTAGATCGTTAAAAACATTGCCCCATAGCCCAAAACCGCTGTTCGGCCATTCGTTCCACTTGTAGTGCCACGCCGAGATCCGTCCGCCGTCGTCCTTTTTCGTCTCGTGATTGAAAAAATCGTCGAGCATGACGGTGACACCGGCTCCGGCGTTGAGGTTCGGGACCTTTTCCATCTCGACCGCAGCAAGCAGAAACGCTCCGATCCCTTTCGGATCGTTGGTGACGACCTTTTCGTTCGTATAGTAATCGAACGTTCCATCGCGATACGGAGTTCCGCCGAGGCCGGCTCCGCCGATGGTCTTTAAGAGGTCGACACCGGCACCTGTCTTCGCGACAAATTCCTTTTGAATGCCCGTCCATGCGGCATTCGCCGACTTCATAAATTTCGGAGGCAGATATCCCATCCGGACGCCCTTGGCGAGTGCGTAGGTGAACATACACGACGCCGAGGCCTCGAGGTAATTGCCCTTGCGACCCGGCATGTCGAGAATGAGCCACCATACGCCGCTCTGTTTGTCCTGCACCTTTTCAAGCGACGTCATCGTTCGGTTGAGGATCGCTATCAGCTCGGGACGTTTCGGATGGTCCTTGGGCAGATAATCGAGGACGTCGACGAGCGCCATCACGTACCAACCGACAGCTCGGCCCCAGATCATTGGAGCGCGGCCCGTTGTTTTGTCCGCCCACGGCATTTTTTTCGACTCATCCCATGCATGGTAAAGCAGACCCGTTTTGTCGTCGCGGACATGCTTTTCCATCCATATGAACTGGCTCGCGATGTCGTCAAAATCCTGAGGTTCGTTGAATATATCGGCGTATTCAGCGTAAAAAGGCTCACCCATATAGAGCCCGTCGAGCCACATTTGAAATGGATAGATCTTTTTATGCCAGAAGCCGCCCTCGTTCGTTCGAGGCTGATTCTTCAATTGCGAACGGATCAGCTCGGCGGCCTTTTTGTATTTAGTTTCGCCTGTCACGCGATAGAGCGTTAGGACGGCGGTTCCCATCCTGACCTGGTCAATATTATAGTCTTCGACCTTGTAGGTCTTGATCGTGCCGTCCTCATTGACAAAGGCATCGACGCCCTTCTTAATGTGGTCGAAATACCGCTTGTCGCCGGTGCTCATCCAGAGCGTCTTGAGCCCGCTCGTGATCACGCCAAAATCATAGATCCACTTTGGCGGTACGCCCGCACCGTTTGGCGAGTCGGCCCAGACGCGGGTCATCGCGGTGTCCGCCATTTGCTGGGAAAGCGGCGCGGTTTGAGCAAATATCGATATCGACAGCGTCGCGGCAAGAGCTATTATGAGCAGGAATTTCATTGCTTATTTACGTTTCAAGGCGGATCGGGCCCGCGTCTATTTCTTCAGGAACTTTCGCAAAGGCAGCTTAGCTCCCCGGATGCCCTCGACAGCGAGCTTGGCCATTTCCTCGGCTCCCTTCGGACGAAAATGCGTATTGTCCTCGATGCCTTTCGGATAATTGGGGTTCTCGCCGGGCTTAAGCTGCAGAAACAGCTCGCGCGAGCCCTCGACGCCATATTTCTTTATGACGTCCTCACTTTTTCGATGCATATCGATAAGCGGGACCTTTTCGTCTTTTGCAACCGAACGGACGATGTCGGGATATTCGCCGTGCGTGTCGACGAACGAACCGTCCTTGTCGAATTTTCGCCGCATCACGGGCGTCATCAAAACGATATTTGCGTTTTTGCCGCGGACGTCGCCGACGAATCGTATGAGATTGGCCCGATAGGCGTCGGGCGGCGTGTAGCGCTCGCCCTTATCTTTTGACTCGTCATTGTGGCCGAACTGAACGAAAACGTAATCGCCCTTTTTCAGATTGTCTACGATCGCCTGCCAGCGGCCTTCGGAAATAAACGTCTTGGTGCTGCGGCCGTTCATTGCACGATTATCGATGACGACCTTTGAAGGATCGAAATACTGCTGCAGCATTTCTCCCCAACCAGTCTCGGGCCGCTTGTCCGCGGTCTTGTTGGCGGCGGTCGAATCGCCGGCGATGTAGACTGTGATCTGGGCGTGGACGCCTACGGTCATGATCAGGAAAATAGCGGCTGCGAATAGTAGTTTCATGACTTAACTAAGACTGTCTGTCAGCTTGCCGTTAAATTTTACATTCTTCAGCGTCAAGCCCTTTAGGTTTTTGACTATATTACCTTTGGCGACGTTGTCGAATGTGCTGTTTGCGATCGAAACGTCGACGACCGGGGCCGCTTCGAGGCCCTGAATGTCGACGCCGTATTGACATTTGCCGACCTTCAAACCGTCCACCGCAAAATTACGCATTACGGGCGTGAAATTGCCTTTGGCTCCCTCTTCGTAATTAAAATCGATCGTGATCGCAGCGTGTGCCACCTGGCCGATCGTGATGTTTCGAAAATAGAAATTTTCGAGCAGCCCTCCGCGTGAAGCGTTGTTCTTGACGCGAAGGCCGTGATCGAGATTTGGGCTGTCCATCTTGCAGTTTTCGCCGAAAACGTTGCGGACGCCGCCCGATATCTCGCTGCCGATAGTTATTCCGCCGTGGCCGTCCTTCATCTCACAGCCGCGGACGATGACGTTCTCAGTCGGCACGCCAATGCGGCGGCCGTCCTCATTGCGGCCCGATTTGATCGCGATACAATCGTCGCCCGTGTCGAAATAGCAGTCTTCGATCAGCACATCCTTGCACGATTCCGGATCGCAGCCGTCGTTATTCGGGCCGTGAGACGAGATCCAAACCTTGCGGACCGTGACATTTTCGCATAAGACCGGATGCACCTCCCACATCGGTGAGTTGATGATCTTGACACCCTCGATCTGCACGTTCTTGCAGCTGTACGGTTGAAAGAAGTTGGGCCGCAGGCATTGGCCGTTGCCAAAGACGCGTTCGGCGACCGGCGTTCCCTGCTCCATCATTTTGTAGAGCCGTGCCCGGGCGGCCTTTTGGTTCGGCATGCCCTCTTTCCAGCCGTATTTTGCGTTGCCATGCCAATTCCACCAGTGCTCTGCGTTCGCCTGTCCGTCAAGCGTGCCTTCGCCCGTGACAGCAATATTGGTCTGCTCGTAGGCATAAATGAATGGCGACACGTTCATGCATTCCATGCCCTCGAAACGAGTATGGACGAGCGGATACTTGGATGCGTCGGTCGAAAATTTGAGCGTCGCACCTTTGGAAATATAGAGGTTGACGTTGCTTTTGAGATGAACCGCGGCCGTCAGAAATTCACCTGTCGGAACGACGACTCTGCCGCCGCCGGCCTTATTGCAGGCTTCGATAGCCTTGGTGATCGCGTCGGAGCTGTCGTTGGACGCTCCCGGCAAGGCCCCAAATTTTGTAATGTCAAAATCGCGTTTCGCGAACGTCGGCGGCTTAATCCGCGCGACTATCTGCGGATAGACAGTGTCCCAAGGCCCGCCGGCCAGGCCGAAAGTGAACCGCGGAAGAAGCGTCAGCCCGGCCGTTCCGATAGCTAATGTCTTAAGAAAATCGCGTCTGTTCTGCATATTATTTCAGCGTTTTAACTTCAGAGATGATCAGTGGGCCTTCAATAACGACCGATGCCATTTTTCCAGATTTGTGCCGAGCAGGCTGTTCGGCGCTGACGTGTACCAGGCGTAACCGTTCCGTCGTTCGGCCTCGATCTCAGCGACCTCGTACCTGACGATCGAATCACGGCCCATAAAGATCGGCTTCATGGTCTCAAATTCGTAAAACCTCGCCCACAGCGGCTCGGCCGCCTTATCCGGAATGACCTTTCGATCACCCTTGACGCTTTCGAAGCGAATACCGTTGATCTGGGTTGCCTTGTACCACGCTATGGCGGACTCGATCGCGGCAGTGATCTCGGGCGTCGGCTTTTCCTTCATCAGGAATCGAACGACGTTCACGCTCTCGCCTGCCGTCAGGCACGGCGGTTCGAACTTTCGGGCCCACGCCGGTTTGAGCGTGACCTCGTCATACTGCTGAGCCCAGACGGTCTTTTTGCCGCCGATCTCGACCTGCAGTTTTAATATCAGGGCGACAGCCTTGTCGAGAGCCTTTTCGGTTTTCGAACGCCGCGTCTCGTCGACGAACTTATAATCTTCCTCTTTCCGTACGATATCTCGGAAAAAGTTCATGACGCCGATCATCGCGTCGTCGTTGAGCGTAATGTGCGTGTAATATCCCTTTTTGAGCGGAAAGAACTGCGGAAATCCGCCGTTCTCGTACTGTGACGACAGCAAGTAGTCGACCGTTCGTTCGAACGCTTCCTTATACTTCGGCAAGTTTGAAGGCGGCGACGGTTTTAGCATGCTCGCGGTGATCACCTTTGCCAGATACTCGGCCTGCGGATAGGTCGTGCGGTTGTCGATCGTCGTTTCGGAAATATCGTCCCGTTTTGCCGCGAGTGCTTCGCGTTCCGCTTTTGAGAGCATCAACGCCATGTCGATATTCTTTTCAAATCCGCCATTCACCTTTTGGTAGATGAGGAGTTGATCAGCGATGCGAGCGGCCTCGTCGGTCTGATACCAGAGCGGCTTTTGCTTTAGAGCCTCGCTCCATGTGATGAGCTTCCAGTCGGGCTTGTTAGCGGTCAGCCACTCGTCTTTAGCGGTCGCCGGGTTCCAACCGTCAACGCCCTTGAGAAACGTCTCTGCGGAGAATGCTTTTGCCTCCGCGGCCGAGAGCTGATGCGACCATTTTGCTCTGGCGGCGTCGTTCGCTCCCTTTCCGGTGGAAGCAAACTCAGCAAAATAGGCCGTCTTTTCACGCTCAGGCAGCCAATGGTTCCAGCCTTCCGGCCTGATATGGCCGTCCATCTGCGTTTCGAGAAAAACGGTCCGGCCGTAGTCGCGCCAAGGGCGGCCCAGATAAACGCCGGATCTCGTGTCGCTCGCGGTCAGACGGCATTTATGGAAAACAAATCCTGACGGTTCGTCGGCGGCAAACCGCATCGGTGCAGCGATATAACCGTCCGCTTTGCTGTGGATCTCACAATTTTCAAAGAAAGCCGCCGCCTGGCCGAAGATAAAATCGACGCTGCCCTCGATATAACAATTCTCGTAATACTGGCGGCCGCCCTTTGCGTAGAGCGTGTCCTGCCAGCCGATAAAGCGGCAGTTCTTAAACACCGCCCGGTCGGCCTCAACCAAAGCCGCGACGGCCTGCGAACCAACGCCAAATGAATTTTCGATCGTAATGTTTTCGGCGTGAAAATCGTGTCCGCCGATATACGCCGCGTAGCTCGCGGATGTCGAGCTCGCGTCCTTGGCGGATAGTTTGAACGTAATAACGGTCTTCGCCGCGTCGTTCCCGACTATCGATATGAAAGGCTTATTGGCGGGAACGCGGACCTGCTCGTTATAAGTACCGGCCTTTAGTGCAATGACGAACCGCTTCGGATTGTTTTCCGGCACGTGGTCGATAGCGGCCTGCACCGTGCGGAATGTACCCGAGCCGTCAGGAGCGACCAACGCGTCCGGCTTTTGCCCGGCAGCGGCCGAAGCGCCTATGGCAAGCATGACAACAAAGTAAAAAAGTGTGGCTCTGTTCATTTTCCCCGCCCGCAGTTGAGATCTAGATGACAAAGATGCGCCGCACGGATACCTGAGCGTTCAAGTTCCGTGCGGCGCGTATTCAAAGGAACGATTCTAAGCCCCTTTTTGTTACCGGACTAGAACGTAAACCGTGCTCCCAACTGGATGTCGCGGGGAAGATTTCTCTGCGTCGTCGCAAATCCAAATGTCGACGTCGCACCGGTCGAGGGCACCAGATTAAGTCCTGAGAAAGCGACCCAGTTAAACGCGTTGATCGCCTCAACACGGATCTGCAGCTTCATTCCCTCTGTGATCCTGAAGTTCTTGGTCAATCCCGTGTCGAACTTCTGGAAGTACTGGTTCCGGAAATTATTCATCGTGTACGGCAGATATCTCAGAGTAACATTTTGAGATGTCTGATAGTTGTTCCCGAATGTCGGGACGGCCCCGTTGCTCATCACGAATCCAGAAGTATCGAAAGCAGGAATGTCGATGCCGTATTTACGGCCCTGGCTGTCTTTCTTGCCAAGATTATCAACGAGTTTTGTCGGGTCGCCGCTGTAAAAAGCGTTCGGCAGAATGAGCGGTTCGCCGCTCTGCCATTCGTAAATGGCCTGAAACTGCCATCCGCCGAAAATACCGTCGACCAAACGGTTCCAGTTAGTTCCGATAGCTCGATTGCGGCCGATCGGGAGCTCGTAGATGCTCGAGAAGGTGACGCGGTGCGGACGGCTGGCCACCGCGATCATGTCCGTCAAGTTAGCGTCCTGCGGATTGAGGCGTCGAGTGCGTTCGTGGTCGTACGAGAACGTATAGCTCGCGTTCATCGTCAGGCCGCGCGAATAGCGTTTAGTCGCCTGCAGCTGTAGCGACGCGTATTCAGCCGTACCGTTATATTCGGTCGTAACGAGGTCCTGGAATTCAGGAAACGCTGTCAAGAGGCGATAACGAGCGAGGTTTGCACCGTTCCACGTCGAGTTGGTCGGCACTGTATTTCTGAACGGATTCGGTACCGTAGCGAGAAGGAAAGTGCTGCTGGTAGAAATAGCGCCTGAAACGACGTTTGGATCCGTAATACCCTTCAGATTGCTCAAATACTGCGTCGGAATGTAATTGAGTTGGCGAAAGACGGGAAGATTGTAACTATGTGAATAAACTACGCTGGCGTCGAATCCGATCTGAAACGGCAGCTCACGTTGAAAGCCGATCACGGTTCGCATGGAGTTGGCGTTCTTGCGGTCATGCGGAAGTACAGACAAGGTCGGGCCGGTGATCGAGTTTAATGTTCCGAGCGAGGTTCCGACGGATGTGACTGTTCCAAGCGAAGATCCAGTTGCCGGATTGAGACCGGTCGGGAACGGATTGTTCAGCGTCCCAACAAAGGTCAGGCCGTTGTCAGCCGATGCCTGAAAAGTCGTACTCGGCGTATAGCCCGTCTGGACAAGCGAAGACGTTATCCCTGAAAGCTGGAACGGAGCCGTGAAGATACCGAAGCCCGCGCGGAGCACCGTCTTGTCGCCCAAAGAGTAAGAAATGCCGATCCTCGGCTGAATGTTGTTGGTGTCGGCCGTCTGTTGGGGCCGGCGAGCACTGTCCGCGAAGATCAGTCCGCCGCTCAGGTTCTGGAACGCAGTGATCGGTACGCCCGACGGGACGCTCGCGTTGTAATTGGCCAATGCCTGCGGCCCAAGTGCATTGGGAACGGTCGGGTCAAAGCCGACGACGAGCTTACCGTTTCGCTCGCGGACGCCTGTCTCGAGCTCGTACCGGACGCCAAGATTGAGCGTCCATTTTTGTCCAATTCGCCAGTCGTCCTGAATAAAAAATCCCTGATAATCGGAATACACATTATAGGAAACGCCCTTGTCGAGGGTGCCGCTCGTGGGAATGCCGAGCAAGAAGGACGCGAGGTCGCGGCCGACTGCCGCGGGTCCCGTAACGGTCGCATTGTTGATCAGAGTGCCCGTTGAAGCCTGAGTTGTGTAGGTGCCTGTGGTCGTAAAGTCACCGGCATTGTTTCCGTTTGTCGTACGGGTCTCGTACAGCCGCCGGTAATCATAGCCGTAGTGGAGCGTGTGATTTCCCCAGATCTG
Organism: Acidobacteriota bacterium; assembly: GCA_040005135.1. Lineage (GTDB taxonomy): Bacteria > Acidobacteriota > Blastocatellia > Pyrinomonadales > Pyrinomonadaceae > OLB17. The sequence continues at coordinate 11,356 of JBDTZO010000103.1, read as the reverse complement.
TGTGAGAGACGGCTGGACCGAGAATTCATTGAATCCACGCGTCAATCCCTGGTTATAGTCAGAACGCTGCGGTCCGAGCGTTTCGTAATTGGTAAAACGGAGCCGCGGTGCCATGGTCGAGTCGGTGATCGACGCTATCCCAGTGAGGCCGAAGTCGGCAGCTGACTTGGGATTTGCAGGGACACGCTGCTGGACAAAGTTGTTGTAATTGGCACGCACGTCAAACACCATCGAGTTTGAGATCGTCGCCGTGTATACGACGTTCCCGCCCTTGTTAGTACGGTACTCGTAGCCGCGGGTGAAGGCGTCCGGCGCCAAGAGAAAGTTAAATTTGTCGTCCGTCTGGGTGCTCCAGAACGCTTTTCCGAATATCTTCTGATTCGCATTGATGTTGTGGTCGATGCGAGCGAGCCAGGTCTTATACGGCAGGATGTTGGTGTTATTCGAAAAGAAGTTGTTCGTGAGTCCAGGCTGGTTCGGCAGCGGATATGCCTTGAGGTAATTGAGAGCACCTTGATTGATGCGGGACAATGGAATGATGTTGCCGGCAAACGGTGTTCGGCAAATGGTCGTCCCGGTCGCGCTCGGGGCACATGTCGAAGTGCCGCGGAATGCGGTCGCAGGATCGTAGATCAGAATTCCGGACGCAAGCAGCTCAGAAAAATCGCCTGTCCGCATCTTGGCCGTCGGCACGCTGAAAAGCGCCGGAGCTGGAACAAGCGTGTATTGCTGCTCATAGGCCGCCATAAAGAACGTACGGTCCTTGAAGATCGGGCCGTTGACCGTTCCGCCGTATCGATAATAATGCCGGTCAGGACGGGCGACGCCCGCCTTGTTGCTGAAAAAATTGTTAGCGGTAAGCGGCTTGCTGCGGTCGAAGTACGAGGCCGTACCGTGGAATTTGTTCGTGCCGCTCTTTACCGCGACGTTGACGGTCGCTCCGGCGGTGAATCCTGTCTGAGCGTCGAAGCTGTTCGTCTGGATCTTAAACTGTGAAACGGCATCCGACGGCGGTGTGTAGGCGACCGAGCCGTCAAAGCCGAGATTCGGCGAACCGTCAAGCGTGATCTGGCTGCCGACAACACCGTTCGAACGAAACGCCGAAAGGTTGCCATTTGACGTCGGGCCGGTAAAGAGCGGGTTACCGGTGTAAGCGACGCCAGGAGCCTGCAGAGCCAGGTTATAAGCGGCGCCCTCGGACAGCGGCAATTCCTCGATCTGCTTTTGCGAAATAGCGGTGCCGGTCGAAACGCTTCCGCGTTCGACAAGATCTGTATCGGCGGTCACGTTGACCTGTACATCACCCGCACCGATCTCGAGCTGAAAATCGATCGAGAGGCGATCGCCGACGCCGACATTTACGGCCTCGTGCACCGACTTCTTAAACCCAGGGCCCGAGACACTTACGGAATACTTGCCAGGATTTAGAAACGACGCTACGTAGAGACCGTCTTCGTTCGTCGTCAAAGTGGACTCGACATTGGTCTCGACATTCTTAATGACGACTGTAGCGTTTGGAATGATCGCACCGTTTTGATCGGCGACTTTCCCCGCGATGGTTCCGCGAAATTCTTGTCCAAATGCTATAGCCGAACTTAGCAACAGAATGACGGTTATGGATACGAAATGGTTCTGCAGCAGTGTCCTAATTTTCATTGCCTCTACGTGCCTCACTTGATTACTTTTATTAATTCGTACGAATTTCGGAAAATCATAATTGGTTTTACCAATTAATGCAAGCGGTAATCGAGGTAAATCTTAAATTTTTATTGTCGGCGGCCCCAATATCCAATAAATCACTGATATTGTTGACCTATAGGATAGAATTGCAGGATAAAAAAAACATAAATCGCGTATACCAATTTCAGTTTGAGACGAGATGGGTTTTACCAATTGACGGTTTTACGATGGTTGAAGCTCGGCGGAAGATCATCAGATCAGTGGCGCGCGATCACTGTCCGCACCCGTGATCAAGGCAAATGAGCGAGAGCGGAGACGTTCCATCGTGAGCCCCGTCTGAATCGCTGCCTCACTCTCGGTAAGGGCCCCGCAGTTGACGGCACGGACAAAGAAATTGAGCAGTCCCTGTCCGGTCGCGGCATCGTCGAATTGATCACCGACGAGCGACGCCTTGGCCGCCTTATCGATAAAGCTTCGTAGACGCCGGCCCGCTGGCTCCATTTCTTCGAGAAACATTGCATAAACGGCCGCGAATCTTGTCGGCAACTGTGCGGGATGGAGGTCCCAGCCCTGATAAAAGCCATTCGCGAGCGAGCGTCGACAATGATCGTAATGGATCCGCCAGGCACGATGCACCGTTTCGCGATTCTCGTCTCGCTGATTCGGAGAGAGCTCGTCGCCGCGGTGCGGGCCGACCGGCATTATGTTGGTTGCCCCATCCGATAGCCAGACGCCTGTTCCGGCAAGCGCGGCCTGCATCATATTTCGGGCAAAGTCGCACGCCTGATGTTCGAGCCGCTGATGAGCGGACGTGATCCCGAGGCTTGCGGTGTAATCATATGCTCCGAAATGTGCCCCTCGGCACCGGCCGCGTGCGGCGGCGGCCATTTCCAGCAAAGCGGATCGCCCGTCGGCCGCGATGATCGCCTGCGGCGTCTCGACCATAATTTCGATGCGTACAGCGTTGTGCAGAAGGCCGAGGCTCACCTCTAATTCGTCGAGAATATCGGCGAGCGCGGTGACCTGAGCGGGCGACTCGACCTTTGGCAGCGTAACCACGAAATTCGGCGGCAGCTTTCCGGACGTCCGGGTTGCGAGCTCTGTTAAAAAGAGGTCGAGCGTGCGGATAGCTCGCCGATGTGCTTCGGTCGAGAATGATTTTATGCGGATACCGATAAACGGCGGCAGCGTGCCGGCCTCCATAGCCGCGGCCATTTCGGCGGCTGCCGAGATGGCGTGTCCGTCTTCTTCGGCCTTCGTACGCGTTCCGTAACCGTCCTCAAAATCGACCCGCAGGTCCTCGACCGCCTCGCGGGCGAGCTTTTCGGTGACGCGAAGATATACGGCTTCGGCGATCGACGAATTTATACCGAGAACGGATGCAAACTCCTCAGGCCCGCTCGCGTTTTCGGTGAGGGCACGCACCGCCACGCGCCCGAGCTTTGCGGCTGTGTCTTTATTAAATAGATGTGCTCCGCCGTAAACGGTGTGAATTGGTTGGCGAATGGCCATGTCGGCGACGTTCCGCACCACCGCCGTTTTCAGATGCAGTTCGATCGTTTCGTTAAAGGCGAGCAAAAGCGTCGTTTTCATACGGCGAGAATGGTGAATTATCTGCTATCGTTCAGCGTTCGAGCAGGCGCCCGAGCCGATCGCGGATCTTCGGCCAGGAATCGGCGGAGGGTGAAGCGCCGACCGCCCAAAGCTCCTCGGCCCTCTCGAATAATTGTTCGATCATTGCAAAGCTGCGTTGAGCGGCCATTTTCCGCGCCCACGTATGCGAGCCAGAACATTCGCGAAAGACGCGTTCGGCTTCGTCGGCGGGCAGTTGGTTTAGCCACTCAAGTTTTTTATAGACCTTTATCAGTACCAAAACGAACGATAGTTTAACCCATTTTCCAACATTTGTGCTTACGATCGCGGATCAGCCGGCCAAATGGCCGACTGATCGACATATCCGTTACCGCATATGTATCATCTAACGCTCACACTTGTCCGCCTTTTCGCCGAGTATATTCGGGCCATTGCACGGCAATTGTCAAATATTTTCGAGCTCACAATGCCTGAGCCCGGGTCGACCTCGGTCAGCGGACTGGCGCGAGCGGCCTTGACGAGCCAAGCTTCGGCGGCGGCGCCGTTCATGTCATATGTCGGCAGCCATTCTTCGCTCGTTGGTGCATATCCGTTCGCGTCCACGCGTGCATATATCGCAAGCGTGACGGTCAGATCGCTTTCGGTGAGCTCGGGTTCAGTCGTCCACGCTGTCATACGTTTTAATTTGTCTAGTGCTGTTTCGCTCATATTTTTATTTCAATTGAGGCGGGCCGAGCTTTCGCCCGGCCCGTGGTAAATTACGCCTTATCCGCGATCAGGCACGCGAGGCACGCGGGACGCACGACCTTAGAGCCGTACACGTGCAGCCCCTTGACCGCATCGCCAAAGCGCTTTTCGGGCTGATAGGTCTGGAGGTCGAGGACCTGTTCGACGTAGGCCGTCGCCATCGGATGGCCGGCGATAATGCGAAACTTCGAGCCCGTAGCGTTCGGCACCTTGTTCGATTTAAGTATACGAAAGCCGGCCGCGTCGCCGACCTCGCCGTTAGAAAGGCGGCCGTCGCCGCGATACGTACCCGAACGGACAAATCGGTCGTCCTTGAGCAAAAGCCCATGAAACCACGCCGGCACAACGACGAATCGTCCCTCGGCCGGCGTATTTGCCTCGTCCAGCACGACACTGAGATCGACGAGGTATTCGTAGGCGTCGTCTTTGGTCGGCACCTTGGGCACGGCCAGCGAGCCGATGGTATTGGGAGCGGGCACATTCGCGGCCATCATGCCGGCAATATATGAATCTGCGTCGTCACGCAGGCTCCATGCCGAACGGCGCATTGCCTCGTCGAGCACGCTTACATTCTGTTGAGCACGGTCGACGCTGTCGACATAAAAGTTAAAATACTTTGACTGATCGATCAGCAGCGTTTGTTCATCGTCGGTGAGGATCTCCGGGTCGCCGATATCCTCATTTCGGGTATAGGTGGCGACCGTAACGTCTCCGATCGAAGCTATCTTGACCGTATTGCCCGCCTCGCGGATCTCGCCCTCATAATCACGGTTAGACACATTTACCTGGCCGTATATGAGAGCATCGTTCAGTGCAGTGAGCAGCCGTGCTGCCCACACTGTGGGTATAAAATCGAGTGACATAGTTCTCCTTTGATTGATCGTTAATGGTTAAGCTCGCGGCCTCAGGCCGCGAAACGTCTGTTATTTCTCGCTCAGCACGCGCCGGACGGCCGCCCAGTCGAGCTTGGTTATCTCGGCCGGTGACATTTTTGCGAGCGCGTCTTTTGTAAGCGGTGCCGGCGTGCTGCGTCCGGCGCCGCCGTCGATAGAAATGGGCGAAGCCCTTCGAAATTGTTCCGGAAATCTCGTTTTCAGCCGTTCCACTAGTGCCGCTGCGTTCGCAACGCCTCCATCGTCGGCGATCTGCAGGTCGGCGTTGACCGCATCACACAGCAATGCAGGCGTACGTGCACCGGCGGCGAAAAGGGCGGTCGACAGTTGATCGCGGGCCGCGCTCAGCCGGAGGGCGGAACGAAGTTCGGCGTTCTCGGTCATCAGGCCTGCGGACGCGGTCTCGTCCGGGGCTTGGGCGATGGGTTCGTCGCCCTTTATTTCAGTGTCGGCTTCGCCGCCGGCGGTAATATTTGTTTGTTTTTTCATATTTGGAATAAATGGTCCTCTTTCCTTTGGCTACATTGCCGTTGATCGACGTCTTCCCGATCGAAGCTCGTCAAAATGTGCAGGCGAACGCCCATCGCCTTATGGCGGACGCGGGTACTGATATGGGTGTATTTGCTTGAGCATATTTTCTCGATGACTATCACTTAGCTCCACAACGCGAAGCCGGTCTCGCACAGACAGCCGAACGCATCGCGGAACGTGCGGCGTTTCGCACGACTCGCCGAACTGTGTTAAAGTTCACGGGCTCGGATCTATCCACGAGTCGAACGCTAATCGACCTCAAATTTCAAAATGAAAACACTCATCATCGCCGTCTTTCTAACATTGGCCTTTTCAGCTACGGGCCTTGCTCAAAAGTGCAAGGAATACTCGACGCCGACCGGCACGTTTGCGTTCTGCCCGCCTGCGGGCTGGGTCATGAGCAAAGACGCGGCGGGCAAAGGCGTAGACTTTAACGCGCCGGAGCAGCCGGACATGTTCTCCGCAGTAATATCGGTTGACGAAGACGTGGTCCCGGTCGATCGAGACATGCTTGCCTACCAGTTGATCCAGGGCGAACTGAAGGCCAAGGACTATGAAAACCCGCGGCTCGTCTCAGTCCGGGACGTCGAAACTGCGTCCGGAGTAAAGGGCACCGAGCTTGTTTTCTTTCTCGAAATGAAAGCGATCCCGTTCGTTCAGACCTTTTACATTTTCGAAGGGCCCAAAAACCTGAAGCTGACGTTCACGCTTACCGGCCCGCAGCATGACAAAGACCTTCCGAAGATCGTCACAGAGTCAATGAAGACCGTTCGGCTCAAGAAATAGCCGGCGTTGTCACAACAGCGGGCTCGCTCGCTTTTCGATATTTATGGCCATCAAGCTCAAGCGGCCGACCAGCGTGTGGGTCGCTCAAGTTCTGCTTTTCGTGTTTGGGCTCGTATTTGTCGCTCCGCTTGTGGTGACGGTCCCCACGCTGGTCATCCGCGGCGCCGAAACACCGCTTTTTGGCGTGCTGCTGGTCATCGTCGTTGACGCTATCGTCCTCAGCCTGTTCGCAGCCGCATTTTGGGGAATGTTCCGCCGCCGCCAGTACGGCCGATGGCTCGGTGCAGCGATGCTGCTCCTCGCATTCGTCCTGATGACAGTCGGTCAGATATTTCGCATGGGCGAGACCGCCGAATCGCCAACAAGTCCTCCGTCGGCCGCGACGATCGGTGCCGAAGTGCTTATCGCCATACTATTTCTGCTGCTCATCTATTCCCTCGTCTTTGGCAAGCAGGTCCCGGCATTCTTTGCGGCCGACGAATCTGAGGATCCGAGCAGCGAAGGCCACAATTAAGGTCGTGTGGATCCACCCGGCGCCGTTTCGCGTCGTTCGTGTGCAAATTTCTCTGCGTCTGCCTGTCCATAGCCGGCCTCGATCAATGCGTCGGCCGCGGGCAGGCCGATCTGTTTTTTGAGCAGGATATTTTCTAAAAACTCGCGGTCCGATAGCGGCGCCGGATCTTCCCATTCGGTGAGCAGGCGGACGCTGCGTCCGTGGCCCTCGATCGCGAGAGCGAACGACATCACGTCCGACCAGACCTGTCCGAAGCTCTCCTGCCGGTCGCGCACCTTGGCGATAAAGCGTGATTCGGAACGCCGCAAGCTGTCGCTGCTGCGTGTACCGGTGATATTCGGCGTGAAATAGTGCAGTGGCGTTCCCGTAACCAACGCAATATCGACGCGAAAGCTGTCCTTGACCCGCAGAAACTGTTCGAGGTTTGCCGTGTTAAAATCGCCGAATTTTGCATTCGGATTTTCGGACATCCATATTTGCTCGACGCCCGCCGTAAACGGGGCGACCGGCTTGCCCTGTGCGTCATAGTCGGTCTCGATGCCGGCCGCCCAGCGCTGGCGAAACGCGGCGTATTCCATCGCGACGAGCATGTCGAGAACGGATTTGTTCAGGCCGTCCTGGATCGGGATCGCCGCAGCAAGCTCGGAACGGCCCGGATCGCCAAGGTCGGCATTGTTGCCGAAGTGAAAGACCGGGACCACGCCGAACGGATTGGGAATGACTGCCGACGAAACAAAGGCCGATGCGTCGGGCAGGCTGCCTTCGGACACGACCTTAGAAACGTATTTCTCGATCCGATCGATATAATAGAGGTTTAGGCACACACGCTTATCAGCCGCCTGCCAATACTTGGCCGCGCGGACGATGCGTCCGGGAAGTTCGTCGTCGTAGATGACTGAGCAGCTCGCGGCACGATTTGGATAGAGCGTTGCGTCGCCCGCCGCGTTCGGCCAGACGATCATATATGCGTCGCCACATTTGAGAGCCTCTTTGTGCACCTCGCCGGCACGCGTTCGCATGCGGTTGTCGTTCCAAATGCGGCGGACCTGCTTTTTCGATGCGTCGGTCGAGAATGTGTCAGCGGTGTCGACCGAAAAGCCGGTTATTCGCAGCTTGTCACGGACGGCATCGCAGATCGCCGGGCACAGGTTTAGCGCAAATTCGCGAAAGAGCGTGCCAAATGTCGACTTGAATTTATCTGTCGCGAACGCCAGGTCGTGCATTCCCGCGTAATAGCGTTCCGGCTTAGCGTATTTATCGTATTGGCGGCGAAAGTTGGCGATCGCCTCGTCGATGTGTTCGTTCATATTTTTTACCTATTTGAGCAATGTCCCAAGAGCCGCGCCCACGATGATGTCGCCGATGCGTCGCCACGGTGAACTGCGTTTCTTTTTAAGCAGGTCGATCAGCTTTTCCTGTTCCGCGATGACGGCATCCTTGGCCCGGATCGTCTCGCTCTTGGCGGCAACGGTCACCCGCAATGCGTCAGATTCGGCTTTTCGCGTTGCATTGAGCTCACCGAGCAGGTACGTCGCTCGCTTTTCGGTCTCAAGCCGGTCGGTCAGAATTTTGTTTTCGGATTCCAATGCGTCGGTCAGCTTTCGCGTCGCCGCGAGGTCGTCTGCGGCGGCCGAGCAAGCGCCGATGACCTGGCCAAGCCGTTCGGCGTCACTCTGAACAGGTGTGCCCGAGGGCGGCAAGCTTTTGACAGAGCTCGGCAAACGATGCGTCGTTTGACCGAACGCCGCGGACACGGGCCACATCAGCACGAGCAGTGCGGGCAATAGAATTGCGTTTCGTGATCTCATCATCTTGTTTCCTCGCTGTTTCGCCGATCTCGTTGCGTCGGTCCTCGAGATACGCGATCTTCTCTTTGTATGCCGCCGCGTCAAGCTCAAGCGCGGCGGCTTTTTTCTCCGTTTCGGTTGTCGTCTGTTTAGCCTCGTCGATGCGTCGCTCAAGTTCGCGGACCTTTCGGCCCGACCATGCGTCGTTTCCGATAATGAAAATGACAGCGATCACGGCGGCGGCGAGAGCGATGTATATTCGCATTCGCGTACTGATCAATGCGTTGGTCATTTCTTTTCCCTCTTCAGATGGATCTGCAGCATTACGTCGATGGCTTTGCCGATCGCGAAAAAGATCGATGGCAGCACAAAGACCGAGACGATCGTCAGCAGCGTACGCGATTCGATCGCCGCAAATACTGTCGTGACCGAGCTGGCCCATGCCAGCACGATGTTTTTTGTGTCGTTCATTTTTATATTCCTCCGGTTAAGTTCACCCGCTGTTCGCGCAGGCGCCCGAGCGCTATTTGGCGGTAAAGATATGCGAGCATCAGCAAGCCCGCGATGACGGCGACCGTTATCCAAACCTCGGCCGGCAATCCGGCAGCAAAGCCGAAAACGGCCCATAACGCTTGCCACAGCGTGCCGCCGACGGTCGCCCACATCGATTTGGCCGAATCCGCACGCGTCGTCACGGCGGACACTCTCGCTTCGACCTGATCAAAACGGGCTTCGGCCTTCGCGGCGAATTCAGCGGCTGATCGAAGAACGCTCTTTTCGACGGGGACCGCGACGGTGGGCGACGCTGCATCGGCCGGCACTGATGGGTCGGCGATGATCGAACCAAGGCGTGTGCCGTTGACGTTGAGCGGCAGATCGAGCTTCCAATTCGCGCTTGTGATCTGGCTGAGAAAAAATCGCGTGCGATAACGCGTCGCGGCGAGCCGCGTATAGCTGAGCAGCCAGCGGTCGCGGCGGCGGACATATTCCGTTATCCAGATACGTTCGGCGGACTTGTCAGCCTGAACGGTTCGAGCGACTCGGTTGAACGAGCCGTGCACGACCGAATCGTATATAACGGCGAGGCTCAACGGGTCGTGAAAACCGAGTTTGTGGCAAATGTCTATCGCCGGCTTTAAGTAGAGGTCGTTGGCGGTGTCGATCTGAGCGGCCTTCATTTCTCGCGTGGCGGCCGCGGCTCGCAATGCATTCTTGAACGCAGCGTCTGTCGCGAGGCGTCTGATCGCTGCGGCCGATCTGTCGCTCATCTCCGCCATCCGCGAACGGATCACGTCCGCCCCGATGACGCCGCCGTCGCCGAGGTAACGCTTTGCGACCGCGTAGAGTGCACCTGAGCGGTGCGTAAATTGGTTGATCCCGTACGAAACGCCGGCCCCGTCGCCCAGCACGACACAGGCGGCAAAATTGCCAAGCGGCCGCGATGTCTCAAAGATATGGACGATCGCCAGAGCCTTAAACTTATCTGTCCGTGTAAATGTCACTTCTGTCTCCTTTCTCTTGCAGTTTGATATGTTTGTTTGATATATTCCAATTTATGGACGATTGGCACATCTCATTATGCTTACGATCTGCGTTTCGGCCGATCGCCCTTGCTTAGATCCAGACTAGCTCAGTAAATCAAGCAATCCAATAGCAGTTCTTACGCTTTTTACGATTCTTAAGCTTTTTACGATTATTACGATCTTTAAGGTTGTGGCCCCTGACAGCGATACACACATATGAAAATACACAATACACACACATCAACCACGAAACGTTTGTTGGATAACGCTCCCCGGCCTGTGCTCAGGCTCGGCGAGATCGCGAGGCTCATTCGAGCGCACCGCATCATCGTCCCGCCGCTCTCGCGACCGAAGCTCATTGACATGTGTGCGTCAGGAATATTTGAAACGGTCGGCGACCGGCCAACGAGCATGGGTTGGCTCGTTTACGAGGACTCGTTCCTGAAGTGGGTCGATTCGCTCCGCGCACCTTGAGAGCAGCGGTTCGGGGCAACACAATTCCTTTGACAAAGCATCTGACGAGCGATAACTTCTAAATAGCGCATGCGTTTAGGTGTGTATAAGGAATAGATGTTTTCTCGACAGGGCAAAAATAGTTACGAATTTGGTTCGGTGGCCGTATCAGACGACCGCGACATCGATGTCACGCATCTTCGGCGTGAGTCGCGTCAGGGTCTCTGGAGCGAAGGCATACGGCTCGCCCGCGATATTTTTTTGATCATCGTCGTCTTTATTCTATTCGGAGTGTTCTTCGTTCAGCCTGTCGTTGTCGAGGGCACGTCGATGGTGCCTGAGCTGCACGATGGCGAACGCCTGCTGGTCAATAAGCTGGTTTATTACAAGATCCAGAGCATCTCGTGGGGACATATCGACCGCGGTGATATCGTCGTTTTTTGGTTCCCGAACGACCCTGACAAATCGTATGTCAAACGCGTCATCGGCCTGCCGGGCGAAACGGTCGAGATCCATAATGGCAAGGTCTCGGTCAACGGCCAGGAGCTTAATGAGGAATACCTGGACACCGAGCACAACCAATCGCTGCCGAATATGCCGGCTCGACGCGTCGACGAGCACCATTATTTTGTAATGGGCGATAACCGCGACAATTCGTCCGATTCGCGTTATTGGGGACTCGTGCCCGAAAAATACATATACGGCAAGGCGTTTTTCAGATATTGGAAGCCGTCACAACTCGGTTTTCTTGAACGCGGTGAATACGATCACACTGCCCCCGCAACGCAGCCGTCGCCTGTGATATCATCGCAGCCGATTCACGACGCCGACGTCGAAACGCGTTAGACC
>JBDTZO010000126.1:0-5834 GCA_040005135.1 Acidobacteriota bacterium | reverse complement strand
TCAATAGCAGTTCTTAAGCTATTTAAGATTCTTACGATTATTACGATCTTTAAGGTCTCGGCGGCAGGTGGATGATTCTCAATATTGGCGTAGAATGTAGATAGAATGTTTGCGATATCACACTACTAGCAATGGCTGTATCTGAGGGCTTAATGGAAACCGAAGCAGTCGGCATACATCTGGTCGAGGAACCGAAACAGCGGAGGCCTGGATCGCGAAAGACGATCATTCGTGCCGTCGTCATTTTGATCGTGATCGCGGCACTGGCTGGTACGCTGATCTGGTATTTTCTCTTACGCAAGCCAGCGGCCGCTCCGAACTACATCGACGTTTCGGGCCGAATTGAGACGGATGATTCCGCAATAGCCGCAAAGACAACCGGCAGGATATTGCAGGTCAATGTTCGCGAGGGCGATCATGTTGACGCCGGAGCGGTCATCGCCATTCTCGACGGTGAACAATTAAAGGCCCGTCAGGACCAGGCAAATTCGGCGGTAACGCAAGCTGAAACACGCGTTACGCGGGCACGCCAGCAGATAGGCATCCTCGAGGACCAACTTCGCCAATCGGACATTGGCGTCCAACAATCCAAAGAAGATGCGATGGGACGGGTTCGGCAAGCCGAGAGTCAGGTCGCCCAAGCCGAGGCTCAGCTCGCTCAGGCACAGTCAAATCTGAACCTTGCTGAATACGATAAAGAAAAGTTTAACCGGCTGCTCGCGACCGGCGATATTTCGGAGCGGCAGGCGAAACAGGCCGAGACAAACCACAATTCGCAGCTTGAGATCGTAAAGGCCCAAAAGAAACAGGTCGATGCCGCACGAGGTGCCCTGACCGCCTCAAAGGCGACCCTGGCCAACCCCAAAATTCGCACTTCTCAATCATCCGCGATCCAAAAACAGATGGCGCAGGCCCAGAGCGATATAGACGCCGCCAACGCCGACGCCGATAAGGCACGGGGTGCTCTCCGCGAGGCACAAGCGAACCAGAACGATCTGAGCATCGTCGCCCCGTTTGCCGGAACCGTTGCGACGCGGGCCGTCGAGCCAGGCGAATTCGTCGCTCCGGGAACGGTTATCATCACACTTATCGATCCGTCCGCGATCTATCTGCGTGCGTTTGTGCCAGAGGGCGATATCGGCAAAGTTAAACTTGGGCAGGCGGCACGGGTTTATATCGATTCAAACCCAAACCAACCGCTCGAGGCGACCGTTTCGAGAATCGACCCGGAAGCGGCATTTACACCGGAAAACACGTATTTCAAAGAGGACCGCGTTAAACAGGTTGTCGGCGTCAAACTTCAGCTCAAGGACCCGCAGGGATACGCTAAACCCGGAATGCCGGCCGACGGCCAGATCCTGACCGAGGGCGAGTGGTCGAGCAGCGGGCGGAAGGCCAAATAAATGTATGGGTGCTGCCGTTTATGCCGCCGAGCCGACCTTAGCCGATCCGCCGGACGAGCAGGCGACGGTCATTTCGGTTCGAGATCTGCGTAAATCCTACGGAAAACTCGAGGCGGTCAAGGGCATCGACCTGAGCATCAAGGCGGGCGAGATCTTTGGGCTTATCGGCCCGGACGGCGCCGGAAAGACATCTGTTTTCCAGATACTCGGCGGCGTCATGGCCAAAACCGGCGGCGAGGTGTCGATCTACGGTAAGCCGGAACGCGATGCGCGCAGCTATGTCGGCTATTTGACTCAGGTTTTCAGTCTTTATCAGGACCTGACGGTTGAAGAAAACCTGAGATACATCGGCGAACTGCGACTGCTCAAAAAGGATCAGATCGAAACACGCGGGCAACATTACTTAAAACTTTTCGACCTTGCACAATTCACCCAACGGCTCGCCGGACGCCTGAGCGGCGGGATGAAGCAAAAGCTCGCTCTCGCGTGCGCCCTCATCGCCGAACCCAAGGTGCTGCTGCTCGACGAGCCGACGACGGGCGTCGATCCGGTGTCTCGACGCGAATTTTGGGACACGCTGGTCGAACTCTCAAGCCGCGGAATGACCATGGTCGTCGCGACGCCGTATCTCGACGAGGCCGAACGGTGTTCGCGTGTCGGACTGATGTTCGACGGCCGGATCGTTCAGCTCGGCACGCCGAAAAGCCTTCGCGACAGCCTCGGGATGAAGCGTTTGGAACTGCGAGCGGGGGATCTCGGGCGGACCGAGGAGTTGTTGAGTGCATCGCATAAATTTCACGATATTCAGCGGTTCGGCGATCGCCTCGATCTAATGGTCCGTGACGCCGACGCAGGGCAGACGGATGTTCGGGAGATTCTAAAGGAAGCCGCGGTCGATATCAGCAGTATCGACGTTGCCGAGCCGACGCTCGAGAACTGTTTCGTCTCGGCCCTGCGCGATCTCGAAGGCGATATGGTCCCGCCGCAGTTTCCGCGACGGCGCAAGTTTCAAGAGCGGCCGCCGAACGCCGTCGCCATCGGTGCCGAGGACGTAAGCAAATATTACGGCGATTTTACAGCGGTCGACACCGTTAACCTGAGCATAAAATACGGCGAGATCTACGGCCTGCTCGGCGCGAACGGAGCCGGCAAAACGACGACGATCAAGATGCTTTGCGGGCTGTTGGAACCGTCGGACGGCATTGTCGAACTCGCCGGTAAACGCGGCGGCGCAGGCTCGGCCGACGTTCGCAAGCGGGTCGGTTACATGTCGCAGAAATTCTCGCTTTACGACGATCTGACGATCGATGAGAACCTCGATTTTTTTGCCGGCGTCTATGGTGTCGCGACCGCTGACCGTGACGAAAAAAAGCGTTGGATATACGATTTTTCGGGGTTGACGGGCCGCGGGCGAATGCTGACCGGCGAATTGCCGGGCGGCTGGAAACAACGCGTTGCGTTCGGTGCCGCAATTATGCACGAACCGTCGGTGCTGTTTCTGGACGAACCGACCTCGGGCGTCGATCCGCTGGCTCGGCGTGCCTTTTGGAAGATGATCAACGAGCTTGCCGATCACGGCGTCGCGATCCTCGTGACAACGCACTACCTGGAAGAGGCCGAGCAGTGTAATAACCTCGGGTTTATGGTCGCCGGCCGCGTCGTCGCCGAGGGCACGCCGACCGGCATCAAGGCCGCACAAGGCGGGCACCTGATCGAACTGATCACCGACAAACCGCAGCAGGCGTCGAACCTGTTGAAGACCGAGATGGACCGTTGGCGTGTTTCGCTCTTCGGCGACCGTCTGCACGTGGTCATTGAGGGCGATATCGAGAGCGGCATCGCGGACCTGAAACAGCGTTTAGCGAACGCCGGCATCGCTGTCGAACGAGCCAGCGAACAGGTTCTGTCGCTCGAGGACGTGTTTATTTCGATCGTCGAACAACAACGCGGCAATATTCCTACGCAGTGAACCCTGATCAATGAAGCGCATCATCGCACAGATTCGAAAAGAGATCACACAGGTCATCCGCGATCGCTTGACGCTGGTGCTCGCCCTCGTGCTGCCGCTTGCGCTTCTCGCTATGATGGGCGCCGCTATCTCGTTGTCGGTGACCGATCTGCCGGTCGTCGTACAGGACCTCGATAACACGCCGGACTCGCGGGCGTATATCGACGCGTTTCGATCATCACTAACATACCGAATCGTCGCTCTGCCCGTCCGCGAACCGCCGGAAACTGCTCTGCTCAAGAATGACGCACGGGCCGCGATAATCATACCGGAACACTTTGGCCGCGACATCGCCATCGGTTCCCAGGCGAAAGTGCAGATACTGATCGACGCCAGCGACGCGAACACCGCCAACGTCATGCGGGCGACGGCAACGGCGGTGACCAAGGTGTTTTCGAGCAACCTGCGGCCCGACATGGCGTCGCCGCCGATACCTATAAATATGGAGACGCGTCTGTGGTTCAATCCGGGTCGCGAATCCGCCAAATATATCGTGCCGAGCATGCTCGCGGTCGGGCTCGCACTTTTTCCGCCGCTGCTAGCGGCTCTCGCGATGTCCCGGGAGGGCGAGAAAAAGACGATCCTGCAGGTCTATGTTTCGAGCATCACGGCATACGAATATCTACTCGGCAAAATACTCGCCTATGTCCTGATCGCGATTGTCGAATGGTTTCTGTGCCTGTGGCTCGTCTACTTTCTTTTCGGGATGAGCATGAAGGGTGACCCTGTGCCGTTCTTCGTCTGTACGCTGATCTACCTTTTTACGAACGTCTGCATCGGGACGATGATCGGGGTCGTAATCCCCAATCAGGCCGCCGCGATCCAGGCAGTGCAGATCGTCGGGTTTTTACTCTCGTACCTGCTGTCCGGCGCTATATTTCCGATCGCCAATATTCCGCCGCCGATCAGCTATCTTTCGCAAGTGATACCCGCGACCTACTATGTCGAGATCTGTCGTGACGCTCTCGTCCGAGGCGGCAGTTGGTCGGGCGTTTGGGCAACGCCATTCATTTTGGCGGCGATCGGCCTGTTTTTCTTCTCGATCTCCTGGTTAAAGATGAGGAAGATGCAGATCGAGGCGTGAGTCTTATGGGTGGTATATCTCGCTGGATGGCGTTGTTTATCAAGGAGTTGCGGCAGATCGGCCGTAACCGCCGGCTGATAGTGATGCTTGTGATCCCGCCCACGATGAACGTCGTACTTTTTGGATTCGCACTAAATCCGACCGTTACCGACCTCAATCTCGGCGTGCTCGACGGCAGCGGCTCGGCCGAAAGCCGCGAGCTGATATCTGCAATGGTCGAAAGCAGATCGTTCCGGGTTCTAAAATACTATTCGAAAACGAGCGAGATCAGCGACGATGTCGGTACGGGCGAACTCACCGCCGCACTTATCATACCGCCCGATTACGCCAAAGATCGCGTCAGTGGCAAAACCGCGACGGTGCAATTCCTCGTTGACGCGGTCGACTCGAACACGGCGATGATCGCCAGCGGATATGCGGCCTCGATCATCGCATCGCTAAACCAACGGATCCTAAAGGAAAGCGCCCCGACAATGCGTGCGGCTAAACAATTAGCCATTCAAGGAAGTGCTCCGCCAAATGCGTTGCAGACGGTCCCAGTCCAGCCAAACATGAACCGGCCGTCGGTTAGCTCGAGCGTTGCACTGCTCTATAATCCGGGGCTGAATAATTCGTGGTTCATCGTCACCGGATTGATCGGAGCACTGTTGGTATTGCAGGGTTCGATCGTCGCCGCGGCGTCGATGGTACGTGAAAAAGAGGTCGGGACCGTCGAACAACTACTGATGACGCCCGCCGGAGCGGGGCAGATAATCACCGCGAAGATCGCTCCGGTGTTTATCTTGCTGACCTTCGACATCATTATCGCCTTGAGCGTTGCTCGGCTGGTTTTTGGCGTACCGGTGCGTGGCAGCTTTCTACTATTCTTTTTCGCGGGTTCGCTGTGTGTACTGTCCGGCATCGGGATCGGAACGCTGATCTCAACGTTCGTCGATTCGCAGCAGCAGGCTCAACTAGTTGGCTTTTTCGTCAATCCGCCGCTCGTTTTACTTTCAGGTGCGACGACCCCCATCGAGGCGATGCCCAAATGGATACAGCCACTTACGCTGTTAAATCCGATCCGCCATTTCGCGATCATCTCGCGCGGAATTCTTCTGAAGGGCATCGGTATCGAATACCTCTATCCCAACCTTCTCGCACTTCTCGGATTCTGCATCCTGCTCGTCGCAGTAAGCGCTTGGCGATTCAGACAGCAGCTTAAATGATCGGCCGCGTGTTAACTGCAATAAACGCGGTAATCGATTGCGGCTCGGCGACTAGCCAACTACTCGACCCAGTCGATAAGATGAAGACCCCAGGATTCGTCGACCGTAATCCATTTCTTGGTCGACCGACTCCA
>JBDTZO010000157.1:0-19685 GCA_040005135.1 Acidobacteriota bacterium | reverse complement strand
TTCATTCTATGACCATCGCTCAACCAATGGCGACCGGCCTCAGCCGCCTGAAACTGCGGTGAAGACCGCGAGCTCGTCGCCGTTGTTCAGCATTTCCTCGCCAGTCGCATATTCCTGGTTTACGGACAGGTTCAAACGGTGAGCCTTGAGACGTGGATATTTGGCGAGCAGCTTATCATAGACATCGCGGGCGTGCGCCCCCGACGGCATGTCCAGCTCGATCCGTCGAAAGCCGGCGATAGCCGCTGTCGCCCCGAAAAAAAGTACTTGAATATTCATAAGCCTAGCCACGAAGTTCTGCTGTGAACACGAACCAGACACCATTATTTAATTGCACCTGCGATCGGGCTTGAGGCCGATGCGTAGAGGCGTTTTGGCATTCGCCCTGATAGATATGCGAGGCGGCCGGCTTGGACGGCATAGTTCATCGCGGTCGCCATTTGGGCAGCGTCGCGGGCCTCAGCGATCGCTGTGTTCATCAAGATCGCGTCGGCCCCGAGTTCCATGGCGATGGCGGCATCCGACGGCACACCGACGCCGGCGTCGACGATAATGATCGCATCCGGGAGCTGCTCGCGCATTATTCTTAGATTTGACGGATTCTGAACTCCCATTCCGGAACCGATCGGAGCCGCCAGCGGCATCACGGCCGGACATCCGGCCGCAAGCAGCTTCTTTGCCATGATCAGGTCGTCGGTGAAATAGGGCAGAACGATAAAGCCCTCCTTCACCAATACTTTCGCAGCCTCGAGAGTTTGCTCGTTGTCGGGCAGCAGCGTGACCGGATCCCCGATCACCTCAAGCTTGATCCAGTCGGTCTCGAGAGCTTCGCGGGCGAGCCGTGCCGTGCGAATAGCGTGGTCAGCGTCATAGCATCCGGCCGTGTTCGGCAGGATCTTCATTTTGGCATCAAGATGGTCGAGAAAAGACTCGCTCGAATGGTCGAGCGGAACGCGGTTTACCGCCACGGTCGCCATCTCGGCACCTGAGGCGAGATGGGCTGCCTTCATCTCGTCATACGAGCGATATTTGCCCGTGCCGATGATCAATCGCGAAGAGAATGTGGTGCCTGCGAGCGAAAAAGTGTCTGACATAATAGCTTAATAGAATTATCGAGCGGCTCGTCATATAAAGCAAGATATCAACGCTCCGCGAGGGCTCGGGCGAGGATCGAACTTTGAATTCAGCGTCAACCGCCGCCGACAAAATGAACGACCTCGAGCTGATCGCCTTCTTTCAGCTGGGTGCCGGGCCAGTCAGTTCGGCGAACGACCGCTTTGTTGAGTTCGATGGCGACACGCTGGCTCGGCAGCGAAAACAGCTCGAGCAGCCGGTCGATATCGGTTCCCGGCGGTACATGACGCGGCCGGCCATTGAGGAATATCTGAACTTCTGACATTGACTCAATTTTGAGCGCAAGCCGGGCGGATTTCAAATGCGAGCGGTCAAGTCTTTGACGCCGCACGAGACGACCGATCGTGTAAATTTAAAGTTTTGCCGAAATGGGCTGATGTTGCATATGTGGTACGTACCACATTGTCGACTTAAGCGTCTTAAACACAACACTTAGTCGAATATCGCCGAATTTTCAATTCCGCAAAAAACTCGATTTGTGATAGTAAATACCCCGCTCTGCGCCTGTTGTTTTCGCAGTTTGGTACAGTCAATTCCGTGATTTGGTACAGTTTTTTCCGAGGCGCAAACAGCTTGCCGGAAAGCAGACGGGGAATTTAGCGGGCGTTGAGCGTGGGCGGGTCAACCCGGCGTGACGACGCGACGGAGTTCGATCTCCTCGCCGCCGTCGAGAGCTCTGATGAGCAGAGCGGCACGTCCGGCCTGGAAATGCGGGAGCTGAAGATGGACCTGAGCGAGACCGTTACTATCGGATTTCGCGTGAAAGATCACGGGACGAAATGTCGACCCGAGCACCTTGATCAGGATCTGGGCGCCGGTCACGACCTTTCGCTCGGTGCCGCGGCAAACCATTATGTGAACGGTGAGGCGGTCGCCGCCCTTAAATTTGAAATCGCCCAGCAATTCGACGTCCAGCTTGGCGTTGGATGGACGTTCGCGGCCCGAGAGCTCGCTGATCACCGCGACCGCATCGTCGGGAAGCACAAATATCTCTTCGATAACGCTCACGTCCTCAATGATCGGAGCGTCGGCAAACAGATCGATGTCGAGTTCGAGTTCGGGTTCGGTTATCTGCGGGAACACGAACGGTTCCGGTACGAACGGCTGTTGTATGGGTTCGGTGGGAGCAAAAGGCGTTCGCGGCTGATCGAACAGTTCTGCTCCGGCGGCGGCTGTCGCGAGCTCAGTCGGCTCGACTGTCTGCGGGAGCGAAATTGGGGCCGAGACTGTTTCCGCGACCGCGTGGGCGGCTGAGGCGGACCGTGCAGCCGAGGCTTTTGCCGTCATTTCCTTGAGATCGTCAATGCGACCGGCTTTTATCGCGGCGCATATCAGGCGATGCTGCTTTTGGAGGCGTTCAGCGAGCACATTTTCGTCAAAACCGGCCGCTACGAGATCATCGTAAGGGCTTCGTTTGCTGGCCAGGATGGTGCCGCCGACGTAAACGAGCGAGATCACCTTTTTTGCCGACAGACCCTTATCCTCGGTTTGGACGTGATAAACAACATCCTCAAATTCAATGTCTGTATTAAAGCCGGAGATCACTTTGATTTTATTTACCTTGAGAGCGGGGAAACAGCGGGAAAAACGGCACTTTTTGCCCACTCTCAAGTTAGCATAGGCCCTCAATTGCGGTCAACGACTTAATTTCCGTCGAGGGCCTCGCGGCCCGTGTTTTCACGGGTTAGACTGCCTTGACACTATAAGAGGGTTAACTTACGATTGACTTTGGCTTATTTTCAATAATTTACGTCGCAGCATGACAGGGTGTAACGCCCCAGACTTGCCGGCTTTTTCGAGGATCGAATGTCAGAATACAACCTCTCAGATTACGCACCTATCGCGATCATGTTTTTGGTTGCGGCCGGTTTTGGCGCAAGCCAGCTCCTGACGACTCAGTTGATCGGACCTCGAAAGCGAACGGCGACCAAGCTGATGCCGTACGAATGCGGAAAAGACCCGGTCGGATCTGCACGCGACCGCTATTCGATCAAATTTTACACGGTAGCCGTGATCTTCCTCTTGTTCGATATCGAAGTGCTGTTCATGTATCCCTTTGCAGTGGCTTTCAAAAGTCTGCTGATGGATGAAAAACTGAGCGGCATTCCCTATGGGACGGTCGCGTTCGTTGAGATACTTGTCTTTTTGGCATCGCTCATCGTCGGCTTTATATACGTTTGGAAAAAGGGTGCATTCGACTGGAGCCTTCAGGCACGTGCCGAGGCGAAAGCTGAGGTCAAACAGATGGCCCGCCGTAATCGCGAGCTCAAGAGAGCGGCTTAATAAAGCAGTATGGGACTCGAAAATACATTATTTGATTCGCTGCCCGATGTCGTCACCGTCAAGCTTGACGCCGTGATCAACTGGGCACGCAAGAGCAGCATCTGGCCCGCGACATTCGGCCTTGCGTGCTGTGCTATCGAGATGATGGGCACAGCGTCGTCGCGACAGGACATTTCGCGATTCGGAGCCGAGACATTTCGGGCGTCGCCCCGACAGGCTGACTGCATGATCGTCTCGGGCCGGGTTTCGAGGAAAATGGCACCGGTGCTTCGCCGTATTTACGACCAGATGCCGGAGCCCAAATGGGTCATCTCAATGGGTGCATGTGCGACGTCGGGCGGCGTTTTTGACAATTACGCTATCGTGCAGGGCGTGGACAAGATCGTTCCCGTCGACATCTATATTCCGGGCTGCCCGCCGCGGCCGGAAATGCTGGTTCATGCGATCACGATGCTTCAGGACAAGATAATGAAGGAATCGGTCAAGGACCGTCACGATACGTTCGAGGCCGAATCACGCGAATCCATGGTTCCCGGCACGCTGCCCGTGACTGAGGGCACGGCTCTCGAACTCGAAACTGAGATCGAGGTAGCCGAAGGTGAAACGTCGCGGCCGTACACCGTGCCTTCGCGGCACGAACGCCGTCGATCTTCCTGATCAGCCAGGCCCAATGCGGCCGGCTGACCCTTATATATGACTGAACAACTCCTCGGCTTTGTCGATCAGCTGACGAACAAAAATTCCGAATGGGTGACCGTGGTCACTGAGGCCCTCGGTGAGATCACTATATTTACTCCGCGCGAGTCGATCTATGACATCTGTGACTTTTTGAAGAAAGAGCTCGGCTTTGACATGCTGGCGGACCTCTGCGGAGTCGATCGCGGCCCGGAAGAAGATCCGAGGTTCGAGGTCAATTATCACGTGTTCGGCACTAAACATCATTTGCGTCTCCGGCTCAAGGTCCTGCTCAGCGACGACGACCCCAAGGTCGAGAGCGTAACGACCGTTTGGCGGACGGCCGATTGGCATGAACGCGAGACATACGACCTGCTCGGCGTCATATTCGAAAATCATCCGGACCTGAGACGGATCTTGCTGCCGTCGGATTTTGACGGCCATGCACTGCGAAAAGATTATCCGCTGCGCGGCTACGAGCCGTACAGTATGAACTAACACGATAGTGGGCGCCGGGACCGTGAATATGACGTTCACGCCAGGATCGACCATTATCGAACCGCTAAATTATGAGCGTTGCAGTAGAGAACATTCCAAGTCAGTTCGAGGTGCTTGATAACGCACTAGAGTCGGAGATGACCCTATCGATGGGGCCGCAGCATCCGTCTACGCACGGCGTGCTGAGGCTCGACCTGCGACTCGACGGCGAACTGGTGGTCAAGGCGATCCCCGACATCGGCTATCTCCACACGGGAATGGAGAAGCTCTTCGAATACAAGAAATATCAGCAGGGCATCGTCATCACCGACCGAATGGATTATCTCAATCCGTTGGGCAACAACCTCGCGTACGTTATGGCGGCGGAAAAGCTGCTGCAGCTTGAGATCCCTGAGCGAGCACAGGTGATCCGCGTGCTGATGTGCGAGCTGCAGCGTATCGCGTCGCACATGGTATGGCTTGGCACGCATTGCCTGGATATCGGCGCAATGTCGGTATTTTTCTTTTGCTTTCGCGAACGCGAAAAGATACTCAATTTGATCGAGGCCGCGTCGGGCGGGCGAATGACGCCGAGCTATTTTCGAATCGGCGGCCTGATGATGGACCTGCCGGCTGGATTTGATAACCGCTGCCGCCAGTTTCTCAGAGATTTTCCGGAGGCGATGAATACGTTCGATACGCTCGTCACCGGAAACACGATATGGCAGAGCCGTACCCGCGGGATCGGCGTGATCTCGGCCGAGGACGCGATCGATTGGGGGCTGACCGGCCCGTGCCTGCGCGGGAGCGGCGTCGACCTCGACCTGCGGCGCGACAATCCGTACACAGGCTACGAAACATACGACTTTGATATTCCGGTCGAGAACGACGGAGATGTGTGGGCCCGTTTCAAGGTCCGCATGCGCGAGTGCATCGAGTCCTATAAGATCGCCGGACAGGCTCTCGAGCGGTTAAAACCAGGCCCGATCAAAGCAGACGCTCCGAAGATCGTGCTGCCGGACCGCGACGATATGCGAAAGCATATGGATTCGCTCATCCACCACTTCCTGATCGTCGCTGAGGGCTTTAATGTCCCGCCCGGCGAGGTATATCACCCGATCGAAGCGTCCAAGGGCGAACTCGGCGTTTATATGAAATCGAACGGCGGCCCGAAGCCCGAACGCGTACATTTTCGCGGGCCTTCGTTTGTGAATCTGTCAGCATTGCCCGTCATGGCCGAGGGCGAAATGATCGCCGATGTCGTCGCTATTATCGGCAGCTTGGATATTGTATTGGGAGAGATCGACCGATAACGACCACGTTTATGTCCGAACACGACGCCAATTCAGAACTAAAGAGCCTGATCGAAACAGTTCTAAAAACTGTTAACGGTTTGGCGTCTGATGTTAGATCGAATTCATACAAGTTAGACGGCCTTGAAGCAAAGGTCGATCGGATTGATACGGATCTCAAAGCGCTCAGTTCAGACGTCAGAGTACTTTCGGGGCAATTCAACGATGTAGGCGTGATGGCGGTCAAGGACAACGGGCGAATCTCAGATGGTGAAAAGCGAGTCGACGACCTGGAGGCAGGCGTCCACTGATCCACTAAAATGGCAGCAGCAACCCCGACAAGTTACACCGATCAAATAGTCGTTTCCGACGAAGTGGCCGAGTTTTCGCCCGCCGTCGTCGAGGAAATGCGTTCGCAGCTCGCGAAATACCCGGTCGACCGGCCGCGTTCGGCACTTATTCCGTTACTTTTCGTGGTCCAGCGTGAACGCGGGTGGATCGATAACCCGGGCGTGAACTTTCTGGCAAATTTCCTGGGCCTCGAGGTGACGGACGTCTGGGAAACGGCGACGTTCTATTCGATGTTCAATATGCGTCCGATCGGACGTCATCATATCCAGATCTGCAAGACGCTGTCGTGCAAGATCATGGGCGAGCCGGACATCACGGACCACGTGTGCTCAAAGCTCGGCATCCATCCCGGCCAAACGACCGAAGACGGCAAATTCACGGTTTCAATGGTCGAATGCCTCGGCAGCTGCGGCACCGCCCCGATGATGCAGATCGGGTTTGATTATCACGAGGATCTGACGGTTGATAAGGTGGATAAGATACTGGATTCGTGTCAGTAGCCCGCACGTGAGTAAGGGCTCAACGCTGGGCATATTCAATGTATTGTGTGACGAAGCGGGATTATATTGAATTTCAGGATCGGTCCGTGGCGTCCGGATACTTAATAACGTTTCGCTGCTATGGAACATGGCTTCACGGCGATACGAGAGGCTCAATGGACAGACTTTGGAGTAACGCTTACGGAGCACCAAAGATCGAGCCAGACCCGGAGAAAGCTTTTCGGAACTCGAGACTAATGAAAGGCGAGCCTTTTTTGCTAAATGTACGGGCGAGGAAGGTGGTTGAAGACGCGGTACGGAGCGTGTGCGTGCACCGCAATTATGCGTTGTTCGCGATAAATGTAAGGACGAATCATACGCATGTCGCGGTCAGCAACTCCGGGAGCCCAGAACGAATGATGGATAGCTTCAAGGCATATTCCACACGAGCCTTGAGAAACGAGGGCCTGCTCGATGAAACGGCCAAGGTATGGAGCCGGCATGGCAGTACGAGATATTTATGGACCGAAGATCACGTTTCAATCGCGGTTGATTATGTGCTCAACGGTCAGGGAGGCGAATTGCCGAGTTTCGATTGAAGCAATTTGCCGTTTGACTTGAGCCCCGATTCAGGGCTGCAGATATTAAGATCTTGGGGCGGTCGGTAGTTACGGTGGACTGTGCTGAGATCATGATCGACTTGAGCCCTTACTGACGTGCGGGCTACTGACACAGAACCGGTGACGATTAGTAAAATGGAAATCAAAGCAATAGGCTGCGAGCCGCTTCAACTTAAGCTGATGCACGTCAAAGACGGGCATACGTTAAAGGTGTACCGCGATCATGGCGGGTACAAGTCGCTGGCGAAAGCTCTCAAGATGTCGCCGGCGGACGTTATTGACGAGGTCAAGAAAAGCGCTTTGCGCGGGCGCGGCGGAGCCGGCTTCCCGACCGGCATGAAATGGTCGTTCGTGCCTAAAGACAGCCCGAAGCCGAAGTACGTCGTCTGCAACGCCGACGAGAGTGAGCCGGGCAGCTTTAAGGACCGATATTTAATGGAACGCGACCCGCACGCGATGATCGAGGGCATGATCATCGCCGGGCACGCCCTGGGTTCGCAGACCGGTTATATTTACACACGCGGCGAATACGAGTATCTGATCGGCATTATGGATGTCGCGCTCGCCGAAGCCCGCGAAGCAGGCATGCTTGGAAATAACATTCTCGGCTCCGGCTTTTCGATGGACATCCACACGCATACCGGTGCGGGAGCATACATTTGTGGTGAGGAAACCGCGCTCTTAAGCTCGCTCGAAGGATACCGCGGCCACCCGCGGATGAAGCCGCCGTTTCCCGCGATCGAGGGATTGTACGCGAGCCCGACGATCGTAAACAACGTCGAAACTTTCACTTCAATTCCGCAGATCATCGAAATGGGCGGCGAGGCATGGCAAAAGCTCGGTACCGAGAAATCGGGCGGCACAAAGCTCTGGTCGATCAGCGGCCACGTCAAGCGGCCGGGAGTTTACGAACTTCCGATGGGCTACGCCGACATGGAAAAGTTTATTTACGAGGACTGCGGCGGCATGCTCCGCGATGACAAAAAGCTGAAGGCCGTCATCCCCGGCGGGTCGAGCGTATACATTATGAACGCCGGCCAAATACTCGGGAAAAACGTCACGCTCGACTACGAAGGGCTCGTCACGGCGGGCTCGATGCTCGGGACCGGCGGGATGATGGTGATGGACGAAACGGTCGACATTATGGAATCGACCAAGAACCTCTCAGAATTTTACAAACATGAGTCGTGCGGATGGTGCACGCCCTGCCGTGAGGGCACGGATTGGATCGTAAAGATCTTTAACCGCATAGCCGATGGCGGCGGACGGCCAGAGGACGCCAAGCTTTTGCTCGATATTTGTGACAACATGGAAGGCAAGAGCTTTTGCCCGCTTGCCGATGCGGCCGCATGGCCGATCCAAAGCGCTATTAAACAGTTTCCGGACGATTTTCGAAATTGGTTGGCCGATAAGACCGGCCCAGGCACGGTCACTGCGAATATCTAGGCGGCCGGCCTTGGCGAACAGTGAATAAGCGTTCTGGTTTACGCTGTCAGTGTGCGTGCTCTGATCAACAAGGGGGAATTCCCGAGGCTATCTTTAGGCGATGCCAAAATAGCCGGAAGGAGATGATGAAAATTAAGATTTTAAGTTCCAAAAGCCGGACTTTCGTCCGGGTCGCTGCTGTGGCCTTGTGCCTCGCAGCGGGCATTTTTGCGCAGGGGCCAAATCCCGTCATCATTATCCCCGGGCTCACAGGTTCGCAGCTCGTAAATAAGAATAACGGCCAGACCGTCTGGTTTCGCATCTCGAAGGCAAAGCCCGACGACCTGCGTCTGCCGATAGCAAGGGATATCGATAAGATGCACGACAGTCTGGTGCCAAAGGACATTCTGCGCGAAGTAAAGATCCGCCTGCTGCCGAAATACGACGTTTACGGCGGGCTCATCGAATCGATGGTCGACCGCGGCGGCTATCACGAGGAAAGCTGGGAAAGCGGACGAGGAGCACCGAGGGCGTTATATGTATTCGCCTACGACTGGCGTTTGGACAATGTCGCGAATGCTCGTCTGCTCGTCAGAAAGATCGCAGCTCTCAAGCGCCGTCTTCGTAAGCCGAACTTAAAATTCGACGTCATCGCCCACTCGATGGGCGGGATCATAGCCCGATATGCCGCCATGTACGGCGACGCTCCATTGCCGGCGGACGGTCGAAAGCCTGTCTCAAGGTGGGCGGGCGGAAGGAATTTCGACAAGATCATCCTGCTCGGGACGCCAAATGAGGGTTCTGTCCTGGCTCTGAATTCCCTGCTCAACGGCTTGCGGCTCGGCGGCATCAAGATCGATCTGCCGTTCGTGCGGGACATGACCAAGTTTGATGTATTTACGATCCCGTCGGCTTTTCAGCTGCTGCCGGCACCGGGCACGCTGCACGCCTATGACGAGAACCTGAAGCCGATCGATGTTGACCTCTACGACACAAAAACGTGGGAGAAATACGGCTGGGACCCGTTTGGCGACAAAGGCTACGAAAAAGCATTCAAACCGGCGGAACGGGCGATAGCACGGACCTACTTTTCGAACGTGCTCGGCCACGCCCGCCGTTTGTACGAGGCCTTGGGCGTCGAGCCCCGAGAGTCGAAATTTGCACCGTCGGTCTATCTTCTCGGATCCGACTGCAAGGACGCCCTTGATTCGATCGTCATCTTTCAGGATAAGGGCGATAAGTGGAAAACTTTGTTCAAGCCGTCCGGTTTTACAAACGCCGGCGGCGTAAAGATCGATTCCGACGACGTCAGAAAGGTCATGTATGGCCCTGGCGACGGAACAGTAACGAGGCGCTCGTTCGAGGGAGCCACAGAGGCACTGGTTGCATCGTTTCTGATGCCGAAATCTAGTAAATTCGTTTGTGAAGAGCACGACCGATTGCAGTTGAATCCTGAGATACAGGACGACATGATCACGATCTTGACCGGTAAAGTACCGGTCGACGATCAGGCCTCTCCGGAACAAAAACCGGCCGGCAAAGACAAAAAGCCCGCGAAGGCAGCCTTGAAAAGTACGGAGCGGCAGCAGTAGTTTAACAGGAGAATATTTAAGTTATGGGAAAAGGTGATAAGCGTTCAAGACGAGGAAAGATATTTGCGGGCAGCTACGGTAAGACGCGGCCAAAGAAAAAGGTTGTCGTGAAAGCCGCCAGCCCGGAAAAGTCCGCGAAGAAAGGAAAATAGGATGCGGCAGACGTCCGTGTGAATTTACGGAGTCTCTCGATCAAAGCGGGCATTCGCGACCTTTGCGTCAGGCCGGCAATTGGGTAGGTGACAAGATGGCCGAGGCGTAGGCCCGGCAAGCTTGCGGACGAGTATCCGATGAGGGTACGAGTTCGCGAGCATCTTGGAAGATAGTTCCTGGTGAAGAGCACACCGGCGAGACGCGATGGATGCGGGCCGAGCAGGTTTAGCCAATATATAGTTTGATGTCAACAGAACAGGTCAAAGTCACAATTAACGAACAGGAATTTGAGGTCGACAAAGGAGCTCGCCTGATCGATGTTTGCCGCGAGAAGGGCTACGGTGTCCCTTCGTTCTGCTATTACAAGGACCTCGCGCTCCAAGCCTCGTGCCGGATGTGCCTCGTCCGCATCGAAAAGATGCCAAAGCTGCAGACGTCCTGCACCATCCTCTGCACGGACGGAATGGTCGTCACGACGCAGAGCGAAGAGGTCGAAAAAGCTCAGCGTGCGATGGGCGAATTTCTGCTCGCAAATCACCCGCTCGATTGCCCGGTGTGTGACCGCGGCGGCGAATGCGAGCTTCAGGAGGTCATATTCGACTGGGGCGATGTCGAGGAGCGTTTCTCGGAAAGGAAAAATGCCCAGCCCGAAAAGTATCTTTCGCCGTTCGTCGCTAACGATCCGCAGCGATGCATTCTGTGCAAACGCTGCACGCGCGTCTGTGACGAATGGATGGGTGAGGATGAGATCGAAGCCGGAAACCGCGGCGTTAATACCGTCATCGGCACATACGGCGGCTGGTATAACTGCTCGCAGTGCGGAAATTGTGTCGAAGTTTGTCCGACGGGAACTCTGCTCGACGCCGTTTACCTTCACGAAACGCGTCCGTGGGAACTCGAACAAACGGTTTCGACCGACGTTTACAGCTCTGACGGTATGCAGCTGAGCATCGGTTCGCGCGCCGGCGAGGTTCATCGCATCGTCGCCCGCGACCGCTATGTCAACGGGCTCAACGGCGAGTTTCTCGACGTCAAATCCCGGTTTGCACACGGGTTTATCAACCACGCCGACCGAATTACGACGCCGATGATCCGCTATTCAAAAGGCGGCAAGCTGATCCCGGCAACATGGGACGCGGCCGTTAAATTTGCCGCGGACAAGCTTAAAGAGGCGGGAACCTCGGCCGGTGTGATCGTCAGTCCGCGGTTGACCAACGAATCTGTATTCACGCTCAGACGCTTTGCGACCGAGGTCATCGGCACGCAGAATTATGCGGTTTCCGACGTTTACGACCTTGCACCGGTATTCGAAAACCTGAGTGCTCCGCTCTGTACACACAAAGAGATCCGTTACGCCAAGACGATCGTGCTCATCGGCGGCGAACCTGAAGAAGAGCAGACATATACAGCCAAACAGATACGTCAGGCAGTAAGGAACGGCGGAGCGAAATTCATTTGCGTCAACGAAGCCCCGATCAACCTTTCGAGGGCCGCGACGCAGTTCGTCCACGTCCGGCCGGGCACGATCGACGCATTTGCGTTGAGCATGACCGGAGCGGGACATGACCACGCTGCCGCCCGAAAGCTCGGTGTGGACGCCGCCGCGCTCGCGTCCGTCCGCGACACGATCAATGCTACCGACGGCGACGTGATCATCATGTTTGGCTGCGAGATCTCGCCGGACGCCCAGGCAGTGATCGCTGCGTCGGCAGCCGCATTCGCCGGCGAAGGCCGCCGCGTTCTGCTGCATCCACTCGTCAAGTACAACAATTCGGTAGGCGCGTACGACATGACGCCGGGCCGAAAGACTGTCGATGAAGTATTGAAAAATTCCAGATCATTGCTGATCGGCGGCGCGCTGCAGGACGCAAGCTTGTTAGCGGGTAAAGATTTCGTAGCGGTCCAGGAGCTCTTTCTTTGCGAGACCACCGACCACGCCGACGTTGTTTTTCCGGCGGCGAGTTTTGCCGAGGTTGATGGGACATTTACCAACAACGCCGGCAACGTACAGCGTGTCAGAAAGGCGATCGATCCGCTGCATCGATCAAAGGCGGACTGGACCATAGCCTCGCTTATCGCCCGTGATATGGGCGTAGATTTTGGTTACGGACTCTCGGCGTCGAACGTTTTTAAGGCACTCGCGGACAGCACGCCGGCGTACGCAGGGCTTCGTTACCCGGCATTGAAGGATGAATCAAATCCGGTGCAGGCGAAATACGCTTTATCGACTGGCGATGGACTGAGCGAGAGCGTGGCTCGGCTGCAGAAAGCGGTCGAATCGTTCTCGGACGATGGGCAGATCAACGAAGTGGTGCCGAAGGTCGGGCACAAGCTGCATCGGCTGACGACGATGACGTCGAAGACGCCTCAATTTCACTTACTCGCTCATGGCAATCCAAAACCGTCGAATTTGATGGTCTCACCGTTGGTCGAGTTTGGGCCTGATGGCTCGCCGAGCGAAGAAGGTAAGGCTGAGGCAGCCGCGGTCGGCGTGGCGGACCGGATAGCTCCGGCTAAGATCTCTTGATATGGAACCCGTTATAAAGACATTATTTCCATTGGTGGTATCTGCCCTCGCGATCGGCGCCGCGTTTACAGGCGTGATGGTGGTCGTTGCTTATACCGTGCTCGCCGAGCGGAAGGTACTCGGATGGATACAGGGACGCATTGGGCCTAATCGTGCCGGCCCGTGGGGCCTGCTCCAGCCGTTCGCGGATCTGTTGAAATTCATTTTTAAAGAAGACCTGACGCCCGACAAATCGACGAAATTCCTCTATTTCCTCGCGCCGCTCATCGCCCTCACCTGTGCGCTGATGCCGATGGTCGTTTATCCATTCGGCCCGTCGATCACGACGATCGATTGGAGCTTTTTGCCGTGGGGCCTCGGCGAAGGTATCCACGAACTGCCGCTGACGATCGCACGGATCGACGTCGGCGTTCTCTTTGTGCTTGGCATCACCTCGGTCGGTGTTTTCGGCATCGCGCTCGCGGGTTGGTCATCGAACAGCAAATACAGCCTCATGGGCGGACTTCGCTCATCGGCACAGATGATCTCGTACGAGCTCGCGATGGGAGCTTCGGTCGTCGGCGTCGTCATGCTCGCGGGAACGCTGGATCTGAACGGCATCATCTTTGCTCAGATCCATTCGCCCTTCAAATGGTTCATCATCCCGCAATTTATTGGATTTTTTGTATTTTTGATCGCGGCGTTCGCAGAGACGAACCGCGTGCCGTTCGATCTGCCTGAGGCGGAGACCGAGCTTGTCGCCGGATTTCACACGGAATATTCGGCGTTGAAGTTCGCTCTGTTCTTCATGGCGGAATATGTGAACATGTTCACCGTTTCGGTCATGTGCACGGTGCTTTTTCTCGGCGGTTGGTATGTTCCGGGACTCGGTCATTTGTTAGAGCCTGGCTCGGTCGGCTACGCGGTCGTCAGCGTGATCGCGTTTGTCGTCAAGATATGCGGATTCCTCTTCTTTTACATCTGGGTCCGCGGAACGCTTCCGCGATTCAGGTTCGATCAGCTGATGAATTTCGGATGGAAGTTTCTGCTGCCGGTGGCACTGGCCAATGTGGTCGTGACCACGGTGATCGTTTATTTTGTGAATCGCTAGGTTTAAGACGCGGCCAAGCCGCCGAACGAACAAGCATTATGTTCTCGACAGTTTTATTTTATCTTTTTGCCGGACTCGCGATCGCCGCGGCGATCTCGACCGTTTACCATCGAAATCCGCTTTACAGCGCGATATCGCTGGTCGGTGCGTTCCTGGCTCTTTCCGCTATTTACATTACACTAGCGGCGCCGTTCATTGCCGCCGTTCAGGTGCTGGTCTACGCGGGAGCCATCATGGTGCTGGTCGTTTTCGTGATCTTGCTCTTGAATATGGACGACGAGCCTCGGCGAAACCGGCTAAAGTATCTCTACGCTTTCGGGCTTGGGCTCGCTGTGCTGCTGACCGGGCAAACGTTCTACATCTATTCGGCAGTCGTACGTGCACCAAATGTCGCTTCCGACCAGACGCAGACCGTTGGAAAGACCCTGAGCATTGGCCGCGGCATGTATACGGAATACTTACTGCCCGTCGAGATAGTCGGCGTTCTTTTGCTAATGGCTGTCATCGGGGCCGTGATCCTTGTTCGCCGGCTGAATCAGCCTGAGCTCGAACTGGTTTTGAAAGAAGAATTGAAAGACGAGCGCCTCGAAAAGGGCTTGTTGAACTAACGATATGGAACCAAGTCTTGCCAGCTACCTGGCACTATCAGGAATATTGTTCACGATCGGGGCCGTGGGCGTTACGTTCAAACGAAACGCGATCGGAATGTTCATGTGCATTGAGCTGATGCTCAATGCCGTAAACCTGACATTCGTCGCGTTCTCGCGCTATTACGGCGACGTTACCGGACAGCTATTCGTGTTTATGGTCATGTCGGTTGCCGCTGCCGAGGCAGCTGTCGGACTCGGCATTATCATTGCCTTTTTCCGGAACAGGGTCTCGGTCGATGTCGACGATGCGAGCCTGATGAGGGACTAACGCTTCGGATCTATTTGAGCGAATTAATGTTTTACACCAGATCCCATATTTTATTTGCCGCAGCCTCTATCGCTTTGATCGGAGCGGGTGCGGCTTACGGTCAGACGAGGGTGCGAAAGTCACAACCGGCAGTCGCGGCCTTGGCGGGATGTGTAAACAAGTTCGATGCCCGCGACTGGACGATCATGCTAAAGGAGGTTAGCACCAGCAAACCTGACGCGGTTTCCAAGATCAATTCTGATCGCGAGTTTCGCGAGAAACAGGTCCAGAGCTTGCGCGAACTATTCGCGATGGGATGTCAGGCGGTCAAGGATGGAGCATTAAAAGATCCTGCGGTCGCAAGAGAGCTCGAGAATATCCGTGTTGAGATCGTCGCGGTCGCGTATGAGAACCTCGTAAACAAAGGCCAAAAGGAACCTGCTCTTAGCTCGGTGAGCGACGAGCGGGCGAGGCAGTTTTACGCCGCGGCTGGAAACGAAGCTAAATTCGAACAGTATCTTGCAACAAAACTTGAACTATTGAAACGCAGCGGATCGCCTGCTGCTCAGCAAGCCGTCTCGCCCGAAGAACGTGCCGAAGTACGGCTCCAATTTGCACGTATCTCGATCCTCAGCCATGAAGGAGATCTCAAGGCCGCGGCGTTGGACCCAGGGTTTGCGGCTCGCGTCGGATTGAATGTTAAGCTCCAACGGGCCCAATTCCTCGCCCGATTGGCAACCGAGCACCTTGGCGAGACGACAGCCGCTACCGACCCCGAAATCGATCAATTTATCCTGAGCCATCCCGAACTGGACATGGCGTCGCGAAAGACAAAGGCCGAATCGGTGCTAAAACGTGCTTTAGCGGGAGAAGATTTCGCCACGCTCGCGAACACGTTCACAGACGATCCTGGCAATCTGATGGACGGAAAGCCGCAGGGCGGTCTTTACGCCGACGTGCAGAAGGGGAAGATGATCCCTGAATTTGAAAAGACGGCACTCGGCCTGAAGCCCGGCGAAGTGTCGCCAATGCTGACCCGGACGGACTATGGCTATCACATCATCAAACTCGAAAAGAAGACCGACGCCCCGGACGGCCTGACATATGATGTACGCCATATTCTCATTTCAACCGGTTATAAGGATCCCGCAAATCCGGACGGGCCGGAGATGCCAGTCAGAGACTTTGTGCGTTACCGCATCGAGAAGCAGAAAGAGGCTGATGTGATCGCCGGAATTGTGCAAGATAATCCGGTCGACGTTGCTCCCGTACCGGTCGCGACGGCAAAAGTCCCGGTTAAGGCGGCCGCCAAAAGACCGGTTCGGCGAGCTGTGAGGCACTGAGCTTTATGTCGATCGAGGTCAGGCGAGCTACGCCCGAGGACGCCGTCACGATCGCCGAATTTGCGTTGAAGCTGTTCGCACAGCACCGCGATTATGATCCGGATCGATTCGCGGACCTTGGGGATCTAGAGGGTGCCAGGCGATTTTACGGCGAACGCTGTGACGCCGACGATGCAGCGATCTTGATAGCCGAACGTGATGGACGGCCTCTCGGATATGCGTACCTTGAGTACGAGGCGGTCAACTACGCTGATCTGCTTGAGTCAGTCGCGTGGCTGCACGACATATTTCTTGAGCGTAACGCCCGCGATATCGGCGGCGGAAAGATCCTGATGGACGCAGCGATCGCGACGGCAAAAGAGCTTGGTGCAGAGCGAATGGTCCTGCACACTGCGTCGCAGAATGCGACCGGCAAAGAATTCTTCGAACGAGCAGGTTTTCGGACTTCGATGTACGAAATGATGTTGAAATTGACGGATTAATGATCCAATGATTGAGAACAACCTTTTAAGTATTATTATTTTCGCCCCGTTAGCGGGTGCCCTGATCAACTGGCTCATCGGCGGCCGGCTAAAGAACGAGATGTTCAGCGGGCTCGTCGGCTGTGCCGCGGTGGCGGTCTCGTGCATTGTCGCGTTTATGCTCGCGTTCGGTATCGGTACGCCGCATCCGGGAGCGTTGTTCAACCCTGAGGGCAAGCCGATCCTCGATCATCTGTGGACGTGGATACAGGTCGGTGGATTTCGAGCCGATTTCGGCCTTGGGATGGATCGATTGTCGGGGATTTACGCCTGTTTTATCACGTTCGTCGGCCTGTTGATCCATATCTTTTCGATCGGCTACATGCGCGGCGACAATGGTTTTTACCGCTTTTTCGCGTTCCTTAATCTGTTCATGTTCGCGATGCTGACGCTCGTTCTCGCGGACAATTTCCTATTGATGTTCGTCGGCTGGGAAGGCGTCGGGCTTTGTTCATATTTGCTAATTGGTTATTACATTAAAAAGGACGAAGCACGAAAAGCGGCCAAGAAAGCGTTCGTAATGAACCGCATCGGCGATTGGGGCGTCCTCACGGGAATTTTTCTCATTTTCACGTTGACCGGCACCATCTCGTTTTTTGACAAGACCGTAGACGGCGTTCAGGTTCAGAGCGTCTTCACGTTCGTATCGCAGCACATGAGTGCCGATCCGTTCACTTGGGGAGCGATCTTTGCAGGCGGCCTGACATCTGTTGGCGTTCTCCTGTTCATTGGTGCGACCGGTAAATCGGCCCAGATCCCGCTGCTCACATGGCTGCCCGACGCAATGGCCGGCCCGACGCCTGTTTCCGCACTCATACATGCGGCGACAATGGTCACAGCGGGCGTTTATCTCGTCGTGCGTGCGAATGCGATCTATCAATTTGCTCCAACGGCAATGTGGATCATCGCGATCATCGGGGCCGCCACGGCGCTGTTTGCGGCGACGATAGCGATAGCTCAGAACGACATCAAAA
Source organism: Acidobacteriota bacterium (assembly GCA_040005135.1). Classification (GTDB taxonomy): domain Bacteria; phylum Acidobacteriota; class Blastocatellia; order Pyrinomonadales; family Pyrinomonadaceae; genus OLB17. Next base: position 1,852 of record JBDTZO010000157.1, on the reverse strand, counting down.
AAGTCCTTGCCTATTCGACAGTTTCGCAGCTCGGTTTTATGTTCCTCGCCGCCGGCGTCGGAGCCTTCGTTGTAGCGATCTTTCACGTGATGACGCACGCTTTCTTTAAGGCTCTGCTGTTCCTCGGCTCGGGCTCCGTAATTCACGGAATGCACCATGAACAGGACATGCGGCGAATGGGCAATCTTAAAAAGTATATGCCCATCACGTTCATCACGATGGCGATGGGCTGGCTCGCAATTTGCGGCATCCCGATCTGGGCGGGCTTTTTCTCGAAGGACGAAATTCTTTACCGCACCTTTGCGGCAGACAACTACTTTCCTCGCGGCCTGTTCCCCGGCGAAGAGATCCTCTGGGCAGTCGCGACTATTAGCGCGATCCTCACGGCGATCTATATGACCCGGTTGATGGTCATGACGTTCTGGGGCACGGAACGCTTTCACCAGGTGCTGCCGGACGATGCTCACGCCGCCGGCGATTCGCATATTGAGCAAACGGTTTTTGCCGACGGCTCGGCAGCAGATGACGACAGTCATCTCGAACACGCTCATGCCGATCACTCCGACGTACATGTCGACGACGATGATGACGAGGACGAGCATCATCATTTGCCGCATGATTTCAAGCCACACGAATCGCCCTGGACGATGACGGTTCCGCTTATCATATTGGCGATCCTGGCGACGGTCGGTGGACTTGTCGGGATCCCGTACGCGGTGAGTTCGATGGCGGGAGCGGGTGATATCAATGTATTCGAGCACACGCTCGATCCCGTGGTCGCCGACGAGGGTCAGGAAGCCGCGAAGCTCCATTCAACTGAATCGCATGAGGCAAAGCCGGCTACGACCCGCACCGAGGCCGCACCCGAGACCGCAAAGGCCGAAGAACATTCGCCCGAGGTGATCGCGAAAGAGCGTTGGCTGGCTCTGCTATCCGTGTTGCTGGCAATGGCAGGTATGGCGATCGGCTGGTTCGGATTTATCAAGAATCCGCTACGGAAAATGCCGCGAATTCTCGTGGAAAAATGGAGGCTGGACGAGCTTTACAACGGCTACATCGTCGATCCCATTACGGATCTCTCACGCAACGGGCTCTGGAAGGGTTTCGACGTCGGATTTATTGACGGCATCGTCAACGGAATAGGCCATTTCGTGATCGGACTCAGCGGTATCATACGCCAATTGCAGGTCGGATTTATCCGCAGCTATGCGGCGATAATATTGGCCGGTGCCGTGATCGTGATCGGCTACTTTGTTTATTTCGGCTTAAAGCTGATCTAGTGAACGTTTTTCGATGGCCCTTGGCGTCACGAAGTGGAAAACCAGTTTCGGTATCTCGGACGATTCAGTTAACGCTGAATATTTTTTGAAGACCGACAAGCGTTTATCCGAATTTTTATGGATTTTATTACCCAAAATCTTTTGACCGTATTGATCCTGCTCCCCGTGATCGGGGCGGCATTGACACTTGCTTATCAGATCGTCTCGAAGCAGGAAGATCAGATCAAGTGGATCACGCTCGGCTTTACGCTGTTAAATTTTCTGGCCTCGCTCGCACTCCTCTCGAAAACGGAGCTGCCCGGAGCGAGCGGATTTTCGTTTGAACAGAACATACCGTGGATCCATGCGATAAATACCAATTACCACATTGGCGTCGATGGGCTCAGCCTTTGGCTCGTGATCCTGACCACGCTCATGATGCCGATAGCCGTGCTGTCGTCATGGAATTCTGTCGCAAAGCGGCGAACGGCGTTTTACGTCTTTCTGCTGCTTCTCGAGAGTGCGATGATCGGCGTTTTTGTCTCGCTCGACCTGCTGGTCTTTTACCTGTTTTTCGAAGCGTCGCTGATCCC
>JBDTZO010000221.1:0-19788 GCA_040005135.1 Acidobacteriota bacterium | reverse complement strand
GTATCTGACTTCGAATCAGAGGGTCGCAAGTTCGAATCTTGCCGGGTGTACCATTTTTCGATAAGAGAGGCCGTGTGGAATCAGTTTCCGGACGGCCTCGTTAGACAGTTTCTGATTGATCGCAAACGTTCAGTCGACCAGCAACCGGGTTTGAGTCATTCTCCGCACCTTCATTGCCAGATCGTCGTCAATTTCCATATCGCCTGCGATGATGGATGTGAGGTCCGCGTCTTCACGTCCAAGAGCAACTGCGGCCCTGTGTCGATCTCCGTCAAATCCGTCGTTCAACAACGTCTGCAATTCAAATCGAGCTTCTTTTTGTGTAACGCCGGATTCGTCTATTGTATTTTCACTCATAGTTTCTCCTTTATTTAGAATGGCAATTCGATAATATCGTTCGCAAATTCAGATTTGTGTAGGCATCAATACCCTCGATTGCGATCAACGCGAAATGCGACGCTTTCGACTGTACGGCTTCGCAGCAGCCCTCTGTCGGAACGAGAAATATGTAACCAATCGCAAAACGAAGGTATCGGAGAACCGATCGATCCGATGATCGAATGTCATTTTCGAGTTTGAGGAACTACAAATCTGGAACCCAGAACGTCCGGCCTGAGTTGGTGATCCGCTTGAGTCCAAGGCCCGGCAACTCGCTCTCAGGCACACCCAGAAACGTGAAATGCGGCAGATCGGAAGCGACCGTTTGATACCAACCGTGTTTTGCAAGGACCGCTCGGACGCTCGGATCGTCAAATTCCTTAACGTCGAGTGCCAGCATGGACATATGCTGCGACGTTCCCGGCGGAGCGACTGAATAGATGATGGATTTGGAGAGGTCTTTGGCGAAGTAAATTCCCTGCTGCTCTAGCTTGAGGATCTCGGGAACCTGTTCGAATGGCGTGAGGTTCTTTATTCGCGCGGCGTCGGCCGCGGTGACACGTCCTTTGCCGACCCAATAAGCAAGACCAGGATTTACACGGCTTGCCCAAAGTGTAACGGTCTGATCATATCCACGGCGGGACGAATCTGGGCCGCGAGGGCCGATCGACAGTCCGGATGCCTTGGCTTCAGCGATCGCGTCCTTCAGCGCGGACATTGCGGGCGACTGGAGCTCGACCTTCATGCCGCCGATAATTTCGACCGATCGCTTTAACGAGTCCTGAAACGAGCGGACGTCAGCATCGTCCTTAAAAACCTCCTTTTTCGGTGCGGACGCTCCGCCGCGAGCGACAAATACTGAGCCGTATTCGCGGAGCAATAATCTACCGGCTTCGTCCGACGGTTGAACGAAATCGGCAGGAAGGTTTGCGAGAAACGGCTTGTCTTTACTCGTTTCGGTCACTTTATTAGCTGTCGTCGCGGGCTCGGACGGCCGCGGAGTAGGCGTTGCGGCCGGCGAAGTCTCGGTGAGCTGTTCGGGAGAGGCAGCAGCCGAATTTGCCTTCGAGCCCATTGACCAGCATCCGGCACCGAGGGCCGCGACAAATCCCAAAGCGATCAATCGATGTCTTTTCATATTTTCTCACTCACCGAACGGAAATTTTTAACGATGCTGCGTGCCGCTTCGATATGGCCTTTCATATACTCATCGCGGGCGATGTACGGTATCTCGGCCCGGATCGCCGCGTAAATGCCCCGGGTTCCGACACCGAGTTCGGCAGCGTGTCCGATGGCTTTTTTACGTAGATCGATGCCCTGCGCACCGCAGAACAGCTCGAGCGCGAGAATCGTTTCGAGATTTTCGCCGACTTCGCGTAGTTTCATCACCGCAGTCGCTCCCATCGAAACGTGGTCTTCGACGTTAGCTGAGCTTGGGATCGTATCGACGCTGGCTGGGTGCGAAAGTATCTTGTTTTCGGTACACAGCGAAGCTGCCGTATATTGAACGATCATAAACCCGGAATTGAGGCCGCCGCATTCGGCCAGAAAAGCCGGCAAAACGTGTGAGTTCGACGCCTCGTCCGTCAGTCGCATGATACGGCGTTCAGAAATGTTTCCGATCTCAGTAAGTGCGATCTTTAGATAGTCGAACGCCAGGGCGAGTGGCTCACCGTGAAAGTTACCGCCGCTGATGACGTCGATCGAAGCATCGTCATTGATGAAAATGAGCGGATTGTCTGTGACGGAATTTAGCTCGAGTTGGATCAGCCACTCGGCATATGCGACCGCGTCCCGGCAGGCCCCGTGGACCTGCGGCATACAGCGAAGTGTATATGCGTCCTGCACGTTCGACGGATCGAAATCACGTACGAACTCACTTTCAGTGAGAATTTCACGCAGATTTCGGGCACAATCGATCTGCCGCGGATGCGGGCGGAGTGCGTGGATCCGCTCGTCAAACGCCGAAACGGTTCCGTGAAGAGCCTCAAGCGATAGAGCACCCGCGATATCCGCGACCTGGGCTAGCCGGCCTGCGCGCCACGTCTCGAGTAGGCCAACGGCCGTCATAACGGTCGTGCCGTTCGTAAGGGCGAGGCCTTCTTTTGCCGCCAGAGTAATAGGAGAGAGGCCGGCGAGCTCGAGAGCTTTGCCGCCCGCGACGCACTCGCCCTTATATTCTGCCTCACCTTCGCCGATCAGAACGCAAGCAAAGTGGGCAAGCGGAGCGAGGTCACCGCTTGCGCCGAGACTTCCCTTTTCCGGGATCATAGGATGGACGCCGCGGTTGAGGCAATTGAGGATCAGATCGAGCGTTTCAAGCCTGATCCCCGAATAGCCGCGAGCGAGCGTGTTCGCTCGGATCAGCATAATTGCCCGGACCGTGCGGACATCAAACGCATTTCCTACGCCAACTGCGTGGCTGACGACGATATTTCGCTGCAGCAGTTCGACCTCTTCGCGGCTGATGATCTTGTCTTTGAAAGCCCCGAAACCGGTCGTAATTCCGTATGCGATCTCGCCCCGGTCGAGCAGCGTTTGGACGGCGTCTGCAGATCGCTGCACACTGGACCGGGCGGCCTCCGAAAGCTCGACGCGCGGTTCGCCGGGCTTGCCGTTTGCGACGGCAATTACCTGTTCGAACGTGAGGCTTTCGCCGTCAATAATTAAGTCAGAAGCCATTTAGAGCAAGATTATCACAGTTCATGCACGGGTCAGGAAGGACGAGCTTCTCTGCCGGACTTAAAGGTCTTAATGATCGAACGGCCGCCGAATTCGTTTGCCAGTTGCCGATGGTCCGTGCCATCGACGATGCAGAGGTCCGCAGATTTTCCAACCTCGATCGAACCGTGGGTGTTGCCCAAACCGATCGCAAAAGCGGCATTGATCGTGACAGCGTTCAACGCTTCGGAAGGTAAAAGTTTTTGGTAACGGCATGCGATCGCCATAGCCATCGGCTGTGACGGGCATGGTGCGGAACCCGGATTATAATCGGTCGAAAGTGCGACGACACACCCGCTATCGATCAATTGTCGGGCATTAGCAAAATGGGTGCTGCCGAAATTGAAGTTTACTGTCGGAGTAACGATTCCCACGGTGTTCGATCGCGCTAGCAAAGCGATCTCGTCGTCTGAGATCGCGTCTAAATGGTCGATCGAGGTTGCTCCCAATTCGATGGCTGCTCGGCTGCCGCCCAGATTTGTAAATTCGTCGACATGAGCCTTAAGGCTATATCCAATGCTTTTTGCCGTCTCAAGAATATGTGTTGACTGAGCAAGCGTAAATGCCCCGTTTTCGCAAAAGACGTCGCAATAAAAATGGGTATTTCGATAGAATGACGATCCGACGAACCAATTCCATGCCGCCGAAAGCATCGTGTCGCATATGAGATTTACGTATTTCTCGGGCTGCGTCTTAAATGCGGACGGGATCGCATGCGCGGCGAGGAAAGTCGGGACAATGTCGATCTGATGAAGGCTGCTTAGCTGCTCGATAACTGCGAGCATCTTAAGCTCGGTCGCGGTATCGAGGCCATAGCCTGTCTTGATCTCACAGGCGGTTGTCCCACACGCTAGCATCTTGTCGAGGCGTTTTGTAGCTTGTTCGACTAACGACTCAACGCTCGCCTCGCGTGTTTGGCTAACGGTCGAGATTATCCCGCCACCGCTCGCCAGTATATCGAGGTAATCGGCACCCTTGATCTTGAGCTCAAACTCGTTCAGACGATCACCTGCAAACACGATGTGGGTATGTGGATCGACAAATCCGGGACACACTGCGTGACCGTTCGCGTCGAAAATCTCGTCAGAGTCGTAATCTGAAAGTAACTGGCTGGAAGTACCGACAGCCAAGATCTTTGCGTCCTTGATCGCTACCGCACCATTCTCGATCAAGCCGACATCGGCCATTGCTGCACGGCGCTTGGGCTGTCCGTTCGACGCACATGTGACGAGTTGGCCGGCGTTGTGGATGATGAGGTCGGCTATCAGCACCTATTATTTAGACTTAATTAACATCTTATGCGTATCGGAGACGGTCATCAGCGCCGCAGTTCCATACCAAAGCGTTAGATCGGGAACGAATACACCGGCTTTCACGGCTGGGTCAAGAACGACTAGCTTTTCCGCTTCGGCGAGCGTCGCGACATTAAAGATATAAAGCCCGCGATAGGCCTTATCATTATTTTCGAACGGGCCGGCGACAGCGAGTTTTCCTTCGTTCGCCAGTCGATTAATATTCGCAAAATGACCGGCAAAGATGTCGTCGCGTTCCTTGCCTTTGATCTTGGCGTCGTTTGCGCCGGTTTTTAGAATGCATAGCACGTAAATCTTCATCCCGCGATCGTCGGCACCCAGCTTTTTAGCAAGTTCGGCGTCGTACATTGGAGGAGCAGCAACCTCGACTTTCTGAGCAGCCAAGTTGATCGAAAATACGGCTATCGCAGCCGCGACGAACGCAAAAACCTTGATATTCATTTCCCGCACCTCAGCCGATTTGGAAAGGACGCGTCTAGCATAATCAATAACTGCCCTTCGCTCAAGTAATTGAGACTTTTGACCGCTCGTTATCGTCTAAGTCGATACATACCTCTATAGAAGGAACGAAAATGGGACCACGAAACTTAGTCAACGCTTTGTTGTTAGCGGTAATCCTGTGCGGATGGGGCCTCAGCCAAGATAAAACTGACGACGTTATACGCGTCGAAACGTCGCTCGTTAATATTCCCGTGATCGTTAGCGACCGAGACAACCGGTATTTGCCTGGCCTCGCCCGTTCGAATTTTCGTGTTTTTCAAGATGGGATCGAGCAGAAGATCGAGGTCTTTAGTAATGATGATGCACCGATGAATATCGTGCTGGCACTCGACACCAGCCGAAGTACAGCGCAGGTCCTAGGCAAGATCAAGAAAGCCGCGAAGGAGTTTATCAAAGATCTCGATGCCAATGATCGATGTCTCGTGATGAGCTTTGACAATAATGTCGAATTCCTAAGTGAACTGACGTCCGATCGTAAAGCTCTTAATAAGGCGATCGATCATGCAAGAATCGGTAACGAAATTGGCACGACGCTCCAGGATGCCGTATATACCGCTATAAACAATAAATTTAGGACGGTCAAGGGTCGAAAGGCGATCATCTTGCTTACTGACGGAAAGGACTTCGGCAGCTTGATCTCAAAGGCAGAGCTTTTTGACAAAGTGAGCGAATCGGACACGGTGATCTATCCCATATTCTACGAAACCGGTGGTCAAATGAGGCGAAGAATTACTCGCGAACCGAGATGGGGCAATCGTGACATTTTTGGCGGCCGAGGCGGACGACGCGTTGGAATTGGAAGGTTTCCGCGAGACCCTTTTCCAGGCGGGCAAAATCAAGGAAACAGGAAAAACTTCCCGGGCGGCGGACGGCGACCAACCGCCGACGCGAACGACAAAAGCGCGATCGCGTTTCTCGAACGCCTTTCTGAATTAACTGGCGGGCATTTTTACCAGGAAAATAATGCCGAACTTAAGAACGCATTCAATCAGATAGCGGACGAGATGAAACGTCAATACCTGATCGGATTTTATCCAGCGGCCGAAAGCCCGGCCGGCTCGGTTCATAAAGTCAAAGTGCAAGTGGATACTCCGGGTGCAGTGGTGCGCTCGAAAGGAGCTTACCGAACGCAGTCCCGCTAAGTTCACGCATCGTCCACGGGTTTGTCGAATATCCTCGCGGTAAACTTGTTGTATAAAAATGAGATCGCCAAAAGCAGGATGCCAAGTGAAACGAACAGGATTGTTTTCGGTATCGTCGGCAGATCGGCGACGTCGTATATGAATAACTTGATGACTGTGATCGCCAAAAGGATGATCGCACCGATCCGCAGGTGCTTTTTCTGCCAGGCGATCCCAATCCCGATCAGCGCCAGTGCGTAGAGACCCCAAAGGATGCTGAGACCCAGTTTCGTCGAATCCGGCATATGCATCTGTGCCATCAGATCTATCAGTTCGGCACTGGCAGTCAATAAGATCGTGAAGTAGAGGAGAAGATCCCAACCCGATTCAATGATCGTTTCTGGTATTGATGCGGCAACTAATTCACTTCGCAATGTGAAATACAAGCTTGCCAGCAGCCCTGCGGCAAAGAGGTACGTGACGTATCTGATCGCAATATTCATGGATCCCGCGATCTCGACGGTCTGGGGGTCCGGGATCATGTAACTGACCCGAAGTTCGTATAGAATGAACATCCCAAAGGTCGAATAAATTGCGAGGGCCAAAATGCTCAAGAAAAGTCCAGAGAATTCCGCGATCGCCGATCGGATCCGCCGCAAATTGACCGCTCCGAACAGCGTCAGAAACGCCATGGTGTAGTTCAGTTGCCAAATAGCGTTGAACCTAACAACGTCGTCCGAACCTCGCCGCAGTGTGGGTTCGGTTAAGGAAGACAGATCGTGCACTGACCGTTGGCCCACGATCAGTAGGTGATGATAATTGTCGATCTCGATCCGAAAAAGATTCCACATAACGAACACCGTCATCGCACCGACAACTATTCCAAATCCCCGCACCAGAAAGTCGTCGATCACCGACGATTCGTTATACTTTTGGTTTATCAAATGGATAGCCCCAAATCCAGCCACAAAAACCAACGCGGTAACAAAGTCTCCGTTGAGAATCGGTTGACGATTGAGAATGCTTACATCCATTGATCGTTCCGCATAAAGCGTAGCCCAATCGTAAGCGAGACTGCCGGAAGCGAGCACCATCAACGGATAGGCGAAATACTCAAAGATCCGGATCGTTTTAATACGGCCAAACCAGAAAAGGACCGCTGCCTCAACCGTCCAAACGAGGGTTACGACTCGGCCATCGAACTGCACCGGTACCGCGATCGTTACGAACGTAATTATCAGCGCGGCGAGGACCGTGACGAGATTCGACGCTGAGTACCGAAGCCTGCCGATCACTTGAGCCGTCGCCGAATGCATCAACGCGTGGCCGGCGGTAAATAATCCTTCGTATTTCTGAAAGTCCGCGCGGCTGTCCATTATCGCGTAGCCAAATCCATAAAAGACCAGGGATGTGGCCACGATGGAAATTCCGCTCTCGGCCGTTTCATCCTCAGAGTGGACAACACCATGGATGAGAGTGGCGGCGTAGAATATTGCAAAAAATACCGCCGAAAACGAAAGTGCGAGCCAGAAATGTTCGGCCGCGGCATATTTATCGATGAACCACGCGAAGAAGATCGCCCATGTCACGATGAACGAAGACAAAAAAAGCAGTTTCCAATACCTGCTGATCGAAATCGCCAGAATGCCGCAATTTATGATCGCCATGTACGAAAACAGAAACAAATAATTACCCGAGTTATCGCTCAAGAGAAACGGCACCGCGTATGCCCCGACGAGACCGATGTGGGCGATGACCTGTCGATCGTATAAAAGTGCGGAGGCGATAGTAAAAATGGTAAATATCGCCATCAGCGCAAATGAGGCCGATTGCGGCATCAGCCCATAATAGGCATATGCGAAATAGGTGACGAAATACATTATCGACATCCCGCCGCTGAGGAGCACCGCGCTGAAGTTGTGATAATTGGCCTTGAGTCGCACCGCAACACCGATGAGTCCGATCCCAACAATATATCCCGCACAAATACGGAGCAGCGGGCTGACCCAGCCATTGTCGATCGCGAACTTAGCCCCGATCCCGACTCCGAGAACAAGGATAATAATTCCGATCAATGCGATCAGGTTCTTACCGATAAACTTCTCAAGGTTCCCATGCGCAGGTTCGGCGTAATCGTATAGCTGTTCAGAAAAAATGGTATTCATGGATGCCGACGATTCGCTTTTCGTGCCTACGGGCGTCCGTCCCTGTCCAAGCGGCGGCACACTTGAGGTCGGGGGAATTTCCGTATGCACTCGTGGCGGCGACTGAGGCGTAACTTGCGGTTTCGGCGCTTGCTGATCGAGTCTACTTGTGACAGGCGGCGGCGCGACCGCAGAAACGTTAAGAAGTGCCAGCTCGTTCCGAATCGAACTTATCTCGGACTGAAAATCGATCTGTGTTCGCACCAGTCTCTCAAGCCGGGCCTCAAGCTCCGCAATTTTCGGATCAAATTCAGGCATAGGGTTAGTGCGGTGAGATATTGGAAACTCGTCTAATTTGCCAAATGGATGGGCTGATTGTAGCGTATCTAATAAACAATACAAAGATTCCGACTTTAACGAAATGCACAGAATAGTAAAGGCACCCACCGGCAGCGAACTAAGCTGCAAGAACTGGCTGATCGAGGCCGCTTACCGAATGATCCAGAACAACCTCGACCCTGACGTCGCGTTTGATCCGGACAACTTGATTGTGTATGGCGGCCGCGGCAAGGCGGCACGCAATTGGGAGTCGTTTGACGCGATCCTGCGTTCGCTTCGCGAGTTGAATGAAGATGAAACGCTAATGATCCAATCCGGCAAGCCTGTTGGAGTGTTCAAGTCGCACACCGACGCACCGCGGGTGTTGATCGCGAATACGAATATCGTTCCGCATTGGGCAACACAGGAGCAGTTTGACCAATACGAACGCGAAGGCCTAATGATGTACGGCCAGATGACGGCGGGTTCGTGGATATATATTGGCACGCAAGGCATATTGCAGGGGACGTACGAGACGTTCGGGTCACTTGCACAGCAGCACGGTTGGGGAACGCTCGCAGGAAAGCTTGTCCTCACCGGGGGCCTTGGCGAAATGGGCGGCGCGCAAGCGCAGGCGATAACGTTCAACGGCGGCGTGGGCCTGCTTGTCGAGGTCGATCCACGGCGGATCGAGCGGCGACTTCAATTGCGTCAGATCGACTATGTCGCTGACAATTTTGACGAGGCAGTCGCTACCGCGTGGCATGCGATGGACAATTGCGAGCCAAAATCGATCGCTCTCTGCGGGAATGCTGCCGAGGTGCATTGGAAACTGCTCGAGCGCGGCATTATTCCGGACGTAGTTACCGATCAGACGTCCGCTCACGACATTCTTTATGGATACATTCCAATTGGGCTCAATGTTGAACAGGCGGCGGAGCTGCGGAGATCTGACCAACCGGAGTATGAACAGCGGGCAATGGCGTCGATGGCAACCCACGTGGAAGCGATGCTAGAGTTTCAGAAACGCGGCTCAATTGTATTCGACTACGGCAACAACCTGCGCCAGCGGGCGAAGGATTTTGGTGTTGAGAACGCGTTCGATTATCCTGGATTTGTTCCCGCCTATATTCGGCCGCTGTTTTGCGAAGGAAAAGGGCCGTTCCGATGGGTCGCTCTCTCAGGGGACAAAGAGGATATCTTCAAGACCGACGAAGCTATCATGAATCTTTTTCCAGACAATGATCACCTGGCAAAATGGTTGACAATGGCACAAGAAAAGGTTGAGTTTCAGGGACTTCCCGCCAGAATATGCTGGCTCGGTTACGGCGAGCGAGCAAAGGCCGGCCTAAAGTTAAATCAAATGGTCGCGTCCGGCGAGTTAAAAGCCCCGATCGTCATCGGCCGCGATCACCTCGATTGCGGCAGCGTCGCTTCACCGAACCGAGAGACCGAATCGATGAAAGACGGCTCGGACGCTATCGCCGATTGGGTCTATCTTAACGCCATGATCAACGTCGTCGGGGGTGCGACGTGGGTCTCGCTCCATCAGGGCGGAGGCGTCGGCATCGGCTACAGCCTCCACGCCGGCCAGGTCATAGTGGCGGATGGCACGCCGGAAGCCGCCCGCCGCATTGAACGAGTCTTGACCACCGACCCCGGAGTGGGAATCATCAGGCACGCAGACGCCGGTTATGAAGAGGCGATCGAATTTGCTGAGAAGAACGATATAAGGATCCCGATGCGATGATTCTCTCTAGTAAATATTCCAATGTAATCGACGATATCTAGTTTTGGCCGCTCGTTTCCTCCTTTTCCGAAGTGCGACCGGTTATGATTCGGGGGATCTGCAGTACTTGTTCACGCCGTGTTTCGGCGTCATATTGCATTCTGCGGGCGTCGAGTAGGTTATTGAGCGAGATCGAACCGACGAGACGTCTTTTGTCCTCACGATCAACGACGGGGAAGCGTGTTATGCCGGTCTCTGCCATTCGCTCGACGATCACGCGCAGCGGTTCGTCCACAAACACTACCCTTGGCTCGTAGCGGGTAATGTCTGCAAGCGTCATTGCCGACGAATGTGTAACGCCCTGTATCGCGCGCCTGAGATCGCGACGCGTTACGATCCCGACAAACTTTTCGTTGTCATCCACGACTGGATACATATGCTGAACCCGTTTGCCGAGGTCGGCGGAGATCAATTTTGACAGTTCTTCGATAGTTAGACTTTCCGGAAGTGCGACGATATCGGTCCGCATTACCTCCCTTGCGAAGGTGATCTCCAGCGGGTCCAAAGCATATTCCCGGCTCATATGAAACCCGCGACGCTCTATCTTTTCCGTAAGGATCGAGCGGCCGAGCGTGAGAACTGTAAAGCCGTGAGCAACCGTAACTGCGACGAGCAGCGGAAGCAGCATGTTCGTGTCATGAGTGAGCTCGAACGCAAAGACGATTCCTGTCAAAGGTGACCGCATCGTCCCGCCGAGTATCGCTCCCATGCTCACGAGCGGCCAAAATCCCGCGCCCTGGTTCGGTAAGATGAACGCTTCCAGGCCGCCGAGAGCTCCGCCCATCATGAGCAAAGGGGCGAGGACGCCGCCAGAAGTGCCGGAGCCAAGCGATATCGCCCAAATGAGCGATTTTACGATCAAAACGCCTGCGAGCACCTTGAGCGGAACGTCGCCCTGAAGTAGAGATGCGATTGTTCCATAGCCGACACCGAGGGCCTGCGGAAATACCAGTCCGCCTAGACCGATGACGAGGCCGCCGATCGCGGGCCACCACATCCAGTGGATCGGAAGCTTGGCAAATGCATCTTCAGAGGCATACACCGCCCGCGTCAGCACTAGCGAGAGCATTCCAGCTAATATTCCGGCCAGGACACAGCACAAAAGAGCATCGAGGCCGACCATCGACGGGTGTTCGGGAACAGGAAATAGCGGGCCGGGAGCAAGAATATAGCGTCGAGCCGTCGCGGCCGCCGCGCTTGCCAGAGCTACTGGGATCAGGCTGCGCGGTTTCCACTCAAAAAGCAGCAATTCCACCGCCAGGAGAACGGCGGCGATCGGAGCAGCGAACGTTGCCGACATTCCCGCCGCCGCACCGGCAACGAGCAATGTTTTACGTTCTGCACTGGTTAAATGAAAAAACTGAGCGATCATCGAACCGACCGCTCCGCCCGTCATAATGATCGGCCCCTCGGCCCCGAATGGGCCGCCGGATCCAATCGAGATAGCCGACGCGACCGGCTTGAGAAGCGCGATCTTGGGATGAACGCGGCTGCCGTTTAGCAGTATCGCTTCGATCGCCTCGGGAATCCCGTGACCGCGGATTCGCTCGGATCCGAATCGGGCCATCAGCCCGATTATCAGGCCGCCGACGACCGGGACGATCAGCAGAAATATTCCCAACGTATTGTCTGCAGGTGATGCGTCGCCAAAACTAAATCTCTGAAAAAAGAATAAATTGGTAAAGAATGCGATCAGCTTCAGCAATGCATACGCTATCCCGGAACTGATCACGCCGATGATGATCGCCAGTAACGAGATTCGCACGACGCGACGAGACGTCGTAAAATCGCCTAATTCGGCGGCATCAGAGCTTTCAAATCGTTCGATCGCCCTTTTGAATTTGTTTGGAGTTGCCATGCGTGTAAAAGGTCTTATTAAATAAGTGCTTTGACCCGCTCTCCGTAACCTGGAATACAATCACCTAACCTCATTAGTGTTGTGGCCCAGATTCGAGGGCGAAAGGCGGGAGGAGATGGTTCGTGTATATTCGTCGTAATGTGTTTATAGTATGCGCATTAATTCAGCAAAAATAGCAGATGTCGGACGTCGAAAAGGGTAGGAATTCGGAAGCTATGGAACCATTAATTTGTCCTCAATGCGGAGGAGCGATCACGGATTATTCGCCATTGCAGAATTTTGCCACCTGTGGCTACTGCTCGACGAGATTTTTGATCAGCGCGGCGAAGGCTGTCCCGGCGGACGATGTGACCCCGGACTTTGCTCCGTCAAAGGGCTCGGGAGCTCCGACCCAGGCCGTTTTCATCGCTATCGGGCTTGTGGTCATGATCTTCGGACTTTCGGCTGTGATCGCGATAATGAGCACCATGGGAAAGGCCACCCGAAGCGGAGCGACCTCGACCCCAAGGCCGGCCGTTACCCCGACTCCGTATCAACCTACGCCTCCGGTGGACCCAAGCATACTGACGTTTGGCGGACCGGGAACAGGAAATGGACTGTTTACCGACGCGGGTTCGATCGCGGTCGACAAGAACGGGCTGATCTACGTTGGCGATAAGACCTTGAGGGTGCAGCAATTCGATGCTAGTGGTAAATTTGTGAAACTGTGGCAGATCCCGGCAAAGGGTGCGAATTACGAACACGCCCGATGGATTAACAAGGTAGCGGTCGATGACAATGGCCGGATGTATGTTGCAATCGGAGGCGTAATTCTCATTTATAACGGCGGAGCGGATAAGCCGGTCCAAACGATTCAGATCGCGCCCCAATATATACAGAACTTTGCCGTTCGCAGCGACGGCTCGATCCTTTTCGTTTCTAACGATGGCGACGCGGAAACGTTGTATTTCGCGGACCGTAGCGGCCGCATCTCAAAGCGGATCAGGGCATTTCATACTGAACCCGCAGATGCATCGATGTCGCCGATGGAAACCGGCTTGAACTCGATCCGAATCGCTGTCGACGGGCCTGGAAATATTTATTCTGTCTTCGCTCTCGGCTCGCTGGGCAGCTATTCGCTATCGTATAACGCGGAGGAACTTTTAATCGAGCGTTTTACCCGCGAAGGGAAATATGTCAATAAATTCGTGACCTCAATGGACTCCGTCGACATCGCGACTGACAACCAGAGTAGGTTATATGTATCGGATGGCGGAGCACTCAATATTTACACAAATACGGGAGAGCAAGTAAATTCCATAACTGATGCAAATTCGATCAGTGCATTTGCTCTCGACCATACGAATCACATCTATCTCGTCGCTAATGAGTATGTGAGGAAATTGCCCGCTTCGCCGTAGCAAAAAAATCGCCGCGAAGCAGTTGCTGCGCGGCGAGATCGGCGGCGTGGGCTTGGTACCTAGTATTTTCGGATTTTATAGTAACGTCGCTTTTTCGGATTCCATTTGTAAGTATAGAGGGCTGATCCGCCAGCTCCCGCTCCGGCGCCGATCAATACTCCCTTTGGGCCGCCGATCAAGCCGCCGACGATCGCTCCGGCTCCCGTTCCGATCGCAATATTCGACGCATGGCGGTGTCGACGATAAAAACTGGGCTTTCGGACCCGAACGTACGTAACTCGGCCGTGCCGCGTTACGCGTCGAACATAAGTTTGGCCTACAGCAACTTCGGACGAGGCCAAAATAAGGATGCAGCCGAACAGGAATATGATCGCATACGTAAAGAGTACACTTTTCATCATTTCTGAACTCCAAACCCATTGTGATCTTTGCGGCGAACAGCCACTGTTCGGTGGCGTACAATTCGTTTTGTTTGGCTCGCGCGTGAAATTATGAAGCTTAACGATGATGCAGCTCTCGTCTTTCGCGGATTCCTCAATCTTGCGAATTTGGATAAATTAAAGCTGGTCGAAGCGATAAATGATTATTTCGACTCGAATGATCGCGGCCCGATCCGCGACGAAAACAATCAGCAATTTGAGCTGATCGAATTGTCATCCACTGGCAGAGTATGCAAGTGCTGCGGAAGTTGAAGTGAGCTACTTGCGAGACACAACCCAATGCTGCGGAACTCCAGGAATTGGTCGATGCTCGTTATGTGAGAAACCGGCGTTCTCGAACATCGAACGCAATTCTGCAAATAGATAAGCGTTGCCGGCCGGCGTCGCAGCCAGCATCACAATGGGAAAGAGAGCTTCGCCCGGAGGCGATAATCGGTCTTCGTTGGGGATGAATTCGAGGGTCAGTACTTGGCCATCGTCCTTTAACGCAGAATGTACCCGCTTCAAGAATGCTTCGCACGTCGAAACGTCGAAGTGGTGAAGAAAATTGGTAACGAGTACGACGTCGTATCCTTCGCCAAGAGAGACGTCAAAAGCACTGTCGCTGATCTCATGAAATCGATCAGCTAGGCCGAAAGTTTCGGCATTTTCGCGGGCTACGACGAGAACGTTTGGCCAATCCACGGCGTGTCTCCGCCTTGGGATAGTGCTGGGCGACCGTAAGGCCAAACATTCCGTGGCCGGCAGCAATGTCCAGCACCTTGATCGACCGATCTCGCTCGTAGACCAGTTCCGATGCCATTTTATTGGCAGGGATCATCATTCCAGCCATGCTTCGCGCAGAGGTGGCCCACATTGGCGACTCGGGATCGAGTGAACCATCTTTTTTAACGGTTGTTCCGCCTCCTGTCGCACAGCATTGGTAAGATCATCAAATCCTCGTTTTTGGGTTGAATGGTGGAGAAACTCTGCGGCCGCACCGACATATGCGGGTGAGGATTCGACCAAAAACATCGATGCCTCCGGCGTAAGCGTATAATGCTGCCCCATTTTTGTAAGAAAGCCGACGACGGTCATAGTGTCGGCCAGAATTCGCATTCCGCGCTCTGCGGTCCCACATGCCACGGCAAGGTCGCCCGCCGTGCTATTGCCATCGGCAGCGTAAGTAAATAGCTTGAGATCGATCGCCGTTTTCAGGGCTGCCGAAACGTGAAACGCGCTGATCACTTGAAAGAAATGCACGGGCGACAGGGCCGGACTGTTCTGCTCCATAAATTCCTCCACTATCAATTTCCTTTTGTTCTAAGTTAATTTTACCCGACTTGTCAACCGGAATGAATCCTCATATCTATACGTTTCATCATCAACGCTTACTCTGGTCGACCTTCGCTCAATGCCGGCGAAAGACGTGCTTATAGTCGGTGTTGATTGACTTAACGTTCGGATTAGAAAATACTGAACATCATCAATATGGATAAAATATTCGAGTTGACGACACGTCCTGACAGTAGTCTTTTCTCTTCACGGAGCGACAGAAACGATCCGCGTCTTGGCGAAGTAGTGAATCACGACGAGGAACATTACGAGGCATCAGATGTAGTGATTCTGGGATGTCCTCAGGACGAGGGTGTCAGGCGAAATAACGGTCGAGCCGGAGCCGCCGAGGGTCCGACGGCGATCAGGAAACAGTTTTACCGCCTAACGACATATAACCTCAGAAAGCGAGTATTCGATCTGGGCGACACGCGAATAGGATCTACACTTGAGGAAACGCACGACACACATGCCGAAGTTGTAAAACAGGTTCTTCGTGATGGCAAGCGGCTGATCGTGCTTGGCGGCGGAAATGACATCTCGTTCCCTGACGGCATGGCCATCGCTGAGGTTTTTGGCCCCGAATGGTGGATCGGCGTTCACGTCGATTCCCATCTGGACGTGAGAATCGAAGAGCGGCGAAACAGCGGAACGCCTTACCGCCAACTGCTTGAGGGCAATTACCTTTTACCCACATATTTTTATGAGGTGGGTTTTCAGTCTCACTTTTGTTCGCCCGTGTATTACGAATACCTAAGGTCGTTGAATGTTCATCGCATAAGTCTGGAACTTCTGCGATCGCGCGCCGAAGCAGATATCGAGCTCAAGGACATGATCCGCGATAAATTTATCGGCCACAGCTCATCGTTGAGCACTTCGTTCGGCTTCGACATGGCGGTGGTCCGCGCCGCAGATGCCCCCGGCACATCCTCGCCGTCGCCGCTTGGCCTCCGAGCCGGCGAATTCATCACGTTGGTCAAGTACGCAGCATCGCTGGCTAACACTAAGATAATTGAGTTTACCGAGCTCAATCCGAAATTTGACGTCGACGATCGAACAGCAAAACTAGTAGCGATCGGGATGCACAGATTTTGTACGGGCGTTGCTTGAACCGATGCTCGAAGATATTGAAAAGCTAAACACTATTTGGACCATCGGCCATTCAACTCGGGCTATCAAAGAATTCGTAGAACTCATCGTTTCGAACGGTGTCCGGCAGATCCTGGATGTGAGAACGGTTCCACGCTCTCGTCACAATCCGCAGTTCAATTTGGACGAACTTCCTCTCTCGCTTGCAAAGTACGGAATCGACTACAAGCATCTCGCGGGCCTCGGCGGGCTGCGGCATAGTCAAAAGGACTCGATCAATTTGGGCTGGCGAAATGCGTCGTTTCGCGGGTACGCAGACTATATGCAGACTGACAACTTTGGAGATTCTCTCGCAGAAATGATGGAGATCGCAACCCGAATCCCATCGGCCCTAATGTGCGCCGAAATCGTCCCGTGGCGATGTCACCGATCAATGATCGGTGACGCGTTGTTGGTGCGTCGGGTGGAGGTGCTCGATATAATTAGCCAGGCGGAGCCTATGCCCCATCGATTAACGCCGTTCGCGAAAGTCGACGGGACCGTGATCACTTATCCACCCGAAGCGAGCGAAAGCTAGAGCCGTCGACCCGAAGCGAGGCGGAAAATAGCCAACACTACGATCGCCCCAATTATCGACGATATAAAGCTTGGGATCGAACTTCCAATGTTGTTAAAGTTACTTATCATGGGATAACCGACCATTGTCCCAATATAGCCGCCTACGACGGCCCCGATGATCCCAAGTATCGTCGTGAGAATAATACCGCCTCCGTCCGCACCGGGCAGGATCATTTTTGCGATGTAACCAGCCAGAAAACCCAGGATGAGCCAGATCAATAGAGATACCATTATATTTTCCTCCAGAAGTAACGAGTATAACTCTATCTGTCGTCGCGGTATGTACGTCAAGTCACAATTGGCGATAAAGAATCTCAAATGCATACCCTCGAACGTGGAAACTTGACAGTTTTGGTGGTATTTGGCATCCTTGAGGTTCGCTTTTCGTCTGAATTTGCGGATGTAGTCTCTTAGCTCAGTTGGTAGAGCATTACCTTGACAAGGTAGGGGTCAGCAGTTCGAGTCTGCTAGAGACTACCATTTATATTTTTCGATAAGATGCTTATCAAGAACTTTGCGGTTTTTACAACTACTACGACACGCTTCTAATGGCGTGACAATCGCGGTTTCTACGGATACTGCAACGCAAAGTCGCTTTTATCGGATCAAATCTTAGTTAGTAGTAGGAAGCTGTTGATCGTTTCACCGTAGTCGTCTCTGCGTTTTCTGAACTGAATTCAAACTTTTGTTTGTATTCGATCGGATCGCGGTTTCAGACCATCAACTTAAAGTGCCTTGCATATCCTGCAGGCTCTGAGACGATATCAACACCAATATGAGCGAAATAAACGTCAAATATGGCAGCGACCAAAAGTCTTTCCCTGCGCCCGCGACGGTCCTCGATGCTTTGAAAGCGTTTGACCGCGATGTGCTCAAGCGTTCGATCGCCGCTAAGGTTAACGGGAACGAGGTCGATCTGGGCTCATCGCTCCCTCTTTCAGACGAGGTGCTGTCGGTCGAGGCGATCACGTCGGATAGCCGGGATGGCCTCGAGGTCATTCGCCATTCGACCGCTCACCTGCTCGCCGCCGCAATTTTAGATCTGTTTCCGGGAACAAAGCTAGGCGTCGGCCCTGCGTTGATGGAAGATCCCCGTTACGGCTATTACTACGACGTTATCGCTCCTCGGCAACTGACCGAGGCAGACTTGCCCGTTATTGAAAAGAAAATGCGCGAGATGGCCAAGCGCGACTTGCGTTACCGCCGCGAAGATGTCGAAAAGGCACGCCTGCTCGATATTTTCACTGAGCGTGACGAACCGCTCAAACGCGAATTGGTCGACGAAAAGGTCACCGACACCGCGAGCATCTATTATATCGACGGTTCCGAATTTATCGATTTCTGTCTCGGGCCGCACGTGCCGCACACGGGCAAGCTCAAAGCCTTTAAGCTGCTTGCACTCTCAGGTGCGTATTGGAAAGGCGATGCCGAGAACCAACAGATGCAGCGGATCTACGGAACGGCGTTCGCAAAGCAGGAAGAACTCGACACGTGGCTCAAGCAGCGGGAAGAGGCCGAAAAGCGCGACCATCGAAAACTCGGGCGTGAACTCGATCTGTTCTCGATCCAGGAAGAGTACGGCCAAGGGCTGATCCTCTGGCATCCCAAAGGCGGTATCGTCCGGATGGAAATGGAGCGGCTGCTCAGAGAAGAGCTCGAGAAACGCGGTTACAGCTTCGTTTACACGCCGCATATTGCAAAACGCGAACTTTGGATAACAAGTGGGCACGAAGGCAACTACGCGGACTCGATGTATGCTCCGACGAGCATCGAGGATGAGGAATACCGGCTGAAGCCGATGAACTGCCCATTCCACATCGGTATCTACAAGGCCTCGCCAAAATCTTACCGCGACCTGCCGCAGCGATACTCTGAAATGGGTACCGTCTATCGTGCCGAGCTTTCAGGGACGCTTCACGGCCTGATGCGTGTTCGCGGGTTTACGGTTGATGACGCACACCTTTTTGTACGGCCTGATCAGGTTCAGGCCGAGGTTGCGGATTGCCTGGATTTTGCGATCAAGGTTTTCGAAACGTACGGGTTCGATAAGGTCAAATTCGAGCTCTCCGTTCGCGGCGGAGCCGAAAATAAGGGCTATCTCGGCGCAGATGAAGACTGGGCGGCTGCCGAAGAGCAGTTGGCAAGTGCCTTAAAGCAACGTGAGATCTCATACGAACGGATCGAGGGCGAGGCCGCATTCTACGGCCCTAAAATAGATATAAAGATCGAAGACGCGATTGGCCGAATATGGCAGTTAGGAACGATCCAGCTCGACTTTAATCTCCCGGAACGATTTGAGCTTGAGTATACGGGCGACGACAACCAAAAACATCGTCCGATCATGATCCATCGTGCGCTGTTCGGATCCATCGAGCGATTCTTCGGAGTGTTGATCGAACATTATGCCGGAGCTTTTCCGCTTTGGTTGGCTCCGGTCCAGGTTGCGATATTGCCGATCACGGACCGCGTCAACGAGTACGCAGATAAGGTCGCGGCGGAGCTTCGCGAAGCGGGCTTCCGCGTGGAGTCAAATACGCGCTCCGACAAGATCGGTGCTAAGATCCGGGACGCTCAATTGCAAAAGATCCCGTATATGCTCGTCCTGGGCGACCAGGAATTGGAGAACGGACAGGTCGCTGTTCGCGAACGCAGACAAGGGGACATCGGTGCGATGTCTCTCGCCGAGTTCAAAGAGATGATAACGCAGCAAAAAGCATCGCGAAGTCTCTAAGATCGCTAATCAACAAAGGAGGTAATTATCGCTAGAAGATTTGGTGGAAATAG
>JBDTZO010000073.1:0-19790 GCA_040005135.1 Acidobacteriota bacterium | reverse complement strand
GGTCCGAGCCGATCGCGATGATGCGGTTCACATCCAGAAGGTCGACGCTTTGCCCGCCAAGACGTCCTTCGGCATAGGCGATCATCGCCTGGACAATATTGCCCCGAAAATGCGAATCCTGCGGCCGATTTGGCTGTATCTCGTCACCGAAATCGGTCGCCCAGACGATCTGATCGGTCGCATTCTCGATCTCTTCGCGTTTGAAGAGGTCCGAGCCGTTCTTGTAACCGGCAAAGTAGATCACCTTGTTCTGCTTTTCACGCAGAGCCCTCGCGATCGAGAACAGCACCGCGTTTCCGAGGCCGCCGCCAGCGAGAAGAACGGTCTCGTTTTCCGTGATCTCGGTCGGCGTTCCGGTCGGGCCCATAACGAGGACCTCTTCGCCTTCCTTAAGCAGTTGGCAGAGCCGCGACGACGTTCCCATCTCGAGCACGATCATCGAAAGGAGGCCTTTTTCTTCATCCACCCACGCTCCCGTCAGTGCGAGCCCTTCCATAACGAGGCGAATGCCGTCGACAGTCTGGGCTGACGTTTCGAAATTCTGCAGACGGTAAAACTGTCCGGGCTCGAATTTGCGTGCCTGGAGCGGGGCCTTGACGATGACGTCGACGATCGTCGGCGTCAGTCGGTGTACCTTGACGACGTACGCCCGCAGCTGCTCATCGAGCGTGGCTTCCAACTGATCGAAGTTCGCATCGCGTTCCGCTTGCGGCAAGGTGCCACGAGCCGCAAGCTCGTCGGCGAAAACCTCCACGACCTTTTCGTAGCCGTGCTTGGCCGATGCCATCGCCTTAACGACGTTTCCCGCGTATGTCGGATGGTTGTCGCCGTAATAGCTGATAAATTTGCCCTCGCGCTCGTAAGAGGTAAAGAATCCGGCCTCGCCCTTCGGCGTCTCGACCACGTGAAGCCCGCCATCAACGCCGCGCTCGACCTTGAACGGCTGAAAAAACTGACGCCATTCATCCATCTTGAACGTTCCGGGCTTTTCCTTTTCATAAATGACGTTCGGGCTGGTTCCGGCCGCGACACATACGGTTCGGGCAGGAAACTCATGCATTTCGCCCGTGCTCTCAAATTTCGCGGTCTCGGCGACGTAATTCAGCCGTTCGAAAATGATCGCTTTGACGGCGTTGTGCTCGTCGGGCACGGCCTCGGTCGGGTTCATGCACTCGATGAATTCGATGCCCTCTTCGAGTGCCTTTTGCACCTCTTCGTGGTTGAGCCGATACGCCGGCGAATCCTGCAGACGCTTACGATAGATCAGCGAAACGCCGCCCCATGACCGCACAAGCGGGACAAAATTAGGTTCCTCGCCGGCCGCTGCCGCGCGTGCTCGCTCAGCCCGCAACTCTTTGCCATGTTCGAGAAATTCCTGCAGCACACGGATCTCTTCCTCATCAAATTTCTCGACGACAGCTTCCTCGCCGAACTCCGCAGTTACTTGCTCGTATTTCGCAAGCATTTTCTCGACCTGAACCGGATAGTACGCAAACATCTCGGTCGCGGTGTCGATGCCTGTCAACCCGCCGCCGATGACCACGGCTGGCAAGCGGACCTGAAGGTTCGAAAGTGTATCCTTCTTAAAAGCCCCTGTCAGCTGCAAAGCCATCAGAAAATCGGATGCCTGACGAATGCCGCGGATGAGATTGTTCTTCATCGGCACGATCGTCGGCCGGCCGGCTCCGGTCGCGATCGCGATGTGGTCAAAGCCAAAATCCCACGCGTCCTCGATCGTCATGGTTCCGCCGAACCTGATGCCGCCATACGGCCTGAACCGCTTTCGGCGAGTCAGCATCAGCTGGACCATGGTCAAAAAATTCTTGTCCCAGCGAACAGTAATTCCGTATTCGGACACGCCGCCAAATCCTGACAAAATGCGTTCATCGAGCGAAGCAGTGATCTCGCCGATGTCCTTGATCGGTTTCGGGCACGATTTGCCGTGATCGCCCGTCCAATCATCCGGCAGCGGCTCGATCTTGAGTCCGTCGATCCCGATCACTCCGAAACCTTCGTTCAACAAATAATGCGCGAGTGTGTATCCAGCCGGCCCGAGACCAACCACGAGGATATTCTTGCCGTTATATGGAAGAGAGTACGGACGTTTGGCGTTCAGAGGATTCCAACGCGTCAGTAAGGTGTATATCTCAAAACCGTAGGGCAGCTTGAGCACGTCCGTAAGGCTAGCCGTTTCAGCCAGCGGTATGTTTACCGGCTCCTGCTTCTGAAAGATACAGCCCTTCATGCAATCGTTACAGATACGATGGCCGGTGCCGGCGCACATCGGATTGTCGATCGCGACCAGTGCGAGCGAGCCGATCGAGTCGCCCTGCCTTTTTAGCAGATGCATCTCCGAGATCTTTTCGTCTAGAGGACAGCCATCGGTCTTGATCCCGAGCGGGTTTCGTTTGGTTTTGCCGTCGGGTTCCCGCAGGCCGGTCGAGCATGAGTCCTTTTCCCGCTCGTGGCAGATCAGGCAGTAGTCGACCTCGTAAAGGGCATCGCGCATCGTGCCTCGGTCATCCGTTAGGGTGAAACCATCCCGCTTTCGGAGTTCAGCCTCGTTCCCTCGCATAATGTTGTGGAGCTTAGGCTCGGGATGGATCAGATGGACCAGGTTCTGGTAATCGAGTGCGTGCGGAACCTTAAAGCTGTACCATTTCCTGGACTTATTGTGGAATGCCACGGCCGCCCAAGTCTCAACCACGCGAAGCGCCGCCTTGATCGAGAGTAGATCGCCGACTGCCTCATCTTCGAGCACATACTGTGAAAAGAGCTTGCCGAACGGCGAATCCAGCAGCTTGTCATACGCGTTTAAGACCTTTGCGACCGTCTCTGCGACGTACGGTGTGATCGGTTCGTCTTTACCAAGGGCCTCTTCGGCGTCGATCAATCTGATCGTCATCTCAGCGATCGACAGCTCATCATCACGAACGAGTGTTTCGGCGAATCCCTTATTTCGCAGCTCGGTCACCGCTTGCCAAAGCTGAGCCTCATTCAACTCGGCGGCCTGCTCCGGCTTCAACTTCTTCGCGGCACGGCGTTGGACAAAGAACTTGAATTTCCAGACGGCGTTCTGCACAAGGATCTCGCGTCCAAGTTCATCGCGCTGGCGGTTTATACCAAACATTCGAGCGACAAAATCCGAAAGAAACGGAGCGGAATCCGTAAGAATCTTGGACCCGACCTTCCCTTCAAACCCTTGTCCGTGAGCCGCTAAATATTTCATCAACGCGCTGTGAAGCACGGGTTCGCGGTCAGCTACCTCCGCATAAAACGTTTCTGCAAGCTGTTTGAGCTTTACCGGGTCGAAAAGATCCGAATAATAAAAGCCGTCGATCCCGAGCTGAAAATCCTGGCTCGAACGCGTTTCCTGAGTTTCCGTAGTTCCGGTCATAGCTGTTCACATTGCCCACAGATCCATCTAAAGGGCAAATGAAAATGATATCACCTGGTAAAGCCGTGAACCAGTTCGGGCCTCACGGGACGGTGGGGTCTCGCTTGCGATCAGGGCAGTCAGCGGACGGGCCACCGCTGAAAAACGGACTGAAATATGGTATAAAAGGAGTTTGTCAATAGATATCGCAGGCCGCCGCCTGCTCGGAGTAGTTTTCCGAAATTATGGAAAAAGATCAGAGGCTGACGCCGCTACCTCGCTCGGTTGAGCTTCAGACCGCATCTCCCGAATTTTCCTCTGGGTACGCTGGATATTATGACGACGAATCGCTTGCGAGCAAGCGATCGCTTCGTCAATACTTTAATGTTGTCTACAAACGCCTGCCGATGATACTGGCGGTGGTGATAATTGTCACCGTGGCCGTCTCCTTGTACAGCTTTCGTCAGCCCTCGCTCTTTCTCGCAACTTCGCAATTGATCATCGAGCCCCGCAAGCCACAGGTTACGCAGAAAGAAGCGATCAATATCAATTTCGGGGACGATGCTAATTATTACAACACTCAGCTTCAGCTGCTCCGGAGTCCGGACCTTATGAAAAAGGCCGTGGTGGCCCTTGGCCTTCATCGAGACGCTCATTTGCTCGGCGACCAGTCAAAGGGAATATTTGCCACGATAAAGGACATATTTTCTAATAGCGACAAAAAAACGGATGCAGAAAATAGCCTACCCATTCTTTCCGAATCGTCGCCTGAGGCGCCCGCGCCCGACTCGATCCAGCTTACTCCGCAAGAAGATGAGCTGGCCGCGAAATACGTTGCAACGCTGACTCCGGACCTCAAAGTCGAGAGGACCGAAAATACCAACATTGTAAATATCAGCGTTTCGAGCACGAACCCGGCGTTGTCCGCCAAGGTCGCCGACAAGCTCTGCGAGATATTCATCCAGGATGATGGAGACCGTGAGGTCGAAGGTGCTAAAAAAGCCTATGCTGAACTCGGTAACTCCATCGAAGAGCTAAAATCGACCATCGCTCAGCAAGAGACGGAGCAGATGGAGGAAATGCGTGTAAGCGGGTTGCCGCTTCAGGAAAAAGGCGGTGACCTTCGTGCTTCAAACCTGAGTTCACTTCAAGCCGAATTTAACCTCGCCCAATCCGACGCGAGCAAGACCGAGGCGCTTTTAACCTCTGCCATCGAGGCGAGCAAACGCGGCGACATTCTTTCCGTCGCAGGCGATAACAAGGCGTTGCAGGATGCCCGCAGCCAAAACCTAAAACGACAGGCCGACTTTGAAAAGCGCATCGACGATATTGACACCAAGATCAACGAAGCCAAGGAGAAGCGTGAGAACCTGCTCGCCCGATACACTCCTGAATATAAGGATGTGATCGCGATCAACGCACAGATCACGGAACTCGAGAACCAAAAGTCGAAAGTCGACATAGAAGTTTCCGAACGTATCAAGGCCGAGGGCATTAAGCTCGAACAAGGTGCCGAACGTGAGGTTCTTGCTAGTCTCAGGGCGCAGACCATCGGTGCCCAGCAGCGTGAACAGCGGGCTCATATCGCCTTAGATCGCGCATTAGCTGGTGCTAATCTCGAGGGTCAGGCCGAGACCAAGCTCATCACTCTGAAACGCGCCTTGGAATCAAATCGAGGTTTGCTCGACACCTACACCCAGCGTCAAAAGGAGCAGGAGCTCGCCATTTCAGGTAGCCGGCCGAACAATATCAAGCTGTCGAATCACGCCGTTGTCCCGACAACGCCGACCGGTCCACAGCGGCTGAGGAACATCATCGTCGGCATGCTATTGTCTCTAGCAGCCGGAATCGGCGTTGCCTTTCTATTGGACTATTTAGACGATTCGGTGCGGACATCGGACGATGTCAGCCGACATCTCGGTTTGCCCACGCTGGCTCTCATTCCACATCATGATCAGGGCAGTCAGGGAAAACTGAGTGTTTTGCCGAATGGGAGTAATGGCTCAGTCGCGTCGGCGGCGCTCATCACCCTTGACGAGCGAAATTCACCGACCGCTGAGGCTTATCGCCATCTTAGAACGTCGCTGCTCTTTTCGTCTGCCGGAAAGCCTCCGCAAACGATCCTCATCACGTCATCGCAGCCGGCCGAGGGCAAGACGACGACGGCGATCAACACCGCGATCACTTTGGCCCAATCGGACGTCGACGTTGTCATCATCGACTGCGATCTGAGGAGGCCGCGGCTGCACAGCCACTTTGGCCTTGAAAACACACAGGGGCTGACAAACTACCTTTCCGGCGGAAGATCGACTGAGAACATGATCAAATCATGCCCCGAACTGCCGCGGTTAAAGATCATTACGAGCGGTCCGATCCCGCCGAATCCGGCCGAGCTGCTAAGTTCGAATGAGATGAAGAACCTTCTTCAGTTCCTTCGCGGCAGATTTAAGCACGTGATCATCGATTCGCCGCCGGCGATCTCATTCACCGATGCCGCGATCCTGTCCACGTTGGTAGACGGCGTCGTACTGGTGGCTATGGCGGGCCGAAGTTCGATCCACTTGATGCGACAGTTCAAACTGCGGCTGGCAAGTATCGGAGCGAGGATCTACGGTGTCGTTCTGAATGGTATCAAGAGCAGTTCGATGGAATACGATTACTACGGCTCTACATATTACAGCTATTACAAGCATGCCGCAGACGATGATTCTACACCGATGCTAGAGGATGTTGAATCGATCGAGGGTTAAACGACCTCAGTTTTTAGTGAGTAAAGTTAAAGGCGGCCAGGAATTTTCCCGGCCGCATTTTTCCGGGGTGCGGGATCGATCTAGTCGGACCTCTTCAAAAAACCGGTTAACGCGTCACGCCATTCGGGTAGCGGGTCGAGTCCAAATTTTTCACTTAGCAGACACGCAAGCTTCGAGGTGGATGGCCTCGGAGCCGGCCGCGATAGCGAGCTGTTGGAAACCGCTGTGACAAGAGTGGGGTCGAACCCGCCGATCTCGCAAACCGCTTGGGCGAATTCGTAGTAGCTAGTGCCGGGACCGCTATTGGTGACGTGAAAAATGCACGGCATGTCGATTGCAGCCAGTTCGCGAATCCGTCTTGCGAGATCGCCGGCGAACGTCGGCGTGCCATACGAATCGGCGATCGCCGTTATCGGTTTTCCCGCGGCAAACAGGCGATGCATTATGCTCAAGAAGTTCGTTCCGCCGGGCCCGTATATCCAGCCGGAACGAACAATGATCGACCCAGCGTTACGCTCCGTCGCCAGGCGTTCGCCTTCATACTTTGTGACGGCGTAAACACTGCCCGGATTCGGAGTGTCGCGTTGGGTGTAAAAGCCCTTGTTCATCCCGTCAAAGATATAATCAGTCGAGATCGTTACGAAACGGCTATCGAGCTTTCGCGTTGCTGCGGCCAGGTTGCCGACGCCAACGGTATTAGCTGCCCTTGCCGCCTCAGCGTGAGATTCGGCTCCGTCGACGTCCGTATATGCTGCGCAGTTGATCACCGCGTCCGGTCTATGCTCGCCGAGAACGGCGTTGACAGCGTCCGCGTCGGCGATATCCATTTCGGCTCTGGTCAATGCCACGACGTCGTCGCCCCGCTCGCGGCAATGATTCGCGGCCGCCCTTGCGACCATCCCGTTGGCCCCGGTGATAAGTATTTTCATCGTTTGATCTAAACAGGTTTACCCGATGCTCGCGCCATACATTTTTTGGTAATAGTCGCGATATTCGCCGCTCCGGACGCGTGTGACCCACGGTTCGTTGTCGGCGTACCATTTGATCGTCGCTGCGAGGCCGTCTGCCCAGGTTATCGACGGCTTCCAGCTGAGCTCGGTTTCGGCCTTGACGGGATCGATCGCATAGCGGCGGTCGTGCCCGAGCCGGTCGGTGACGTAGCCTATTAGCGAATGTGGTTTGCCGAGCGAGTCTAAAATTGCCTTGACAACGTCTATGTTGAACTGCTCATTGCGTGCGCCGATGTTGTACGCGTCGCCCGAGCGTCCCTTTTCATAAGCCAGCCAGATCGCCGAGCAGTGATCGTCCACGAATATCCAATCTCGGACGTTCTTTCCGTCACCATAAACGGGCAGCGGCAGGTCGTTCATCGCGTTTGCGATCATTAGAGGAATAAGCTTCTCGGGAAATTGCCGCGGGCCATAATTGTTGCCGCAGCGTGTAATTACGGTATCCAGCCCAAATGTTTCTCGCGCCGCTCGCACTACGAACTCGGCCGAGGCCTTTGATGCGGCATATGGCGAATTGGGCTCGAGCCGCGATTCCTCGGTAAAGTAATCATCCGAATCGTCCGGCAGACTGCCCATAACTTCGTCGGTCGAGATCTGAACGAATCGCCGCACGCCACGTGTCCGTGCGGCGTCGAGCAAGACCTGCGTGCCAATAATATTGGTGCGCAAAAATTCGCCGGCGGACGTGATGCTGCGGTCGACGTGTGATTCGGCCGCGAAATTGAATACAGCATCGCAGCCTTCGGGCATCGCGGCCATCACGGCTTCGCGATCACAGATGTCACCGTGGACGAACGTGTGCCGCTCGCCATCGACGCCCGCAAGATTTTCCATATTGCCGGCGTACGTCAGTGCGTCGAGATCGACGATCCGCACATCGGGTTGACGTTCTAAAACTTGTCGAACAAAGGCCGAGCCGATAAACCCTGCTCCGCCTGTAACAAAGATCGTTTTCATAGAATGTTGCGGCCGCTCGCTCGACGACGATGCGGAAGTTGCTGTCGTCCGCTATCGGCCTTCGAGACGCCGCATTTGCTTAAGCATCAGATCGGCATATTGCTTTGGTGAATTAATGTTCTTTAGCACGACCTTGCCGCCAAGCTCGCTGGCATTGTCGATAACAAGGTCGCCGAATCCGAGCAGCCGTTGCGTCGCAGACGTCGCGACGGTCACATCCTGAATGCGCCGAAGCGGAATATTGCGTGTCGTCCGTCCGACCAGGCCCGAATCCACCTCGATCTGAGTGCTTGTCAGCGAGTATCGCACGAGCTTTGCCCGCAGGTGATAGTAAGCCGGAATGAGGAACAGCAGCAGGCCCATCAGTATCGATATCCAAGCCGAAACGCTGAACATGCTGAGTATACCGACAAGCAGCAAAGCTCCGATGGCCGCGAGAACATAGCCGATCTTAACAAACATCAGTGTCGGCCCGATCGCGAAGATCGGCGGATCCGTTTCGTCGTCCGTCACCGCCGGCAGAGTCTGCACCTGTTTCTCGGTGTCCGAACGATATTCCGCCCGAACGTCAGCCACGGCGCCAACATTCCGCGCCGCAACCTGAGTCTCGTCTTCGGGTTCCATCAACTCGCCGCACTTTCGGCAAAAGTTAGCCGCATCCGAATTGTTCGTCCCGCATTTTATACAGTACATCGCACTTGGCTCCGCCTCGACGCTTAGATCGCTTCGGGAAAATTATATCAACTTGCCTGAAAACGGTCGCGTTCCGCCGTAAAGTTTTCTATCGCTCGCGTCGGCAAGATAAACTTCGCAAAAACAAATGGTTCGGCAGCACCTGGTGTGCGGCCGAGGCTTCAGACAGTATTAAATATTGATAAAGGTCCTACGTTTCGTTCGATCCGCTGCCGCCGGATGTGGATTGGCTTGAACCCTTATGGTCTTTCGAATCTGGCATGGGTAATGGCCTCCGTTTTATTGAGATCGCGTGGTATTCACGCAAATTCATTAGCGCACCAATTAAATTGCCGGAGTGAGTTGTTCCTTACACACATGACACGATCACGGACGGTTTAGGCCCTTGAATGGGTCCGTCGCCATTTCCACGCGGAGCCAATTATGTAGCTCAGTTCGGTCAGTTCGGGTTTCCAGCCGAGTTCCGCCTTTATCCTGTCAGACGACGCTACGAGCACCGCCGGATCGCCGGCACGCCGATCGACGATCTTTACCGGAATTTCGCAGCCAGTCACTTTGGCGGCCATCTCGACGGCCTCCTTTACTGAATATCCGCCGCCAGAGCCGAGGTTATAGGTCTTGCTTGTGTCGCCAAGCTGCTCGATAGCCAGAACATGTGCCTTTGCGAGGTCTGTCACGTGAATGTAATCGCGTATGCAGGTGCCGTCCGGCGTCGAATAGTCATCGCCAAAGATACTGGCGTGCGGCGAACGCTTTTCCGCGACATCGAGGATCAGCGGTATGAGATGTGTTTCGGGGTCGTGGATCTCGCCGTACCGCTCGCTCGCTCCGGCAGCATTAAAGTACCGCAGCGTGGTGTATTTTATGCCGTAGGCAGCGTCGAACCTCATCAGCAACTTCTCAAATGCAAGCTTGGTCTCGCCGTATGTATTTGTCGGCGCCAGCAACGCATTCTCAGAGATCGGCTGTTCTTTAGGCTCTCCGTAGACCGCCGCCGTCGAGGAAAAGATCAGCTTACTCACACCGGTTGCTCGCATGGCGTCCAGGAGCTCGAGGCCGGCGACGACGTTATTGTGGTAATAAGTGGACGGATCGGCCATGGACTCGCCGACGAGCGAATATGCCGCCATGTGTATAACGGCCTCGATATCGTTTTCGTCGAGTATACGCGTGATGGATGCCTTATCGGCGATATCGTTTTCAAAGAATCGCGCAGCAGAATGCACCATTTCCCGGTGACCCTTAACGAGATTGTCGACCACGAACGTCTCATGGCCGGAGGTAATGCACTCTTCGGTTACGACGCTCCCGATGTATCCGGCCCCGCCGGTTATAAGTATTTTCATCTGCGTTCCTCGATATGTGCGTCTATTGTAAACTTCAATGTTAAACGAATCGACACGTCTCGACGAGTTCGCGATCCATAGAGTTCCGGCCGCAGACTGCCGGCAAGGGGCGATCACACAAAAAACGCGGCCGGTTATCGAACCGGCCGCAGGTCTTTTGAGACTAAGTGGAGAAGAGTCTAACTCGGCAGGAGCTTGTTCAAAGAGGCTGCCGCGGCCTCCGTGATCTTATTGATTGACGAGCCGTACACGGCCGTCCGCGAGCCGGATCGCGACCGCGTTTGGCTCATAGGTGTATAGCGGGCGCGAGTCTTTTTGTTCGAGCTTGGCTGCCTTGTCATTACTGACGAAGCGGGCCGTGCTGGCAAATTTCGGATCTGTGATCGAGCTGTAACGCGTCGAGATCCGGCGAACGTATTCGCGTGTCTCGCTGAACGGCGGTATCTGATTGCCGAACCGCATCACAGCTCCCTCACCGGCGTTGTAACCGGCAAGTGCGAGATTGACGTCCTGCCCGAACATGTCGAGCAAAATTCGCATATATTTGACGCCGCCGTCGATATTCTGTTTCGGATCGTAGATGTTCGTCACGCCCAAACGGCGCGCTGTGGCGGGCATCAGCTGCATCAGGCCGCTCGCGCCCTTGTACGAAGTCGCGCGGAGCTTAAATGAGGATTCCTGGTGCATCTGCGAGTAGATGAGGAGCGGGTCGATGCCGTATCGACGGCTCGAATCGACTATATACGCGTCAATCGCTCCGTCGCCCGTCGTGAAGCCCTTCATACCGTTTGCTGACGCCATCAGCATTCGGGCCGGTGCTGCTGCACGCTGCGGCTCCCGCTGCGAAAGGCCATCGGAAACGCTCATTCGGGGCTTGCCCGTTCGGCCGATCACCTTCTCCGTCGAGACGGTGTTTTGCAATAGCTTTTTGTTTTTCGAATTTCGGACCGGCCGCGAGGCGGGCGCCGGCATCGGCGGCCGAAAGATCTGAACTCCGCGCGACGTGTCGAAATTGTCAAAAAAACGCGGTCTGTCCTGAGCAAATGTGGTTGCGGTGAAGAGGAGCGTAGCGGCAAAGATCAGATATGTCTTTTTCATTTGGCTGGATGTCTATGGGGCGGAGGTCGGGCGGAAACCGCGTCGGGTTTACACTTTGCTCCAATTAATAGAAAGGCATAAGCCCGGAACCTTTCCACAATTTTGGCATCTTTTTAACAATGTTTATAGTTAGCGTCAGCGATAGTTTGGAGCCGATCGCTCCCATGTCACCCTAACATCGGATCGTTCATCTGAATTCAAGAAGTAAGTGCAATTCTGGTTAGGTGCTCGCTAATCATTGAAATAGGCCTCGTTGTGTGTTTCATATGCGAGAGATGTGCGAGGGTGGCTGTTGAATTTGTCTTGACGTGTTGGTCTGTTCGTCGCTGAGAGCAGGGAAACTAACTTATTTGAGCCTCTGATCTTGCCGCGTATCGGTCCCCTGACGACGATGCCTGTCGACCGGTTAAACTTTCATTCTGAGAAGTTTCGATTTTCGATCGACGATGTGGACTGATATTGGCATTTGCCGATGATCGCGTCGAAGGCGAGATCGTCAGGCCGGGCGACAACACTGATCACCACGTTCCGGAACTCATGCCTGTCGTACGATCAACCGACCTCTTGTGCATACCGCTAACATGCATCGTTGTTTATGAGTAAGCTGGCGACCGCTTTGTCGTGGTTACTCTTCGTCGTCCACATCAGAGAGCTAAGATGCTATCTCCAGCTTAGTTACATCAATGATTCGCTCACCTTTTTCAGAGATGCCGACATACGGCCTGTTACGATCGTAGGTGTTTGCCTAGGCTTCGGTGGACCCAAACCTGCGGAGGTCGAAGAGGGATTTGAGGCGTGAGCAGACGAGGTCGCAGAGCTCGAAAATGGTCTCGTCCGAGACTTTATAATTTACGGTCAAGCCGTCTTTTCGGCGGCTGAGGACACCGGCCCCGTGAAGTATGCCGAGGTGTTTGGAAACGTTGGCCTGATTGGCTCCCGTCGCGGTTACTATGTCGCTGACGTTCATTTCCCGATCGCCGAGAGTGTGCAGGATCTTTAGTCGCATCGGTTCGGACATCAAGCGAAAACGCCCCGCGATCATCTCGAGAGCGGCGTCGTTTATTTCGTTATTGTTTTTCATTTTGCGCCTGGTCGTGCGATGTGTAACCACGCACTTAAAATATATTACTAAGCAGTTATGTTTAATGCAATGTAAGAGCCGCCGGCGTCGCCACTGGGCATAGTAGCTAGCTTTAGCACCAGATATAGCCTGTCATTGACATTACCCATAATGTCGGCTACGTTAGAGTCAGTATATCACGATGTAGTAATATACTTTACGGCATCGGCTCCGGAGGCAGAAAAATGACAGTCGACAGAATGCTTCGTCTTATCGCCGGCAGCTTTGTTTTCATAAGCGTAGTGCTCGGTTTTTACGTCAGCCCATACTTTCTATTATTCACGGCGTTCGTGGGGCTTAACCTGGCTCAATCGGCGATCACCAATAGGTGCCCGATGATGTCGTTTCTGAAAATGGCGGGATTCAAGGGTTAAGAAAGGGGCCGCATGGCCGCTATTTGCGAGCCGACAGCGGTTTACCAACCACGATGCGTTCATTCATAGAAACCCTTCGATCGGTCCCGGCCGCCGCTTTGCTGATCGGCGTGCCGCTGCTGGCGTTCTCGTTTTCGGCGAAAGCACAGATCGCGACAGAGCCTGTACTGGGCCTCTCGCAAGCTGTGGAAATGGCGATCGCGACAAACCCTGCGGCAAAGGCGGGGGAAACGCGCGTCAAGATCGCCGAGGCCAAGATCCGCGAAACCACGGCCGGCAAATGGCCGTTCGCCCAATTTAGCCAGTCGGCTGTTAGGAGCAACAATCCGGTATACGTGTTCGGCTCGCTGCTTGAGCAGGGACGCTTTGGGCCATCAAATTTTTCGATCGACTCGCTCAACAAGCCCGCCGGGCTTTTCAACTTTCGTACGCAATTCAACGCACAGATGCCTATATTCGACCAGCGGCAGACGTCATCGCGTGTGTCACAGGCCGAGATAGCCAAAAAACAGGCGGAACTGATGGCCGACGCCGCACTGCAGCGGCTGCGGTTCGATGTCGTCCGTTCGTTCTACGGCGTGATCCTTGGCCGTGAATTGATCCGGGTGAGCGACGACGCGATCGGTGCGGCAGAGGCGAACCGAAAAAAGGTGAGCGATATGGTCGATGTCGGGATGACGACCGAGGCCGATCTGCTTGCGGCAGACCTCGAGGTGGCAACCGGCATTCAGCGAAAGATCGAGGCACAGAGCCAGCTCGTCAACACGATTGCGTCGCTGAACATTACTACGGGGACGAATGCTGACCGCGAACGTGCCCTTGCGGGCGAACTAAAAGAGAAATTTTTTCCGGCCGCAGACCAGACAGAGGTGATCCGCCTCGCGCTTGAGTCGCGGCCCGATTACCGGTGTGCTCTGCTCGACGTCGAAAACAGCCGCGTAAAGACAAAGGCGTTGCGTGACATGCACCTTCCGCGGGTCGATGCGTTCGGGAACGTCGGGTATTCTTCGCCGTATATCGCAAACGGAAGCTCGGATTACACGGTCGGTGTGAACCTTACTTATACGCTCTTCGACGCCGGACGAAAGGCACGTGAGCAGCAGGCGGTCGAGGGCGTAACTCTCGCAGCGCTCGAACGCGATAATTTGGCGAACCAGGTCCGGCTCGACGTCATTCGTGCATATCAGGCATTTAAGACGGCCGACGCCCGGATACGCGTTTCGATCAAGAGCATCGCCCGTGCAGAAGAAGCTTTGCGAATAACCGACGACCGTTACAAGGCGGGATTGACGACGTTCAGCGAGGTAGTTCGTGCCGGAGCGGCACTGACGGGAGCGAGGCAGGACATGCTCAATTCGCGATACGAGTTTTACATCGGGTACGCCGGCCTTTTGCTGGCGACAGGCACGCTGACGGATGTCCGCTGGTTCGATTGATCGGTGAAGATATGATCACAAGAAAAACTTTCATCGTCTTGGTCGCCACCTCGGCAATATTTGCAGCCGGATGCGGCCGCGCCGCTGATAAGGCAGAGAATAAACCGGCCGCTGAGGTACGGAACGTTGCGATCACCACGGTTACTAAATCCTCGATCGAGGATTATTACGAGGCGACCGGAACGGTCAAGGCAAAGACCACGACGCAGATCTCGGCGAATATGATGGGCCGCATACTTTCGTTTCCGGCCGCCGAGGGCGACGTCGTCAAACGCGGGCAGCTTCTCGTTGAGATAGATTCGGCCGAGAGCCGCACGCAGCTCCAAAAGGCACGTGCGGGACTCGACGAGGCACAGGCCGGCATCAACGAGATCGACCGATCGATCGACGCCGCCAATGCCGCGGTACGAACAGCCGAGGCCGGCAAGCAGCTTGCGGATGTGACATTTGGCAGGTACAAGGACCTTTACGACCAGAGATCGGCGACGGCACAGGAATTTGATGAGGCCCGTTCGAAGGCAAAAATGGCCGCGTCGGAACTCGATCGGGCAAAGGCTTTGGTCCAAGTGATCGACTCGAAACGAAAACAGCTGAACGCAAAGATCGAGCAGGCAAAGGCCGACATCGCCAATTCGCAGGTGTATGCAGGTTATTCGCGGATCACCTCTCCGGTTTCGGGCGTCGTGGTGAAGAAGTATGCCGAGGCAGGTTCGACGGCTGCTCCGGGCGTGCCGCTGCTCGCGATCGAAGATAATTCGCAATACCGGCTTGAGGCCGCGGTCGAGGAATCGAAGGCAAAGAATGTTCGTATCGGCGGCCGCGTCGTCGTCCACATCGACGCGATCTCGGCAGGTGACATTAACGGCACCGTTGCCGAGATAACGCCCTCAGCGGACGCTGCGAGCCGCACCTCGACGGTCAAGATCGATCTGCCGCTTGATGATCGGCTGCGCACTGGACTCTACGGCCTGGCGCGGTTTCCGGTCGCACAGAAAGAGGCGTTAACGATCCCGCAGACGGCGATCGTGACCCGCGGACAGCTAATCGGTGTCTTTGTCGTCGCTCCGAACGGCACGGCGCAATTCAGGATCGTCACCAAGGGCACCGATTCCGAAGGGATGGCCGAGATACTTTCCGGTTTGTCCGCGGGCGACGAGATCGTCACGTCGGACGTCGGTTCAATTTCAGACGGCACGCAGGTCAGGTGATCTTATGAGAGAGCTTGGGATCGCCGGGAAACTCGCCCGTACATTCATTCGATCGAAACTGACGCCGCTGATCGTGGCGGCCTCGGTCCTGTTGGGGATCGGCGCCGTTGTTTTGCTTCCGCGTGAAGAGGAACCTCAGATCATCGTCCCGATGGTGGACGTAATGGTCCAGATGCCCGGTGCGTCGGCCAAGGAGGTCGAGGAACGTGTCACCAAACCGATGGAAAAGCTGCTCTGGGAGATACCGGGCGTCGAGTACATCTATTCGACTTCGTCCCCGGGCTCGTCGCTGGCGATCATCCGTTTTAAGGTCGGGCA
Source organism: Acidobacteriota bacterium (assembly GCA_040005135.1). Taxonomy (GTDB): domain Bacteria; phylum Acidobacteriota; class Blastocatellia; order Pyrinomonadales; family Pyrinomonadaceae; genus OLB17. Next base: position 4,104 of record JBDTZO010000073.1, on the reverse strand, counting down.
GAATGAATCCGACGCCATCGTCCGTCTTAATCAGAAGCTCTTTTCCAATCAGGACATGATTCCGCAGGGTGCCTCTCCGCCGGTGGTCAAGGTGCGGTCGATCGACGATGTACCGATTCTCGCGCTGACGATCTCCAGCCAGCGGTACGACAGTTTTACGCTCCGACGCGTTGCCGCCGAGATTAGTGATCAGATCAAGCAGATACCCGACGTTTCCGAGGTCAAGATGATCGGCGGTCAGCGCCGCCAGGTCCGCGTGCTGCTCGACGACGCAAAGATGTCGTCGCGTAATATCGCACCGGCGATGATCGTTCCGATGCTCGAGGGATCGAACCGGCAAACGGTCTCAGGAAACTTTTCGTCGCAGAACCGGGAAGCGGTCGTCGAGACGGGCAATTTTCTCGCTTCGGCTGAGGATGTTGGCAATGTTGTCGTCGGCGTGTTCGGCGACCGGCCCGTCTACCTGCGTGACGTGGCGACGATCGTCGACGGCCCGGAGGTCGCGGCCGATTATGTTATGTTCGGCCAGGCAAACAACGAGCATCGCGATGTTTCTAACACGGAGCCCGCTGGCGGCATCGACCCGGCCGTCACGATCGCGGTCGCCAAGCGAAAGGGAACCAACGCCACCGATATCGCGCGGAGCATTCTCGCCAAGGTCGAATCTCTCAAGGGCGATCTGATCCCGGCGGAGGTCCGCGTAACGACGACCCGCGATTACGGTGAGACGGCCGCCGATAAATCCAACGAGCTTTTGCTGCACATGCTGATCGCGATCGCTTCGGTCTCGGCGCTGATCATGCTCGCGCTCGGGTTTCGCGAGGCAGGAATCGTCGCCATCGCGATCCCGGTCACGCTCGCACTGACGCTCGCGGTCTTTTATTTTTACGGCTACACGCTAAACCGAATCACGCTGTTCGCGCTGATCTTCTCGATCGGCATCCTAGTCGACGATGCGATCGTCGTGGTCGAAAACATGACGCGCCACTACGCGTTGCCAGAAAACAAAGGGCGTCCGATGGTCGACGTTGCCATAGAGGCCGTTGATGAGGTCGGCAATCCGACGATCCTCGCCACCTTTGCGGTCATCGCGGCGATCCTGCCGATGGCGTTCGTCAGCGGGTTGATGGGGCCGTACATGCGGCCGATACCTGTCGGTGCGTCGGCGGCGATGGTCTTTTCGATGATCGTCGCCTTTGTCGTGACGCCGTGGGCGAGCCTCAAACTGCTCAAACGGAACGCAAAGCACGAGCATGGCGTCGAGGGATTCACAACGCGACTCTACCGCAAGGTGATGTCGGCGATCATTGAGCAGCCGTTTTGGCGATACACGTTCCTGGCCGGCGTGGTCCTTTTGCTGCTGGCGTCGATATCGCTGGTCGCACTCAAGTTCGTCAAAGTCAAGATGCTGCCGTTCGACAACAAGAGCGAATTTCAGGTCGTCGTCGATATGCCCGAGGGCTCGACGCTTGAACAGACGGCGGCCGTGACGCGGGAACTTGCTGCTTACGTCGCGACCGTGCCCGAGGTGGTCGATTACCAGATGTATGTCGGCACGGCGGCTCCGTACAATTTCAACGGGCTCGTCCGCCATTATTTTTTAAGGCAGGGGCCGAATGTCGCCGACATCCAGGTCAACCTCGCGTCAAAGGACGACCGTTCGGCCCAGAGCCACGATATCGCCAAACGCGTTCGTCCGTTCCTGCAGCAGATAGCATTCAGGTACGGAGCGAACGTTAAGGTCGCCGAGGTCCCGCCCGGACCGCCAGTCCTCCAGACTATCGTTGCCGAGGTTTACGGGCCTAAATACGAGCGGCAGATCGAGATCGCACGCGGGATCCGCGGCATATTTGAGCAAACGGATGGGGTCGTCGATGTCGACTGGTACGTCGAGGACGACCAGACCAAATACGATCTGCTGATCGACAAAGAAAAGGCGGCGATAAACGGCGTCACGGCCGAACAGATAACACAGACGCTCAATATGGCCGTGGGCGGAATGAACGCGGGTCTCGTCCATCTGCCGAACGAAAAAGAGGACACGTATATCAATATCCGTTTGCCGAAAGCGGACCGTTCGAGCCTTGCGGATATCACGCGGGTAAAGGTCGCCGGCAGAAATGGCAGCCTTGTGGCTTTGGGCGAACTGGTGAGTACACGCGAAACGCTTACGGACAAGAGCATTTATCACAAGAACCTGATGCCGGTCGTCTATGTCACGGCGGACGTCGCGGGTGCGATCGAGAGCCCGGTCTACGCGATACTGGGCTTGAACGACAAGATCGAGGCGATGAAGCTGCCTGAGGGCTACGCTCTCGAGCGGTACGTCGCTTCGCAGCCGTTCCTGACCGACAAATACGCAATGAAGTGGGACGGCGAATGGCACATTACATTCGAAGTGTTCCGCGACATGGGCATCGCGTTCGCGGCGGTGATGGTGCTCATCTACATCCTCGTCGTCGGGTGGTTCCAGTCGTTCAAAACACCGCTGACCATCATGGCCGCGATCCCGTTTTCGCTGGTCGGTATTCTGCCGGCTCACGCGCTGATGGGAGCGTTCTTTACCGCAACGTCGATGATCGGTTTCATCGCGGGTGCCGGCATCGTGGTCCGCAACTCGATCATCCTCGTAGATTTCGTCGAGCTTCGGATGCAGCATGGAATGACGCTGGTCGACGCGGTCGTCGATGCGGGAGCGGTGCGCTTTCGACCGATGATGTTGACGGCGGCCGCCGTTATCGTTGGCTCGTCCGTTATGCTTTTCGATCCGATCTTTCAGGGTCTGGCCATCTCGCTGATGGCCGGCGAGGTCGCATCACTGCTGCTGTCTCGAATGGCCGTGCCCGTGCTCTTCTATTTAAGCGAGCGAAAGAAGCACAAAGGCGAAACCCGGCGTTCCAGCGTCAAGACCGTTATCAACGCCGTCGATATGAGCCCACAATCGGCGATCGCGATGCAGATAGGCGATTCGATCGCCCGCAGGATCGGAGTTCAGTCCAAAGTACTATTCGCAATGGACGTCGACGCGCCGCCGTATTTCACCTCGTCGCAGGTCGCCGAGATCGACGCCGAGCAGCGATTCGGCATCGACGAAGCGATGAACGAGCTGAAGGTTTTCATGTCCGAAAACCTAGAATCCGGCAGCGCTGCTGTTCCCGTGATCGCCGAGGAGACTCCGATCGCCGCGATCAAGGCCGAAGCGAAGAAAGCGGATACAATTCTGATGACGTTGGGCACGCACGGGCGCAGCGGCTGGGACAAGTTGCGGTTTGGTTCGGTCGCCGAATCGGTCCTGCGAGATTTTGAAGGTCCTGTGCTGACGGTCAACCCGAACGTAAAAGAAGCCGTGTCTATCCGTACTATCCTTTGCACGATCGACCCGTTGACCGACCCGGAAAACGCCCTCAAATACGCGGCCGAACTCGCGAACCAATTCGACGCCAATCTGAAGGTTCTACGTGTTGTCGATCGCGAACGAGAAATCCGAGGGGCAGAGAGCTTCGGCGATATTACCGCCGCAATGACCTCTGAGGTCCTCGCCGGTGTCACGTTCGACGAGGTCGTCCGCCACGGTGATCTCTGCGAAAACGTGAAGGCCGTGATGTCGGAAAACCAGATCGATCTGATCGTCGTGGGCATCGCGCATAAGCTATTTGCCGACGAGTCGTTGGGCGAGAGAACTGCGGAGATACTTCGCGAAGCAATGTGTCCGGTTATAACGATTCCGTCTTAGTAGCTAGACATGATGTCGCAGCGGAAAAGGTCGTTCATGATCCAAGCCCGGAGCTATGCGAACTCTGCGGTTAAAAAAGAGTTTTAGTGCAAAGATCGCGAACGGAAGACGCGAAGAAGAAATCGAAAAAAGAGAAGGGCTGTCGGCGGCCCTTCCTTCTTTTTTTGACTTGATATCTAGTGATGGTCTTTGCCGCTGATCGGGTCAGACCCGTGGTATATCTCGCTGCCCGTTGCGACGAATTCCTTTGCTTTTTCAGTCATCCCGACTGCAATGGCTTTTTCGGCTTCGATGTTTTGGGCGTTGGCGTAATCGCGGACGTCCTGGGTGATCTTCATCGAGCAGAAATGCGGGCCGCACATCGAGCAGAA
>JBDTZO010000255.1:0-1771 GCA_040005135.1 Acidobacteriota bacterium | reverse complement strand
CTAAACATCGACGTGAAATGCGACAAGGAAGTCTACAAGCCGGGCGAAACCGCCATTGTTAGCCTCAAGACAACCGACTCAAGTGGCAAACCGGTCGGCGCAGATGTTTCGGTGGGTGTGGTTGACGAAGGTATTTACGACATCGCACCCGATGATACGGACCTCTTGCACGACTTCTATCCAAATCGTTCAAACGATGTAGAAACGAGCTTCTCGTTCCCAGAGATTTATCTCGATGGTGGCGACAAAGGGTCTTCAAAGATCCCGCTTCGCAAGACATTCCGAGATACCGCCCAGTGGAATCCGTCCGTCTGGACGGGAGAGAACGGCGAGACGAAAGTTCGAGTGAAGCTACCAGACAACCTGACCGAATGGAGGGTCACGGCGATTGGCATCACCGACAAGACGTCGGTGGGAATGGAAACCGAAAACTTCCGGGCTAAGAAGGAATTGATGATTCGGCTCGAACTGCCGCAGTATCTGGTCAGTGGTGACCATCAGCGAATGACGTTGGTGATTGCGAACGACTCGGGTAAAGATCAGGATGTTCACATCCAAACCGGAGTCACCGGCGCGTCGGTTAGTAAGGCAGCGCCGACTACGGTGCACGTCCCCAACGGCAAACCCCAAACGATCGAGTGTGAAGTGACGGCCGGCGATCCCGGTTCGGGCACCGTCACCGCCCGGGCATGGATCGACGGCGGACCGACCGATGGCGTTGAGCAATCCTTCCCAATCGAACCGCATGGTCGGCCGGTGCTGGTGTCTCAGGCGGGGCAGGGGTCAACGACCTTTGATTTGGCTCTGAGGAAAAGCGCCGATCCAAAATACGGTGAGCTAACGATCAACTTGAGCCCGACTCTCGTCGGGGATATGTTGTCGTCGCTCGACGGACTAATCGGCTATCCGTATGGATGCGTCGAGCAAACGATGAGTAGATTCATGCCGAGCGTCTTGGTCGATAAAACCGTCAAAGACCTTGGCTTGCCTCGACCGAAACAGCTCGATGATTTGCCAAAGATCGTTCGCGACTCGCTCACTCGGCTCGAAAACATGCGGCATCGCGACGGCGGATTCGGATGGTGGGAATACGACTTGTCAGACGCCTACATGACTGGCCTTGTCCTCGATGGCCTCGATCGGGCCAAGCGAGCAGGAATCGACGTTTCGGCGGTTGGAGTGGATCCGACGCTCGACTGGGGAATGAAGTGGCTTGAGAAGAACAGAGTTCAACCAATCCAATACGCAGACGGCGAGTATTGGACCCAGCGAGACAAGTTCTATTTGATCTATTCGATGCTGAGATGGGGCAAGAGCGACGCCGGAAAATATTTGGCCGGGACCGACCTCAAGCAACTTTCCGCGGGCGACTTGACGCAAGCGGCAATGGCCTACTATGCCAAGGGCGATATGGCTAAGGCCAACGAAGCGTTGACCTTGTTGACAGCAAAGTCGGCCGGAACCGACGTTGCCTACTGGTCTGAGGGCGCAGGCTATTGGGGTTCCGAAATGGCGGCCTCGGCTTTGGTGGCCTACACGACCATCCGGCCTACCGACATCATCGTTCCGCGCATTGTCCATTACCTGCAGGTCTCGAAGCAAGGCGACATGTGGTACTCAACTCGAGGAACTGCTTACGTGCTAATTGGTCTGACAAACTACGTCAAGACGACGAAGGAACTGAGCGGTGATTCGAATGTTGAGATCGTCGTCAATGGAAAGACGATTCGAACCGTGCATCTCGATCCAAAGGTTCCTCAAAGCCCAGATC
>JBDTZO010000231.1:0-5870 GCA_040005135.1 Acidobacteriota bacterium | reverse complement strand
TAGTGAACCTCAAAAGGGTTCCGTGGGTTCGAATCCCACCCTTTCCGCCACGTTTTCAATTACGAATTAACAATTACGAATTACGTGATTTTTCTTAAATTCGTAATTCGTAATTTGAAATTCGTAATTGAAACATACGGCTTCAGGCTCCGCACAAGGTTTGAGTTGTGAACTCCGCTAGGCGAGGAATCGAGCAACGGTAGCGATTTCAGCTTGTGTTGCGGTTAAGTCTGAGACCACCAATTTGCATAATGGCGAAAGCCGAAGTCATACAACTTCGGCTTTCGCTTTTTTTTGCTTCATCGCTCACCGTCTTCTTGCCCAGTCTCGATCAGTCTCGTTTTCGGCAATCCTGCCTCGACTGGCTTTATGAGAGCGAGAACAATTACCGTCAGAACTGTCGCGATCAGAGCTATGCCGACCAGCCCAAGCCCGATCGCGATCCCGATCGCTGATGTCACCCAGATTCCCGCCGAGGTGGTCAGGCCCCTGATCGAATGCTCCTGGCTCAGCTTGAGTATTGTGCCCGCCCCGAGAAAACCGATGCCCGTTACGATGCCCTGGACGACACGTGAAACGCCATCCGATGACATTCCGAACGCGCCGCCGGCCAATACAAGAAGACACGCACCGACCGTCACAAGTATATGGGTGCGAAGCCCGGCAAACTTTCGTTCCCATTCACGCTGGTAACCGACCATGCCTCCGGCAAACAGTGCCGCGAGCAGCCGAAATATAACCCGCGTCAATTCCTCGCCTCCGCCCATTCCACGGGTCAGATCCTGCCAGATCGTTTCCATAACGACAGTTCCTCCGATGTCCATTAGTCGTGCGATTATACGCCCGTTATCGATCCAATTGCGACAGTTCCGCAAGCACGTGCGATCTATCCGGGCTTCATTTTTGCAGGAAACAGGCGGTGGCGGCGGTTCGCGTCTCGACGCCGAGCTTGTCGAAGATATGCTGCACGTGCTTTTGCACGGTCCGGACACTTATCGATAACAACAGTGCGATCTCGGCGTCCGTCTTTCCCTGGCTTACCCAAAACAGAACGGTGGCTTCCCTTTCCGTAATTTTGGACCCTGCGGAATCAAACGCCGACGAAAAATTGATCTCCTCGAGCAGCACTGCCGTCGTCTTCGTCCCTGCGTGAAACGACAATCTGATCACCAGCCGCGAATTTCCAAGGCACACTTCCATCGGGGCCGGCGGCAAATAATAGTCGTCACCGTGAAATCTCTGCAGGTGATATTTTAAATACCGCTTAAGCTCGTCGGGCACTGCACTTGGGTCCGCGGGGAAATATTTTCGAAACAGCCTCACGGCTATCGGGTTTTCGATCTGCGTCTGAAAATATCTGTCCAGCAATACCACGCCGAAACGCGTGGCCTCGAGAGCGACTTGCAGCTGCTCGGCCTCGAATCTGGATCGATTGATAAATTGAGCCGTTCGAAACGCCGAAACGAGATGCGGCTTGAGCAGGTCGAGCACATGACAGTCGCGGTCGGCAAATTCCTTACCCATTCTGCATAGGCTGACCGAGACCATCAGTGCCGGATTCACTGAAAGCGTTGCAACGATCTGGCGATCAGTGTGGATATGGCGAAAAAACTCATTGTAGATCGCGGTCTTCTTATATTCCGTGATCGAAACATAGTCGGTGATCCGCACTGCTGCGAGACTGCGGTTGTGGACCAGATCTTCGTAAAAGGGCTGTTGATGAACGAGTCTAGCCATTACCCGGAGCAGGTCCATCGCGACCGTTCCGTCCGGTGTATACCAGAGAGGGCCTTGGTAATCGTTGTCCGTTCCGAATGCTTCGAACGAAAGGACGTCCGTTGACACAAGTGATTTCACCGCATCATTTGTGCGGGACGGCAATGTCGCCGGATCCGGGTCCGATGTCAAAATATCGACTGCCGCCAGCACATTTGACAGGTCATGATGTGAGAGTTGCATGAGGTCCGTGAGGCCGTGAACAGACGGGCAAGGTCCAATTCAAGGATTTAGATTTCCGAGATTATACACCACCACGCCCGAAACCATACGTAAAATTACGTATTTACACTTTTTCGCGACGCGTTTAAATTACAACCTTAGGCGAAGCTGGTTCTCAGGGCCATTTTCGAAGAGCGTTGGAATTTTTGCATCATGTGCTCCCACTTCCAACTCGCTCGTTCGACGACCGCTAACTGCTTCGAACTCGAGAGCTATCTCCCGATCCGAACGCGAGCAATGCGTGAGAACCACTGTCCTTAGTCAGTTGTAAAAGCTTTTTAATTTTGCCCGTCACGTCCCACTTGGGCCTGTTTTTGCTAAGTAAACACTCTTTTGATCCAAACTCCCACGTTTGGATCTTTTTTTTACGGCTCTTCATGCCCAAGGGCAATAGCCGATCGCGGGACAAGGGCTTTGCGACATCGAGCCTGGCTCGGCCTATTACGGCTCCTATAATTCAAGCCGCTGCCGCGAAATATGGTAGCCTAATCGACGTGATCGCGATCATTTTTTCATTATTGGCGATGTTATCCACTTTGGCGGGTGGATATATCGCGACCAAGGCTGGACGGCGTATCCATTTGCTGATGGGATTCGGCGCCGGCGTGCTTCTCGGTGCGGTGTTCTTTGACCTTCTTCCGGAATCGCTCTCGCTTGCCGCCGGTCAAGGCTGGAGCTCGAGAGTCGTCCTCGGCATCGTGATCGGCGGTTTTCTTTTGTTTTACCTGACAGAGCGTCTACTGGTGCTTCACGCCTGTCCCGAAGGCGATTGCGAAAATGAGGATCACAAACACATCGGAAAATTCAGCGCCGTCGGACTTATCGTTCACAGCACGCTTGACGGAATGGCGATCGGGGCGGCTTCGCTGGTAAATTGGCAGACCGGCCTGCTTGTCGCACTCGCCGTCATCGCACACGATTCGAGCGACGGGCTGAACACGGTCCTGCTCGTCACCCATGGCGAAAAAGCAAAGCGGGGCGACATCATCTTTTTGGTCCTCGACGCCGTTGCTCCCGTTGCGGGTGCCGTCCTCGCACTATTTATTCTGCCCTCCGCCGGAGCCCTGGCCGTCTTTCTGGCTTTCGCGTCGGGCTTTTTCCTTTACACATCGACCAGCGACCTCCTACCCGAAGCTCACCGCCGCTCACCAAGCTTCGCCGTCTCCGCCGCCACCGTAGCCGGCATTGCCGTAATTGCCATCGCCGTCCAACTTATCGCTAACTAAACTTATTAAAAACCCGATGGCCACGGCGTTCTGTCCGCATACGCCCCAGTGCTGTGCGGAACGGCAGCGCCGGAGAATCGCAATCTCGCAGGCTTGACTCCGATCTTCCTGCCCTGATATAAAAGCTCACTCCGCTGTGGAATTTGATCAGTTCAACGAACCGGAGGATTTTTATTGACTTCGATTTTCAATAAGCACATACTCCCTCTGAATCGAACCGGCTAATCTTTTTTCAGGTGCATTGAAATCCTTCGGAGCAGCTGACCTTAGCAGCCTTTTTGGACCTAAAGGAGCACTAATATGAAGCGATCGACTTATCTGATGTGCAGTATATTTACGTTCATCCTGGCCGCCTCGGCTGGTAACATCTCGGCACAATCGTCGGATCGTGATAATCCGACACCGCTAAACTCTTCCGAGGTCTCGGGAACTTTTGGCGACCATCAAAAAGATGGCAACAGAGAGATCTTTTATTCCTTTATGGCAGGTCCCGGCGAACTCACGATAACCTTCGATGTAAAACGGCGCGGCCGCGACGATTCAGCCGGCTTTTCGTTCGAACTGTTGCCCTCGAACGGTTCATCTACCGCCATTCTTTGCTGCGAAGGTGCTCAGAGCGGTGAAGGCGGAACCGGACGCGAGGTAGCAAGTGTCAAACTCACAAAAAAGCAGACGGTCATCCTGCATATCACCAACGCCTCGAACGGCGGCGGCTCATTTGACGCGCGTCTTAGCGGTGCAGGGTTATCTTTCGGAGAACAAACCACGGGCAACGTCAACTATGGTACCCGTAAGAACGAAGCGAGCCGCGGCGACCGCGACGGCGATCCGATAGCTGTTCCGTCCAGCGGAACGCTGCATATCAGGATGAAGAACGGCTCGACGCAGGACATCGATCTAAATCTCGTGCGCAATGTGTCGGTCCGGCCTTAAAACGGTTGGGTGTTTACTAAAGGCTCAACTGTATCGTCCGCGTATTAGCGTCAAAAAAGTAAAAACAAGGTCCGGCCTCCAATGTTGCAACATTAGAGGCCGGACCCTGTTTTTGACGTGGACATCGTGCTCGGAGATCCGGTGGATCATCGAATCGGCAAACTCTTCGGACCGCAAGACTCGGCGTTTCGTCGGGTAGAATATGGCCGTGTGGCCATGCCCCATTCCCGCCTCCACAGATGTGCGGCAAATCGCTCGCGGGACACGGTCTTCCGCGGCCCGAACAATCTTAGAAACAGGTTGATCGGTAACGTGATCAACTCTCTTGACCTGGTGTCGTGACTTAATCCTTACGTGTGATCGTTTCGTGGAGATGACCCACCGTTATTCCTAAAAATGTGATCTTGCCGACGTTGTCGATCGTCTTTCCATCGGGCATGAGGACAAGCGTCTGATGCATTATAAAAGGCCCGCTGGCTCGGTAATGAAGCTGCAGACGAGATCCTTTCGACGAGCCGGACACTGAACCCGCGGCATCGCTCAAACTGCCTGCGTAATGCGCTTGACCGGTGGATTTGAGCAGCCATGTGCGATGCTGGCTAGGTTTGCCCTTAAAAGTAACTGTTTGCTCAAGGCGGAAAATGCCGTCCGGTTGGTCGAAACCTTGACTCTCGACGTGGAAAATACGCTCCGAGCCGAAAAACATCTTTAGTGCGCCATTTCCTTCACTTAGACCGCTGAACCCATTTCTCAGCGTGAACTCCGGCGATCTGTCACTCGCCTGCGAAAAAACGCTGACGACCGAAATACATAGGATCATCACCAGTAATGCAAAAACTCTCATATGTGCTTCTATTTAACCTAACCCCTGGGCAGCCAGATGTTGTCTATTCTGTGCCGCAATTTTATTGCGGTAGTGTGCCAGCCATAGACGGCGAGCCACGAACATCTCGGGACGCCGGTGCCTCACGTACTGATGATCTGTCGGAACTTTATTTAGGGGGAGATCCGTCCTTTTATGCTGTTTTCGATGCAATAATATCGATCTTTTCGATCTGCGGAGCTTCTGACAGAAGTTCGGAGGCATTTGCCATCAGGGCTTCTGCGACCTTACCGTTGAGATGAGCGTCACGTCCCTCCTCAGCCTCAAATGTGTCAAAAATACCAAACGTGCTCTGATCGAATTTGACGGCGTACCAAGTCACGGTTAGCGGCTCTTGATCCACAAGGCCAAGACCGCTATTTAAGAAGGCCTCAACCTCTGCTTCCTTTCCCGGTTTTGCTGCCAACTTAACAAATATTCCCTTTTTTATCATAATGTCCTCGCTGCGATGATATTGATATCTCGTTTAGTTCAATTCGTTTCAGGTCGAAGAACAGTTTCAATTATCGTAGCCGATCTAGATGAAGGTGCTTTATGCCTGTCGATCGAGGGGCGGTCGAAAGAAAACAGGGTCAATGGAAAAGCGGGTCAGACATATAATGTCCCAGTATTATTATTATGCGTCCTGCTAGATTCCGGGTATGGCACGGGGGATGAGGGTCGAGGTTGACGTGTGTATTTATCAATTACTCACGCGGTGGCCTTGACGATCCCACCGTCAACCGCCGCCATGACACCGCACGGCATCAAATACTGCATAATCTCGACATGGCCGCGGAGGTGGACGATGTCGTTACGGAACAGAGCTCGGTCTTGTAGGGAAATACTTG
>JBDTZO010000174.1:0-19815 GCA_040005135.1 Acidobacteriota bacterium | reverse complement strand
GCCGCGACTGTGCCAATAGCGTGGGTCGTGGCGCATGGCGGAAATTATAGGACAAATTTCGCTGAGAGCGCCAATACAGAGAGAGCCTTCGCCGGGAGCGCAGGCGCCCTCGCCTGCAACGCCGGTTCCTCCGGCGTGACTGTGTTGGGGTTTTTTCGAGCTGGATGTTTAGCGCGGTCGTAAGCGTCCCGAAGCGGAACGCTTGCCGGCGAGGGCGCCGGCGGTCCCGGCAACAGGCGTTCCCCGAGGCACGCGGTTGCGGTTTAGAGAAGTTTTAGAAAATTGCTCAATTCGAGTGGTAGATCTTGTTGAAATTCCATCCGCTCGTTAGTGACAGGGTGCGTGAATGATAGTTTTTCGGCGTGGAGGAAAAAGCGGCGCATGGTGGCGACGGCGTTGCGGACGGTTATGTCGGCGATGGTGTTGTCGCGGCCTTCGTTGTAGATCTCGTCGCCGACGACGGGGTGATTGATGTAGCCCATGTGGACGCGGATCTGGTGCGTGCGGCCGGTCTTGATCTCGACATCGAGCAGGGTAAATTTGGTAAATCGTTCGCGGACGCGCCAGAGCGTGAGCGCGGTCCGGCCGTGTCCGGCGACCTTCATTCGCAGACGATTATGTTTGTTGCGGCCAATGGCGGCGTCGATCTTGCCGGTGTTCTCGTCGGTCGGGCCGTGGACGAGTGCAATGTAGGATTTATAGACGAGCCGTTCGCGAAACTGCTCGGACAGAGTCTCGTGGACATCGTCATTCTTAGCCACGACGATCAGCCCCGAAGTGTCTTTATCCAGTCGGTGAACAATACCGACGCGGCCGCGTGCCTGTTCGGCGGCTGTTTGATCCTTTAGCGAAAAGTGGAAGGCAATTGCGTTCGCCAGCGTGCCGGATTGGACGCCGGCTCCCGGGTGGACCACCATTCCGGACGGCTTGTTGATGACGGCGAGATATTCATCCTCGTAAACGATATCGAGCGGAATATCCTCGGGCTCGAATCTTGCGACGGGAGCTTCGATGAGGTCGGCCTCGACCACGTCGCCCTCGCGCAGCTTGTACGAGGATTTTACGGCCTTGTCGTTGACCAGGACATCCTCGTTCTCGACGAGACGCTGCAGGCGGGAACGCGACCAGCCATCAATATTGTCAGCCAGAAAGGCGTCCAGCCGGGTGCCGGCGTCGAGATCTGTAGAGTTAAAAACGAGAGCTGGAGTTTCTTCAATCACTTGTTGTTGGCGCCGAGGCGCGATGAGCGCTCCTAAGACGCACGAACATGAATATTATAGAAGCCACACCTACGAGAACACTGGCGAGCTGGGACGTTGAAAGGCCGGTCATCGTGGTCAATCCCCACAGATCGCCGCGTGGATCATCGCGTACAAATTCGATCGAAAACCGAACTATCGAATAAATGATGCCGTAGGCGACGAGGACCTGACCGTCAAATTTCTTGTGGCGATGCAGATAGAAGAGCAGGCCGAAAACGGCGAGCATGATGAACGATTCGTACAGCTGTGTCGGTTGCAGGTAGAGATCCGAATTATCGGGGCCATATAGCGGAACGCCTGTATATTCGTGGCCGAGCTCAGTAAAATGGACGCCCCACGGCAGAGACGTCGCTTTGCCCCAACAGCAGCCGGCGGCAAAACAGCCCTGCCGTCCAAACGCCTGTCCCAGTGCCAGACCCGGAACGAGAGCGTCGGCAACCTTCCAAAACGGAAGCTGATAGAATCGTACGACCAGCACCGCGGCCAAAAACCCGCCGATCAAACCGCCGTAGTAAACTCCGCCGGAGCGTAAAAAATCGAGCGTGAATACCTGAACGCCGGGTTCGACCAAGATCATCAATATCTTTGACCCAACGAGTCCGCCGACCAGGACCCAAAGGCCAAGATCATAGATCCTTTCGCGAGGAAGCCCGTCTCGCGCGGCTAGGCGCGAAGCGACAAACAAGGCACACAGCATTCCCAACGCGAGCCATATGCCATAGGTCGTAATTGGAAAAGTGCCGATTCGGAATAATTCAGGATACATGGTGGTTGAGAATTCAGAAGACAGCGATCAGAATTCAGAATTCAAGAGGAGGCGTGCCCTACTTCGCAACTTCCCCCTTCTGATTTCTGATTTCCATTTGCTGGCTTCTCTTCGAGAGCACCAGATCCAACATCAACAAACCGGCGCCGATGCAGATGGCGGCGTCAGCGACGTTGAATGTTGGGTAGTGCCACGCTCCGAATTGGACGTCGATGAAATCAACGACAAATCCGAGGCGAATGCGGTCAGTTACGTTGCCGACGATGCCGGCGAGGAGCAGGGCGAGCGAACCCAAGATCCGATCGTCGGTTCGTGGCGTTCGCCAAAAGAAATACAGGACGAGTGCGGCGGCGACAAATGCCACGGCCGACAGGCCCCAGCGGCCAGTGTCCCCGTGATCGTCGAGCATCGAAAACGCCACGCCCGGATTTTGCGCATACGTAAAATTCAGCAGACCGGCGATCACGGAACGATCACCGTTAAAACGTAAGACGCGCGTCGCCCAGGCCTTGGTCGTCTGATCGACCATAAAAACGCCGCCGGCGATCGCGAGATAGCCCAATTTCCAGATAAAGTCTCTCTTAGTCACTTATTTATTCAGTATACGGAAAAATCGCTTTGGGCGCTTTATATCGTTTCCACCAGTCTACATAACATACGTCCGTGCATCCGATCGCGTAGGTCACGACCTTCCATTTGCCGGACGTCTTTTTAAGAAGGGCAAAGAAATTATTGTCGAACATACCTTCGACCTTTGCCCTCTGGTAAGGCGTCCCGCGATAGTTCGGCTGGTCGCCAGAAGCGCTCTGCGGCTGGCCGGCGAGAAATGCCCAAGTGCCCGAAACATTAAAATTATCTGCGGCAAAGACGATCTTTTGTTTCAGTTCGCGTTCGACCGGAGCTCGAAGCGCGTCAAGTATCGCGGTTCGTTCCGCAGAGCCTTTTTCGGGCGTGTGCACGGCCTGAGCCGCCGCCAACGCGGCAAAAGCCAGCATTACAAATATCAACGTTACAGATCGGACCAACATTTTCTCCTACGCGGATGCCGAACCTACGATCTGCTCAAGCGCGTCGGCGCAACGCTCGCAAACCGTCGGAAACCTCTCGAATTCTCCGACACGAGTCGAGTAGTTCCAGCAGCGTTCACATTTGATGCCGTCAGCGCGCTCGATGGATACCCCAAACTTATCGCCCTCGTGCACCTCGACCTGGGAAACGATAAAAATGTAGCGAAGCTGTTCGAAGTAATCCAGAAGAAATCGCGCTGTGCCGCTGTCGACGGTCAATATCACCTTGGCCTCGAGCGGAGAACCGATGCGCTTTTCGTTACGTGCTTCCTCAAGCGCTTTCATAACATCGTCGCGTATGCTGAAGATCCGCTCCCAATTTGCCATCAGCTCCGAATTGTCAGCCGTGTTCACGGTTGGAAACTCAGCGAGATGAACCGATGCGAGCGACTGTCCTGGCAAATTCTCCCAAGCTTCGTCCGCCGTGAACACGAGGATCGGAGCGAGCAGCCGGCTGAGCGTGTCGACGATGGTGTAAAGCGCTGTCTGGGCGGAACGCCGCTCGAGCGACCTCGGGGCAAGAATATAGAGCCGGTCCTTGATTATGTCGAAATAGCGGGCCGACAGCGTCACCGTGCAAAAATTGTACAGAGCGTTGTAAGCCGATTGAAAATCGTACGACTCATATCCGGCAAGCACCTTGGCAACAACGTCGTCAAGGCCGGCGAGCGCCCAGCGGTCGATCTCGAGCATCTCGCCGCCGCTGACCGAATCGGACGACATGTCGAACTCCGCGAGATTGCCGAGAGCGTAACGAAGCGTGTTGCGGAATTTGCGATACGCATCAACGATCCGCGCCAGGATCTCGTCCGAGCAGCGCATGTCCTGGGTATAGTCGACCGCAGCGGCCCATAGTCGGACGATCTCGGCGCCGCTTTTCTCGACGACCTCGTTGGGCGAGATGGCGTTGCCGGCGGATTTATGCATCTGCTTGCCATCGCCATCGACGACCCATCCGTGCGTGATTATCTGCTTGTACGGAGCCTCGTCGTGTGCCGCAAGCCCGCACATTAGGCTCGAATTGAACCATCCGCGATATTGGTCGCCGCCCTCGAGATAAACGTCCGCCGGAAACCGCAGCGTATCACCGCGCGTTTCGAGCACGGCGACACAGCTCGATCCGGAATCGAACCACACGTCGAGAATGTCCGTTTCCTTTCGAAAATCAGCGCCGTTGCATTTTGCACACGTGTAGCCTTCGGGCAGCAGCTCGTGCTCGGGCCGGTTGTACCACGCGTCGGCCGTTTCGACCGCGAATATGTCGGCTACGTGATCGACCACTTTCGGGTCGGCAACTGCTTCGTCGCATGCTTGGCAATAGAATACAGGGATCGGCACGCCCCACGAACGCTGTCGCGAGACACACCAATCGGGACGGCCCTTGAACATGTTTCGCATGCGGTCAGCTCCCCACGCCGGGTACCATTTGACCGAGTCGATCTCTGCAAGAGCTTTTTCACGAAGGCCTTCGCTCTGGCCCTCAGCGGCGGCGTCCATCGAGATGAACCACTGCGGCGTCGCGCGAAAGATCACCGGATTTTTGCATCGCCAGCAGTGCGGATAACGATGCTCGTACTGCTCGACATTGAGCAGAGCACCGCGTTCCCTTAAAAACTCAACGATCTTTGGATTTGCCTTAAAAATATTCTCGCCGGCAAAGTGCTCGACATCGGCCGTAAAATTGCCCGCCGCATCGACCGGAGCGTAGACCTCCAGCCCGTATTTCTTGCCGATCGCAAAATCGTCGGCGCCGTGGCCAGGAGCCGTATGAACGCAGCCCGTGCCCGACTTTCCGGCTGATTTGCTCTCATAACGAACGTCGAGCTCCACCTCAGCGTCCGCCTCGCCGAGGGTGACATGGTCGCCATTCATTATCAGCGAAACGCGGTCGAGCCATGCGTGCTGAGCCTCGAGCCGGTCGAGCTTTGAACCCTTGAATCGAGCGAGCTCGTTGGTATTTGCAAATCCGCAAGTTTCGGCAAAGGCAGCCGCGAGTTCCGATGCGACGATGTACACGTCCTCACCGACTCCGAGAGCAGAGTAATCGAAATCGGGATGGACCGTGATCCCGAGATTAGCCGGAAGTGTCCAGGGCGTGGTCGTCCAAATGACGACCGATACATTCTTGCCGGCAAGCGCGTCGTCGATCAAAGCAGGGTCGGACTTGAGCGGAAACTTAACATAGACTGACGGCGACGTGTGCTGTTTGTACTCAACCTCGGCCTCGGCAAGCGCGGTCTGGTCGTGGATGCACCAATAGACGGGCCGCAAGCCTTTATAAACGTAGCCGCGTTCGAGAAACGTGCCGAAGAGCCGCGCGGTCGCCGATTCGTACTCGGCCGACATCGTTAAGTAAGGGTTTTTCCATTCACCAAGTATTCCGAGACGCGAGAAGTCGCGTGTCTGGCCATTCATGGCGTTTGCGGCATGTTCGCGGCAAATGCGGCGAAAGGTTGCGACCGGCAGGTCCGCCTTATTCTTGCCTTTTTCAGCTAGCTTTTTCTCGACGTGCGTTTCGATCGGCAGGCCGTGGCAATCGTAGCCCGGCACGTACGGCGCGTCGAAACCCATCATCGAATGCGTTTTGACGACAAAATCCTTAAGTATCTTATTCAGCGCCGTGCCGATATGGATGTCGGCGTTCGCATACGGCGGGCCGTCATGCAGTATGAACTTTTCGCGGCCTTTCCGAGCGGCGATGATCTGGTCATAGAGTCCAATATCGGCCCATTTTTTCAAACGTGCGGGTTCGCTCTGGCCAAGATTAGCCTTTTGGGCAAAGTCGGTCCGCGGCAGGTTTACGGTCTTCTTCAGATCAATTGATTCGGTCATGGATAAAATCGAAAAGTCCCAAGCTCGCTTTCAGCTTGGGACCTGGATAACAGCAAAATCTCGCCATCGCTCAACTCGCGTAGAGCACAGTCCCCTTGATCTCGATAATAATGGGCGATGGCCTCCGCATAAAGTCAATGCCTAGATTAGCATAAACTTGGGATTCGCCGCTATCAGGTGAGACTGTCAAATTCATAATTTGAGAAGGGTATATTAATTACTCTTCTTCCACAGTGCACAGCAGCGGAAACTCGCGCGATTTGGCGAGGTTTACAGCCTTATTGGCTTTCATGTTGGCGATCTCAAACGGGTAGATGCCGGCGATGCCGATGCCTTCGGTATGGACCTTAAGCATAATTGTGAAGGACTCGGCATCCGAACGGTTAAAGACATACTGCAGAACAAAGACCACGAAATCCATGGTCGTAAAGTCGTCGTTGTGAAGGATCACCTTGTAGAGCTTGGGCTTTTCCAGCTTGCTCTTACTGTCGGTGAGGACCTCGCCGTCGCCGTCGATATCTGGGAAATCGGCCATGCGTTCAGATTAGCACGAGTTAGATGCTCGCCACCTCGAAATAGGTTTTGATCGCCTTGTACTCGCCCGCGTTATTGAGGATCTCAAAAGCCTTGGCAAAATTTTCGAGGCCTTCGATCTTGTGGGTGAGCATCCGGCCGAGCCAGCCCGGATACATAGCCTCGCAAAGCGCGAGGTCGCTGACGCCCAAAACGAAATGCTCTCGATTTGCATTCACGGTTCCGACCATCACACGATTACCGAGTACAAAACGCTGATTGATCTCGTCAGACGGAACCTGATCCGTCTTTCGATCACCGCCGGTGACCGATGCGAGGATCAGCACGCCGTTCTCATTCAAAACTCGCATCGCGTCAAATATGATCGGCGAGTAGCCCGTGCATTCAAATATAAGGTCGTATTCGCCGTATTTCTTGACCGAATCGATGAGCGACGTCTCGAGCGTCGAGTCATAAGTCCCGCCGATCGACTCGATCAGATCTGCATTCAGATATCCGTCGCGCGGATCACGGCCAAACCCATGCACCTCGTAACCCCTCATCCGCAAAGCCATTACCGTTAAGAGCCCGACGTTGCCGGTGCCCAAAACCGCGGCCGTCTTGGGACGCCATATCTTAAGACGCTCCTGAATGTCGCTCGCCTGTTTGAGGCCCTTTTCGATTATGGATAAAGGTTCCAGCAGCACGGCGATCTCGGCTATCGCCGGCGGGATCTTGACGATAAAATCGACGCTTTCGGCGTAAAACTCGGCCATGTAACCGTGAATCCGCGAAATGCCGCGCTCGAAATATTTATTGTCGGTCGTAAAGTCCTGTTCGCCGATCTCGTCGTAAAAGCTCGACCCGCGCGGGCGGCGGACGGTCGCCACGACGAGGTCGCCGACGGCCAGGTCGCTCACCTTTTCACCGATCTCGACGACACGGCCAAAATTCTCATGGCCGAGCACCAGAAAATCGCTGCCTTCTGGCGCAACGCCATACTGGCCATTATTGATCTCGCGGTCCGTCCCGCAAGCTCCGATGCGTAGCACCTGAACCAGAACGCCGCGTCCGTCAGGAATTTGGGATATCGAAGGCTTGTCCATCTCGATAAGACGAGCCGAATTTGCGGTTAATGGTGTCACTGCGATCGCTTTCATATATCTCCCGTTCAGACCGATCAGAATCTCACAACTTACACTTGAGCTTCAACGGTTGCCTTACGCTCTAGTTTGCCCCAGCCCACAACCGCTCCGCGTATTGCGGTATACACTGACTTGACCATTACCCAGTACATCACCTGTCGATATCCGAATCGCTGTATCAGCAGCCATCCCAACAAAGACTTTTGCTCGCCCTTTTCCATTAAGAACGCGGTGAATGCTCCGATCCAATCGACCGCAAGGAACAGTGCGTAGTAGAAAAATACCTCATTTAGATTAGTAGGTGTTGTGGCATATTCGTGCTGATGCTCCAGATATCCTATCAATGCGGAAACGAATGTCCACACGAACATCAGGTCCATGATGGGCGAGATCAGCGGAAAGAAGACCTGGAATATCCAGACGTTCGGCATGGCAATGAATCCGAGAGTGCCATACTTAGGGTTTAGAAGCGCACTTTTGTGCTTCCACATACACTGCAGTGTTCCGTATGACCACCGAAACCGCTGTTTTGCAAGGTTGCGAAGGCTGTCGGGAGCCTCAGTGAGACCGATCGCGTCCTCTTCGTAGCCGATCTTATATCCAAGTTTGCGGACCTGTATGGTAAGGTCCTGGTCCTCGGCAAGAGTGTCCGACGAAAAGCCGCCAACCTCCTCGAGAACGCTCCGCCGCCACGCGCCGACCGAACCCGGAACAACAGTGATGCAGTTGAGCGAAGCGAAAGCGCGGCGGTCAAAATTCTGCGAAGTCACGTATTCCAAAGCCTGCCATTTTGTCACGATATTGATGCGATTTCCAACCTTGGCGTTCCCGGCGATCGCCCCTATGGTTTGGTCCGCAAATCGATGAGCAAGCGAGGAAATCGTGTGCTTTGTAAACAGGGTGTCGGCGTCTAAAGCGATCACTACCTCGCCATTCGCCTTGCGCCAACCAAAATTCAACGCCTCGGCCTTACCGCCATTTTCCTTCTTAAAGATCGAGACTCGCGAGTCCGCTCCATACGCGGCCACCGCAAGATCGTATGTATCGTCTGTCGAGCCGTCATCAACGACAATGATCTCAAATTTAGGATATTCGGACGCGATCAGACTCTGCAGTGTTCGCAAAATGACCTTGCCCTCGTTAAACGCCGGCACCACAACACTCACGAGCGGTTGATACTGCTCGCCAAAACGTTCATTTTCACGCCGGCGCGACCGCACATACTGGGCGAACGCCAGAATGCCAATGAATGCCATACGGCCCAGGCCGAGGATAATGCCGATCAAAAACAGCCAGCGCATCAGCCATCCTGCGACCGAAATTCCGTAAAAGACGTATGCGTCGGACCGTGCGTAAAAGGACTGATCCTGTGGCACCGGCGGCATCACCTCGTCGCGGGTCATGCCCGCGAGATCAGCGACGGTCGTAAAAACGTATCCTCGGCTGCGAAGCCCATCGATTATTCTTGGCAGCGCAGCGACGGTCGCCGACCTGTCGCCTCCGCTATCGTGGAGCAAGATAACACTGCCCCGCTCCTCGGGAGTAGAGACGGCGGCCTGTCGCATGACATCGTCGACCATCTCGTCTGCAGTATGAGGCGTCCCATCGTCGTTCTTCAATTTCCAGTCATCGGGGTCAATATGCAGGCCTACGGAAATATACCCGAGATTTTGAGCTTGAATGGTGGGTATGATCTCATCCGGAGTACGAGGTTCAGCATCTCCGAAATACGGCGCCCGGAATAAGCGCGTCGAGCGGCCCGTCAACGATTCGATCAGGCGCTGAGTCGTGTTTAGCTCGAGGTCGGTAACCTGACGCGGAACCTCGCCAAGATTGGGATGTGTAAACGAATGATTTCCGATCAGGTGCCCTTCGTCCACGATACGCTTGACGAGAGACGGATTAGTCTGCCCATTACTGCCGACAATAAAGAACGTGGCCTTTACGTTTTCCTGTTTAAGGATATCCAGGATCTTCGGCGTCCAGGTGGCATCCGGCCCGTCATCGAAAGTCAACGCTACCTCACCCGGACGGTCACCAGTTCTCTGGATCACGTATGAGGACGGGACACGCCGATAGGTTTCGTTGGTAATATTTCCGCCCGGTCCAAATGAAAGGTCGCGCTGTCCATCCTGCGGCTGAGCCTTGACCTGTAATATTTCACCGGTACCCTCGAAATCGACGTCGTAGCCGTATTTTATTGTTTTGAGATCAGTTGGGTCGGAACCGTTTCGATCCGTACCAAAGATCTTCCAAAGCGAAGGATCCTCGCTGCCAAGACGCCAAAGCGCGAGGCCGCCTACCTTATAGCTTCGCGCCGAACGGATTTGGTTAAACGCTGTCACGGCGTCCAAAAACCAGATCGTGTGGTCCTTTCCGTCGTCCTCCGTATAGCTGAAATGCGGGTTTTGGTCACCGTTGTTATCAAACTTGATCTGTGAAATATCGTCGAGAGATTCGCCCGCTGTTAGAACGGCCTGTTGGAATGACACGTCCTCCGCCTCTTTTTCACCCTTGACCCAGTCATATCCGTAGTTTCCGAAACAAACGATCGTCTTTGCAGGCGAAAGCTCCGACATGCGTTTTTTGAGTGTCGCGTCAAACCAATCCTGCCCCGCGATCGGTCCAGCCTCGCCCGTCGACCAGTGTTGATCGTAGGCCATCAGCATTAAATAATCATTTTCCGCCGCGTACGCACGATAGTTCCAATCGGGATTATCGAACGGTACGGCCTCGGCCAGCAGAAGTCCGCGCTGGTGCAGCTCGCGGTGAAGGTCCCGAATAAAGTCGAAAAGACGCATTTGCGATTCGGGCGGGACGTCTTCGATATCGATCGTCACACCGCCGAATTTATATTCATCGATCGTATTTAATATGGCCGTGATCAACTTTTGCTTTGCGGCAGGTGATGCGAGGGCTTTGCCTATAACCGACGAATCCCACTGTTCATTGGTGTAATTCTGGATCAGCGGCAGAACGCGCATATCCGGTTTCTCGGACTGGATCAGCTCCATAGCTTTCTGGTCGATGTCGAGCGTGAGCGGCGAATCCTCATTTCCCGAGAGCCGGATCCATTCCGGAACCAGCCAGTCGAGAGCATTGATATTCTGCTGCAGCGAAGCAAGGCTCGTGTCGTCCCAATTGACGTAAAATCCGACCGCCAGCGGATGATCCGACCCACTCTGATCTACCGTGGAGGAGTCGGCGACGCGGCGAAGCGCCCTCTCGGTGATCTTTTGTGCCTTAAGATCTTCTCGTTTGATCTTTTCGGCCTTGACCTTGTCACTCTCCTGCTTGACCTGCATCTCACGACGCGACAGCGGCGGGGTCGGGATCGGGAGGGCCGTGTCTTCCTGCTGCGGCAGGGCTTCAACGGCTTTGAGTCTGATCTGCGGTAGGAACGGATTGACTAAAACACTGACAATGAAAAAAGTCAGAAGTATCGTCACCACGGTAGCGGCCAGGATACTCAGATACGAGAAGTAGTGTCGACGGCGACCCTTTGTATCATGAAATACGTGCTTGTTCTGATCTTGGGGTTCGGGTTTCATTTTATGGCCGACGATAGCAATTGGATCGGTAATTCGATGCAAACATCCTTGCAGCTATTTTAATCCGAAATACGTCCGAATTCTATTGGGCTCGCATCGGATATAGTTCGATGCCCATTCCGTGAAGCGTGGCAAACAATTTTTGGCAGCGATACAGCTACCGCGGCAAAATTTAGTAGACGGCTATGCTCGTTTCTGTTAGATTCGTTTAGCGCTGTTTACTAAGTACACAATTTGAGTCGAACCAACGTGGATATAGTGAAATACTGATCCCATTTGGTGTTTCTGGGTAATACCGTAAAATGAAATCCAATCGGACCTCGGCATCGTCATCCTTTGGCACGGGCAACATACGCGACCTGATGACAGGTGCGCCCCATCATGGACTGAAACCGATCGCAAATGAGCGTATCGACGGCATATTTGCAAGCGTCGGCCAAAAATTGCGCGAGGGGCTGTCAGGCGAGGCTGAGCGGATACTCGTCGAAACGATCAACGGATACAACCATACGCCGGATAATTTCGCCAATCTAAAACGGCTGCTGTCATTCACGCTGGAGACCGTCGGGCGTTATAAAGAGTCGCTCGCGATCCTAAAACCGTTCGAGGACGAGGAAAACCTGGCTCAGTTACGGTTGGAAACGCAGGTACGAGTTACCACGCAGCTTGCGATCGCCTATAACAACCTCACCGATCAGCCAAAGGCTATCACGCTGCTAAAGGAAAACCTGCAAAAGGCGAACGAGAATGATCTTTGGCACCTATCGGGCAGCATCGAGACCGGGCTGGCGCGGGTTTATCGAAAGTTGAGCGAGTATCCGATCTGTCGCGATTATGCGGAAAAATCCCTGAATTATTTCCGTGAGAACGGAGATTGGCTAGGGATGGCCGAGGCGTACCGCGAGATCGCGAATAGCTACCATCAGGAAGGCAACAGCGAAAAAGCCCTGATCAATTTCGAGCTTGGGATCAAGATCATCGGCACAAACTCAGCGCCGTTCATGCTGGGCAAGTTGTACACGGATATGTCGGGTGCATATTGGTTTCTCCGACGTCCACAGGAAGGCATCGCGTGCCTTGAAAAATCGATCGAATTTTTTGAGAGGACCGAGCACGCACTGAATTCGGTCATTGCGTACAACAATCTGGGGATCAACCTGATGTTGATCGGCGAATGGTCGAAAGCTGAGGCGATGATCCGCCGCGCACTCGAGATCGGCGAAAAGGAACAACACGTCCATGTCGCCGGAATTTATGACTCTCTCGGCGAACTGATGATCTTTCGCGGAGAGCTGGACGATGCCGAGAAAATGCTGATGAAAGCAGTGGCATTTGCCGAGCAGCGAAATCACCAGTGGTACAAGCTTCAGTCCATGCGGAACCTGTCCCGCTGCTTTCTTGCACAGGAAAGATATAAGGATGCTGCGGCGAAGGCACGCGAAACGATCGAGGTCTCACGTTCGGTCGGCGACAAGCACTATGCAAATATGGCGGGTCTGGTACTGGCCGAAAGCTATCTTTGCCTGGGAGGCACGGAGGAGTGCGAAAATTCGCTGCGAATCGTCGAGGACACTGACGCTTCGTCGGATTTTTACGTTCTTGGCAATATCCAGCGTATTCGCGGCCTGGCGGCCCTCGCCGACAATGATTCGGAACTTGCGGTACATCACTTTAGCCGGAGCCTGACGATATTTGAGGCCGCAGGCGATATTTACCATACGGCTCAGATGCATTTTCTGCTCGGATCGCATCTTGACGTCCGCCATTCGGCTCGTGCGGCCAACCATTTAGGGAC
The DNA here is from genome assembly GCA_040005135.1 of Acidobacteriota bacterium. Lineage (GTDB taxonomy): Bacteria > Acidobacteriota > Blastocatellia > Pyrinomonadales > Pyrinomonadaceae > OLB17. The sequence goes on along the minus strand of JBDTZO010000174.1, from coordinate 6,884 downwards.
TGCCGAGGAACTGTTCAAAAAACTTAGTCTCAAACATGCGATCGAAGCGGTTCACATCGAACGCGCAAAACGTGAGGCGTCCTCCAAAAAGCCAGCCGTTGACCGTCCCGGCCGCGCCAACTCGGTCGTGTCGCAGCTGCTCACTGTCCGCCTCGCCGAAGCTACGGCGTCGCGTGAACTTCTTTTTCGTGAGCTAGTGGCGGTTCTTCAGCAAGAGAGCAACGCGAAACGAATCATTATCGCGCAACTTAACGAGCAGAAACGGTTGTATCCCTTTATCACTCACGGTTACTCACCGCAGGAAAGCAATGACCTTGTCGGAAAGCTGAATGACGCTCAGCAAAACGATAACGTCAAATCATTTTCCAGGACGAAAAATGTTGCGGTCATCCCGCTAAGGAGTACGGCAGGAGCTCCGGCATTTCTACTGATGAACCCGCAGTCGGGCGCGGTCCTATCCGATGACAGTTCGCTGAATCCGCTATTGCGCGTGGTCGAACTCGGGATGGATCTAGTCGCGCTTCGTGAAAAAGACAAATCCCAGCCGACCGAAACCGACGAAAGCCCGTATACATCTAACAGCCTGATGCCGGGATTTATCCATTCGTCGCCTGCGATGACCGCTCTTGTTGAAGAAGTTTACAAGATCCGCTCGTCGGACGTTACAGTTTTAGTGACAGGCGACTCGGGGACCGGCAAGGAACTCGTCTCGCGTGCTATCCACAAGCTTTCGAACCGTAAAGATAAGATCTTTGTGCCGTTCAATTGCACCGCTGTCCCAAAAGAGCTGGCAGAGGGCCATCTGTTTGGGTACAAAAAGGGAGCGTTTACGGGTGCCGTACAGGATTCGCCTGGCATGATCCGCACAGCGGACGGCGGCACACTTTTTCTCGATGAGGTTGGGGACCTGCCGCTCGACGTTCAGCCCAAACTGCTGCGATTCCTACAGGAAGGCGAAATACAACCTCTCGGCGAGAAAAAACCTCTGAAAGTGGACGTCAGGATCATTGCCGCGACCAATATGCCACTGGAAGAAAAGGTAGCCGAAGGATCTTTTCGCGAGGACCTGTATTATCGATTGAACGTCATCCGCCTTCGAGTGCCCCCACTTCGCGAACGGCGTTCGGAGATACCGCCGATCATCAATTACTACATCAACCACTATTCGGCCCGTTTCGGAAAACACGATATTACCTTTACACCGCAGACGGTCGACCTTCTGATGGTTTGCAATTGGGAAGGAAACGTCCGCCAACTGTGTAACGAGGTGCAGCGGATCATAGCGCGTGCCGTCGATAACGAGGTCGTCACGCCCGATCATCTCTCGCCGGAATTAAAACGCAGTGCTCAGCCGTTAACCACATTTAACGGCGGTAACGTTCAGCCGATCGCTTCCTACGACAGCGTTTTCGCGCCGTTCGCCAATATCACCTCGGGCGGCACACTCGAAGAAGCTGTTTCCGAACTGGAAATGCAGATCATCAAGACGTCGTTGGCCAAGCACAATTGGAACATCTCGCGAGTCGCTGAAGAGCTCGGGCTCACTCGCCGCGGTCTATATCTCAAAATTGCTCGATATGGAATAGCTAGGGCAGCCTAAGGCCGGATCTACAACTCTTTTCAGCCTCCACTTTCCCTCCGCAAACTAAAGTTGTAAACAGGCTAGCAATGCGAAGTGATCTACACATCGCTGAGACGTCGGAGGTCCCGGACCATTTCCGGCAACATATTTAGAACGTTGTCGACTTCGTCCTCGGTATTATACCTGCCGAGCGAAAACCGGATCGCTCCCGTGGCCAAATTATGCGGTATGTTCATCGCTTGTAGAACTCCCGACGCCGAAGCCGCCTGCGTATGACAAGCTGAACCCGTCGAAACACAAACTCCTCGATCGTCCAACCGTGCCATGAGCATTTCGCCGTTGACGGACCCGAAGGAGATCGAAGATGTATTCGGAAGGCGTTTCGCTCGGTCCGCCGTACCGTTTAGGTGTGTATTGGGAATAGTCTTCAAAATTCCAGATTCGAGCTTGTTGCGCAGCCGGCTCACACGATCCATCGACGCGGTATCTTTGACTAACTTTGCCGCAGCTCCGAGGCCGACGATCTGATGGACGGCTTCTGTACCCGAGCGGCGACCATGCTCCTGACCGCCTCCGAGGACTATTGGCGAGAGCGGTACGCCGCTCCGAATATACAAGGCGCCGATTCCCTTAGGCGCGTGAAATTTGTGGCCCGCCAGAGAGAACAGGTCAATGTCAGTATTACTAAGATCGATCGGAATCTTGCCGACCGCGTTCACGCCGTCGACGTGAAATAGCGCTTTGGAACGCTCTTTTATTAACGTTGCGATCCGTGCGACCGGAAAAATAATTCCAGTCTCATTATTCGCAAGCATAAGCGAAACGAGTTTTGTACGATCGTTAAGCGAATTACAAAGGGCTTCGTTATCGAGCGCGCCGGTATCATCGACATCGAGCCACGTCACGTCGCAACCGCGATTTTCGAGCGACTCAAATACTTTGCTGACGGCGCTGTGTTCGATCCTCGAGGTGATGAAATGAGGTTTTTCGGACAGGTCACCGGCCGAACCGAGGATCGCCCAATTATCCGACTCGCTGCCCGTAGCCGTAAATACAATTTCGTCTGCCGACGCGGCCCCAAGCATCTGGGCGACACTCGCCCTTGCATCCTCTACCGCAATAGCAGACCTTCGGCCTGCTGAATGGGCGGACGACGGGTTACCATACTCGATATTCAAATATGGGAGCATCGCCTCTATTACTTCAGGAGCGATCCTCGTCGTGGCGTTATTATCGAAATAGATCATCAGCTAAATACATGCGGTTGCGGCGATTATATCAACGGCACATTCACAATTGCGAGGCGACCAACTACAATACCTTATCGTGAAAGCAATACTCAGCATTACCGAGCCAACGGGAAGAACGTGGGAGACCGGCCTCGACGATGGCCAGGTCTATACCATTGGCCGCGCCGCAGAAAATGATATTGTCCTCAATGACCGCCGCGTCTCACGAAAACACGCTTTTATCGAGAGCCTCAACGGGCAGTTTATCCTTGTAGACGGAGTTCGCGAAAATGGCGAGATCGCTCGAAGCATCAATCGGGTCTTCGTTAATGACCGACCGCAGTTCGAAAAAATACTAGTGACGGGTGATCTGGTCACGATTGGCGAAACTGTCATGGCCTTTAGGAGTTTTTCCGAAACGGCCGAACAGTCGGCGTTCGTACCGGGGGGATCCGTTTCACCCAGCGTAAATGTTGCACCGACTGTGCCCGCAGTTAGCTTGGCCTCCGGCGTTAAATACGACGATGCCCCGCTTGGACATACGATGGTACAAATGTCCGCAAATGAAATAATCGGCGGACATTCGCACCTCTCGATCGAATCGACGACGGCCACGCCGGAAGAGATCAAGGACCTTAGGCGAAAGGCCCGGATGCTTGAGTTGCTGTATGAAATGAGCAAGACGCTCGGCACGGTGTTCGATCTAAAGGAAATATTTGAAAAAGCCACGGATCTGATCTTTCGCGGTACTCCTGCCGATCGCGTGATCGCGCTTTTGGCTGACGAGACGGTTGATGGCAAAATACTGGATTACAGTCTTTTCCAGATAGGTTCGAAATCGCGGGACGCGGATATTGAAAGGCTCACTGACTCGATGACCGTCAGTCGGACCATCACCCAAAAAGTGATGCGTGAAAAGGTCGCCCTGCTTTCGCAAGACGCCAAAACGGACGAGGCATTTTCGGGTGCGGAATCTATCGTTTCTCAAGGCGTGCGGTCCACGATCTGCGCGCCGCTCGTGACCGAATCAAATGTCCACGGCGTACTTTACGCCGATCGATTGGATCCATTCGCAGCCTTCTCTGCCGACGATCTGGGCCTGGTCAGTGCTGTGGCAGCTCAAACGGCTGTTACGGTCGAAACGGTCAAAGCGCATAAACGTCTAGCCCGCGAAGAGGTCGCGAGGGCAAATTACAGCCGATTCATGCCCGAATACGTCGTGAAACAGCTGCTCGAGAATCCGGATTCCTTCCGTCTCGGAGGCGTTAATCAGACTATTACGGTGCTGTTTGCAGATATCCGCGGCTTTACGACGTTGTCCGAGAATGCAAATCCGGAAAAGGTCGTCGGACTCTTAAACCGATATTTTACGGCTATGTCGGAGATAATTTTTGCACACGGCGGGACGCTGGATAAATATATCGGCGACGGACTGATGGCACTTTTCGGGGCACCTGCAGCTTCGGAGCTCGATGCATCAAACGCCGTGAGAGCGGCGGTGGCGATGCAGAAAAGGATTGTGAGCCTAAACGAAGAACTGCGTCTTGCCGGATTTACCTCTATCCAGGCAGGCTGTGGCCTTCACACCGGCGAAGCCACGATCGGTTATATCGGATCAGAGCAGCGCTCGGAATACACGGCAATTGGGGACACCGTCAACGTCGCAGCCCGCCTCGAAGGCAAGGCACATGGCGATCAGATCCTAATTAGTGAAGCAACTGCATTGGCGGCGGGCGACATTTTTCCATTGACGCCTATGGAGCCGGTGACCGTAAAGAACCGCCTCCAACCGGTCCCGATCTTCGAAGTCGTTTGGAACTGAATTTTTCTTTACGGGTAGGTCCGAATCATCATATAATTCTTAAAAGCTAAACGAACTGCCTTTTCGTATGTTAAAGATTTCCACTCTCAAAAAACTTGTTACGGATTCGATGGCGATCGATCTCGGTACGGCAAGTACGATAATTGCCGTCAAAGGGCGCGGCGTCGTATTGGACGAACCTTCGCTCGTTGCCATTAACGAAAGGAGTGAGGAAATCGTAGCGTTTGGTCAGGAAGCGGCAGACATGTCCGGTCGCGAAGGTCGCGACGTTGTGGTAAAAGCGCCGCTTATCGGGGGCGTTGTAGCGGATTTTGAGCGTACCAAAAAAATGTTGGCCCATTTCGTGAAAAAGGCCAAAACGGGCGGATCGAATATTTCGATCCAAGCCGTGATGAGTCTAGTCTCGGACGTGACCCACGTTGAGCAGCGCGCACTGCTAAATGCGGCCGACGACGCCGGGATCGGCAAAGTTTTCATGATGGAGGAGGGACTAGCCGCCGCTTTTGGAGCCGGCGTTTTGCCAACAGACAAACGCGCATCAGCAATTATCGACATCGGCGCGGGCACTACAAATATTGCCATTGTGGCAAAGGGATCGGTCGTCCACTCGACCTCTGATCGCTACGGCAGCAACGAGATCGACTCGGCTCTCGCAACGCATCTGCGGCGGCATAGAGGACTGCAGGTCGGAGAGGAAACGACTGAATTACTTAAGGCAAAATTCGCCACAACCTTCCTGCCCGAGGATATTTCTCGCTCGATGGAGGTCCGCGGACGCGACGTCCAGACCGGCAGTCCCGGGGCGGTCGAGGTTACAGCCGGTGAAGTTTACGCGATCGTCGAGGGCGTCGTTAGAAAAATAGCCCTGCGCGTCAAGGACACTCTTACAGAACTTCGACCCGAGGTTGCGGCCGATATATATGACCGCGGCGTAATATTGACCGGCGGCGGCGCCTTGCTCGAGGGGATCGATCGATATATGCGATCCTACATCCATTTACCGGTTACGATCGCGGACGAACCGAGATACGCCACGGTAAATGGGCTCGTAAAGATGTTCGACGATCAAAAGCTGCTCGAAAGAGTCTCAAGCCATGAGATCGGCGTGCTCAGAAGTGCCGAGATCCCGTTCGAAGCATAATGTAACGGAGCTAAAGATTATAAAGCCCGCGGTGCATGGTCCGCGGGCTTTTTTACACGTAAATTAATGACAAAACCGGAGTTACGAAGCCTCTACCTCGAAAAACGCCGTCAGCTTTCGGCCTCCGATGTCGCTGGACGGAGCGGCCGGATCGCCGACTACTTTTTTGCGACGACCGAGCTTTCTAAAATAGAGACGCTCCACACATTCCTCTCGATACCTAAATTTCATGAGGTCGATACCGCACTCATTTACGAGCGAATCTGGCGCGAATGTCCTCGCATTATCACTGTTACATCGAGGACCGGGACGGACAAGGACATTCTGGACCATGCCGAATTTGCCGCCGACACAGCGTTTATCGAAAGCAAATGGGGAATTCGCGAACCGTCCGGCGAAATTAGCATCGAGCCGTCGGCGGTCGACATTGTCCTCGTTCCGCTGCTTTGCGTCGACGAGCGCGGGTACCGCGTCGGGTACGGAAAGGGCTTTTACGACCGTTTCCTGGCCAAATGCCGGCCCGACTGCGTCAAGATCGGCCTCAGTTTATTCGCTCCGATAGACGCGATCGACGACCTCCACGATCACGACGTCGCTCTCGACAGATATATCACGCCGGCGGGACTGACCGTGTTTGAATAAATAGAACGCGGCCCGCGGGCCGCGTTTCGGATCAGACGACAGTTTTTTTCGTTTGTAGAATGTCCCGGATCTCGGTCAACAGTGCCTCTTGCGGCGGCGGCGGCGTCTTGGCGGCCAGCTTTGTAAAGTAGCTCATCGCGGCCTTCGCTATTAAGTACATTACTATCGCAACGATAAGAAACGTAATTATGTCGCTCACCAGTTGGCCGTAGCGAACGAGCGGTGCGCCGCCCTTTATAGCCGCGTCGATCTGCTCGGGTGTCGCTCCGGCATTCAGTTTTCCGCTCAGGTCGTAGAACTTCGCCTTAAAATCCATCCCGCCGGTCAAAAGTCCGACGAAAGGCATTACGATCCCCTCCGTAAATGTCGTAACGATCTTGCCGAACGCAGCGCCTATGATGACGCCGATCGCCAGGTCCAGCACATTGCCGCGGGCGATAAAAGCTTTGAATTCGTTGAACATAAGTA
>JBDTZO010000180.1:0-19868 GCA_040005135.1 Acidobacteriota bacterium | reverse complement strand
ATCTCGCTGTATAATCCAAGACAAATGTTCGGAAATCGCCGAAAAAGGATCGACCAAAACGAACCGCGCGTTATCAAGGACGTCGAGCGGTCGCGCGAGCGGACGATGAACCGCGCGGTAAAGCTGCTGGCCGCCAAGCCGCGTTCGATCGGCGAACTTCGCGAACGGCTCCTCGAAAAAATGTGGACCGACGAGGCGATCGTTGAACGCGTGATCGAAAAGCTCAAGGAATATAAGTATCTCGATGATGAGCAATTTGCCCGCGATCTGGCCGTTTCTAAACTCCGCCAAAAGCCGCAGGGCAAGCGCCGCCTGCAGCAATCGATGTCGCAAAAAAAGCTCGACAAGGAAACCGTAGAAACAGCTATCGCCGAGGCATTTGAAAAGCTGCCCGAGGACGAGCTGATCGATCAGTCGATCGCAAAGCGCTTCCGGCTAAAGGGTAAGCCCGAGACGCGTGAGGACGCAAAAAAATTTTACGACCACCTTCTCCGCCAGGGCTTTGGATTTGACCTCATCCGCGAGAAGATGAGTTCGCTAGCAAAGGAACGCTTTGACGAGGACGAATAGATTTTTAGAACCTTGCTTGCCAACTTTCGTATAATGTTTATATCGAGGTAATGCCGATTCGAAAAGGGCCGTAGAGAACGGCCGCGGCGCTCCCGAAAAGATGCTCCTTATAATTGCAGTTTTGGCTCTTGTGTCGGCTGCTTTTCTGCTGTTTCGGGCTTCGAGACGGCACGATACCGAACTCTCCGAACCACAATATTCGTCGTTCGAACCACCGCACAACGCACGTCCGCTTTTCGCTCCGACTGACGCCGAACTAAGGCTTGAATGCGATGCCGAGGCAGCACGCGTTATCGCCAAACGCGAGTATCGAGCACGTGCGGCATCGCAGTCGGCGGTTGATGCTGTATTGCACGCATGGCGAGATGCACCGAGTGGCGAAAGCACGGGCGAATTGCTTCGAGTGACCGCCGAGAGTGGCTCCGACGGCGACTTTGCTCGGGCCGCGGGCGAAGTGATCACAAAGTTTCGCAGATCCGGCATTAACGGACTTAGCGATAACGATCTGGCTGCGTTGATAGACAGCCATATCCGTCTGCTTTCCGCTCAGGAAAGCGCGTCCGGCGCGATTTTTTGGCTCAAACAGGAGGCAGCCAAGCTTCGGTCGGGAACAGGCCCGGATCAGCGATAGACGCTGTTCTTGCCTACGGAAATTCCAAAAAACACACTCATGGAAAACAATCTTCCCTTGATCATGTTAGGTGTAATTGTCATTGTCGGACTGCTCTTGGTCTGGTATATCGTGACCCGATTTCTCGTCAATATCGGAGCCAAAGAGGTCGGGATCAAAGAACGCCGATACTTCGGACGCAGAATGCCGCAGGGCCGCGTTGTCGCGACCGACGGCGAGGTCGGTTTGCAGGCAGACATCCTCAAGCCCGGCCTGCACTTCGTTATGTATCCGGTCGAACGCGTCGTTCAGAAAGTGGCGCTGGTTGAGATCGGGGCAGACGAACTGGGCGTCATCGAGGCGATCGACGGCGAGCCGATGCCGATGGGCTCGATCTTCGCGCCAGACCGCGCTCAGAACGCTCACAACAATTTTCAAGATCCGATCGCATTTATCAAGCAGGGCGGCGTCAAGGGCATCCAGCTTCGCACGCTGCCGCCTGGAAAATGGGCGATCCACCCGTACCTTTTTCGCGTATCGATAGCCAAAACTACGGTTGTTCCGCCCGGAAAGGTCGGTATTGTCACTGCCGCCGACGGTTCGCCGCTCGATCAGGGTCGACTGCATGGCAAGGCGATCGCCGATCACCGTAATTTTCAGGACGCCGAAGCGTTTGTCTACAACGGCGGCCAAAAGGGCCCGCAGGTCGAGATCCTGACACCGGGAACATATCGAATCCACACGGAATCGGTGTCGAGCGAAGACGGCAGCACGCAGGCAGGTCTTTTCAACGTCCGCTTTTTTGACGCGACGATGATCACCGAGAACCAGATCGGGCTCGTCGAGGCTCTCGACGGTGCGCCGCTCGACCCGCGCGATTATGTCGCTATGCCGGTCACGGGACACGACAATTTTCAGGATTCGAACACGTTTATCACCGCCGGCGGACAGCGTGGGCCGCAGAAGGACATTCTTCTTCCGGGCACGTACTACATCAACCCGCTGCTGTTTAAGGTGATCCTCGAATCCGCTAAAGAAGTGAAGCCCGGCGAGGTCGCGGTCATTGTCTCTAACGTCGGCAAAGACCCGTCCGAAGAGATCCGTCAGGCGATGGCTCGCAAGATTCGCGAACGATTGGAACAAGAGGAAGAGCAGCAGATGCAAATTGCGGCTGCGAAGCTCGATAAGATCGACGGCGAGTCTGCTTCAATTGAGGAGATAAAAGCCGAGATCGACGCCAGCGACCCGGCGGACAAGCGTCTCGACAGCGGTGCCCATGAGGCGTATGTCGTGCCAGAGGGCTACCGCGGTATACAGGAATCGGTCGTCGGGCCGGGTCGGTACTACGTCAACACCCTTGCCGTATCGCCGATCATTATTCCCACGACGAACCAGACCGTCGAGTGGACCGCCGGCGAGGTCGCTAATACGTTCGACCCGTTCGAGGTCATCTCAAAGGACGGATTTACCATGCAGCTCGAGGTTCGCGTCGTGTTCCGCGTTAAGCCCGAAGACGCTCCCTTCATGGTCGCGAAGATCGGCGACGTTACAAGATTGATCCAGAATGTGATGCATCCGTTGATCGATTCGATCTTCCGCAATCAGGCTTCAGAAAGCTCCGCAATGGCATATCTTCAAAACCGGCACGAGGAACAGGAACGTGCCGAGGCCCGCGTCCGGATGCACCTGCTCAAATATCATGTCGACGTCGTTAACGTGCTCATCTGCCATATTCACCTGCCCGAGGAGCTGATGAAAACGCAGACTGAAAAGATACTCGCCGAGCAAAAACAGAATATGTTCAACGCCCAACGCGAGGCCGAGGTCAAGCGTATCGAGCTCGAGCGGACAAGTTCGCAGGCCGATAACCAGCGAAGCCTGATGGAAGCAACGGTGGGCGTGGACATCGCCGGCAAACGCTCGGAACAGCGTAAGAAAGAGGCTGAGGGCGAGGCGTATTACATCAGCGAAACCGGTAAGGCAGAGGCCGAAAAGGTCCGCCTGATGGGCGAAGCGCAGGGTGTCGCGTATAACGAGCAGGTCAAGGCTCTCGGCGGCAATAATATCGCGATGATCGAAACGCTCAAGGTCATAGGCGAAAAGGGCGTTCGCATTACGCCGGACATTCTCTCATCCGGCGGCAATGGCGGCGACGGAGGCGGCATCGGCCAGCTTCTGTTGCTAAACCTTTTCAAGGATCAGATAAAGAACGGTAATCCACCCGCCGAAATTCACAATGACGGGCTCAAATAGTTCGGCGAGAATTCGGGGTTGACTGGCGGATGATGCCGGGCGGTCTCGTCTTTATTAAGCTGAAGGCCGACACTGCGTAAAAAAGAGGCCGTCTTCTCAGACGGCCTTAAACAGTATGTTCTTGACTAAAGCTAGGACTTTTTCTTGCCGGCAGGCAACTTCTGCGGAGTTACGTTTTGCTCTTTCTTTAACGATTCGATAAGGCCGACGGCGTCTGCCTTATATTTATGCGTGTCCGGAGCGAGGGAAATGAATTTCTGAAGATAATTTGATCCTTCCTGAAGCTTCGTCTTGTCATTCTCTATGTATCCGACATTGACCAAGCTCAGGCCGGCACCCGCAAGGGCGTCGACATTTTCAGGACTGGTCTCAAGTATCTTGCGATAGCCTGCGATCGCATTCTCGAAATCGGCGGCGACACGGTAAAGATCTGCGAGGATCATGCTCGCCTCGGCCTTCTTCACGGGATCGGTCTCCATAGCAATATATTCCGGGAGAAGTACTTTGTCGACCGCGATCACTTTGTCGTCAACCTGTTCCACCAAAACGCTCAATCGACCAGCCTCCTTTGCACCTTTAAGAGCGGCAAACTTCGACAATTCAGCATTTTTTGGATCCGTGATGTCCGCAGCTGGGGCATTCTTAACGACGTTGTAAGAAAGCATGTAGCTTTCAGCCGCCAAGCCGAAGTCACGTTTAGCATTAGCCTTCGCTTCCGTTCGAACGGCAGCGTCGGTAGATTTGATATTCTTGTTGTACAACTCCGTACCACGTGCGGTATACGACGCTCCGCGATTGTTCAACATTACAGGTGCCGTTCCTACAAAGTTCGGGTCCGCTTCAATACCCTCTGTATACTTTGCGATCGCTAGATCGTAATTTTTAGCGGTATAGGCGTCATTCCCTTCTTTCAGCGTCCGGTTCACGATCTCGTTCACGGAATTCGCCTTAGCATTCTTGGCTTCGACCTCATTCTTTTTTGCTTCGTAATCAGCTTGCGCCTTTTTTTGCTCAGCGGTCAGTTCGCCACTGGCCGGGACTGAAACAGTAGATCTGTTTGTAATAAAGTCACGGACTTCGGCTTCCGCCATCTTCCTGCCGTCGCCAGGGCTCATTGTGATCAAAAGCTTGGATTGTCCGGCCTTGACGTTCGCAAACACTGTTGGGGCGCATCCGGGAGCGCTGACGGCAAATGCAAACGTCGCACCAAGCGGCATGCCGGCGAACGAAAAGTCGCCTTTCTTACCGGTTTTCGCGGACGGAAAACCGGCCTTAATATCCGTTCGATATACTTCGATGAGAGCTCCGGCTACAGGCGTACGGGTTCCACTGGTGTCGAGCTCGATCGAGCCGCTGACCGGGGCGTTTTGACCATAAGAGGCAATATTACCAATAGCCAAAATTACTGCTGCTAAAAAAAGTGTTAGATACGATCTGCGAAACATAAATTCCTCCGAAAGTGAGAAGCGTAAAATACCGCGACTGTAAGATGCCCGACTTAAAAATCGAGTTCGATTAATTACCTATTCTACCCCAAATCCATATTAAAGTTGAGCGAGACGATCGCCTGAGTCATGGCTCATTTATGCGGATTAGCCATTATGATATCTTAGCCTTTCCAGGGTCGTTCCGATCGACCTTTACCTCGTAACCATGTCAGAGAGAATATTTAACTTCAGTTCCGGACCAGCGGCAATGCCGTTGCCCGTGCTGGAACGGGCACAGAGGGAAATCCTCTCCATATACGATTCGGGAATGAGCGTAATGGAGATCAGCCATCGGTCAAAAATATTCGAAAGCATTCTAACCAAAGCGGAGCTCGGAATTAGGGAGTTGCTCGGCGTACCGCTCGACTATCGTATTTTATTTTTGCAAGGCGGGGCGTCGCTTCAGTTTTCGATGATCCCGATGAATTTCCTGACGAACGGTATCGCAGAATACGTCATCACGGGCTCATGGGGAAAAAAGGCTCTCGCCGAGGCGGCAATGGTCGGAAGGGTAAATACGATCTTCTCATCCGAAAAGAGCGGCTTCTGCTCGGTTCCGGTCGCTGGAGAGGTGTTGGTTTCCGCCGATGCAACATATGTTCATTACACTTCGAATGAGACGATCGACGGAGTTCAATTCGGATATGAACTTCGTGCCGGAACGGTTCCGGTCGTGTGCGATATGTCCTCCGATATCTTGTCAAAGCCTCTCGAAATAGAAAATTATGCTTTGATCTACGCCGGCGCCCAAAAAAACATCGGGCCGAGCGGAGCAACTGTGGTGATCATTCGCGACGAAATGCTTGAAAGGGTCGCATCAGGACTCCCATCGGTGCTCGACTATCGGGCCCTTGCTCTCAATAATTCGATGGTAAATACACCCAATACTTGGGCTATTTACATGATCGGCCTCGTTTGTGACTGGCTGGGTGAGCAAGGCGGCTTGGCGGCAATGGAAATCAGGAATAATGAAAAGGCTGCAGTTCTGTACGAGGCGATCGATTCGAGCGACGGTTACTACGTCGGACATGCCGAAACGTCAGCAAGATCCGTAATGAATGTCACGTTTCGCCTGCCAACCGAAGAACTCGAAGACAAATTTTGCAGTGAAGCCACAAGTAATGGATTAGACGGCCTCCGCGGCCACCGATCCGTCGGCGGAATTCGGGCTTCGATCTACAACGCGTTTCCTCGAGCAGGCGTAGACGCTCTCGTTGATTTCATGAAGGATTTTGCCCTTCGAAATGGGTAAGTGCAGCAAGTAGTTCGCATTCGTCCTCAACGGAGACCGTTCGCAGGTCGAGGTGCACCCGATCTTTTTCGATTCGAGCGATGACCGGGGGCTTCGAATTGCGAAGCATCGCGGTCAGGCCTTCGGCCGATATTGCGGGATGACTGATAGCGATGAGCGGCGACGACGGATGCGTGTCGGGTGCCGAGCCGCCGCCGACCACTGAGTGACCATGAACGATGTCAAACACAAAGTCCCCCGATCCCGGATATCTTTGCACAAACGACCGGCATCGCTCCTCAAGTGTGTCGTATGTGGCCGCAAGCATCCTTAGGACTGGAATATCTGTAATTGCGGTGCCGCGCGCATACGATCTCAATGTTGCTTCGAGTGCCGCGTAGATAAGTTTACCAACGCGCAAAGCACGGTAAAGAGGGTCATTTCGGAGTTTTTCTATCAGATTCCGCCGGCCAACGATCAACCCGCACTGCGGCCCGCCCAACAGCTTGTCCCCACTGAACGAGACGAGATCGACACCGTTTTGAATTGATCGAGATATAACTGGCTCGTCGTCCAGTAGGTCCGAGATCTCCGGAAACGCTCCCGAGCCCGCGTCCTCGTACATTATCAATCCGTGGGCATGTGCGAGATCGACAAGCGCAGTGTTCGAAACCGACGAAGTGAAACCGATGATTCGATAGTTCGACGGATGGACCCGAAGTAACAGCCGAGTGTCGGGTCCGATCCCTTTTTCATAGTCCGCGAGCTTAGTACGATTAGTGGCTCCGACCTCCCGCAGTTTCGTTCCCGATTGCTCAAGTACATCCGGAACGCGAAAATCTCCACCTATCTCGACCAACTCTCCCCGTGAAATGACCGCCTCGCCGCCGGACCCGAAAACCGACAGGACCAAGAACGCCGCTGCCGCACAGTTGTTGACGACGATCGCGCTCTCGGCACCAGTGAGATCGGTCAGCAACTCTTCGGCACATACGCCTCGTTTCCCGCGATCTCCAGTCTCCAGATCGTATTCGACAGTACAATATCCAGAAGCTGTGTCACGCAACGCGTTTCGGGCGTCCTCGGAAAGCGAAGCTCGGCCGAGGTTCGTGTGTAGTATCACTCCGGTCGCGTTTATCACCCGCCGCGTGCCCATATTCTGTTTTGCGCGCCAAGCTCGAGCAATACGCCGGACCGCCTCATCCAAAAGTTCCTCTGAAGTCTGCGTTGCAAAAAGTGATGATCCCTGAATATCCGTTCGGAGCGAATCGACCTGTTCTCTGGCGATCGCCGCGCTCTGCTCCGCACCAGCCGACTGGACGAGGTCTCGGATCTTCTCTTCGCGCAGCAAGGTGTCGATCGAGGGCAGTCGGCGTAGGGTCGCAGAAATTTCGTTGTCGTCGGCAACTTTCATAGCGGCATTTTAACCGAATGGATCGCTATTGCGGAACATGGGTCGTTTTAGTGGTATCTTTTAAAGGACGGACCTCACCTTAGATTGAACGCCCAACCACGATTATGGCACTCATCGGAACCCGGAATTTCAGAGATATTCAGAGCAAGCAGGAAGAGGCGGCCGAGCTCGATAAACAATTGTCGCGGCTCGAGGACGATATCCGTAAGCTCAAGATCGACTTCGACATCTATTTCAACGGTGCGACCAAGCGACCGCCGCTTGAAGCGCGCGGGCGATTGGACGCGATGATAAAGCGAGTGGCTGACAACCGAAAATTGACGTACGCCCAGCGATATTATTTCAATACGCTTGTTTCGAGATTCACGTCATATCGCGAACTCTGGCGGAGATCGCTTAAAGCAAAGGGCGAAGAGCTGATCTGACAAAATAAAAGCGGGCCGTCAGGCCCAGCTTTGCGTCTCAACGATCGTCTGAATTTCTCACGCGACCTTAGCTACGTTTTCGGCCTGGGGTCCTTTTGGGCCGTTGGTCACTTCGAATTCCACTTCCTGGCCTTGGATCAAAGTCTTGTATCCGTCGCCAGAGATGGCGCTGTAGTGGACAAAAATATCCTGTTCGCCGGGCTGCTCAATAAATCCATACCCTTTGGCATTATTAAACCATTTGACCTTGCCAATTGTTTTAGACATCATTTCTAAATCCTCCTAAGTACTTCAAAGATGCATTTTTTACTGCCTATCAGCGGTGGAAATCACTTAGGCACAGATATCGAAGTTCACTTTCACGACTGGCCTGGCCGGGGGCTAAACGGATAACGTAAATCCTCAGCGTAAACATTCATTTCGAAACAAAATAAATCTTAAACTACAAGATTTGTTGGCTAGCGGCTATGTGTGTGTTTTCGATTGACGAGAGGAAATTTAACCAAAACCACCGATACTGTCAAGACATTTCTTGAGGTTTTTCGATAATACCCCCAAAATTGACTTCAATTCACGCATAAACGATGATAAAAGTGCGGTTATAGAGTCGTCGCAGGATCAAATATGTCGTCAGAATACGGAAAACAAGCGCCGCTGTCGTACAACAAATATCTTAAGGTTCGCGAACTGATCAGTTTGCAGGAAACCTTGTCCGAACCGACCAGCCACGACGAACTTCTCTTCATAATCATCCACCAAACATACGAACTATGGTTCAAGCAGTTACTGCATGAAGTGGATGCCACCGTTGGCTGGTTGGGCGAAGGACGGCCTTTCCGGGTGAATCATAGTCTTCGTGCGGTGACCGCTATCGAAAAAGTGATGGTCGGCCAGATCCATGTACTGGAATCGATGGCACAGATCGGTTTCCTCGAATTTCGGGACAAATTGAACCCCGCAAGTGGGTTCCAGTCGATGCAGTTTCGAGAACTCGAATTCGTGTCCGGTGCCAAGGACGAGCGGATACTGCAAAGCTTTGCCCATGATGAGTTTGCATATGCCCGTCTGCAGGCCCGCTTTGCCGCTCCAAGTATCGCCGATGCTTTTTGGGCCCTGCTGGGCGAAAGTGGTTTTTCGGTTTCTGATCATGACGATAAAGTTAATTCGATAGTTGAGATCCTTACTCATCCCGAAAAGTTCGGTGATCTATTCACAATGCAGGACCTGCTTATCGATCACGACGAAAACATCGCGCTCTGGCGATATCATCACGTTTTGATGGTCGAACGGATGTTGGGAATGAAACCCGGTACCGGCGGCTCCGAAGGTGTCGGATATCTGATGACAACCCTGACAAAGCGATTTTTCCCAGAGATCTGGGAAGCGCGGACTCAACTCAAGGTCATTCCCATCGAATAGCTCGATAATTAAACTCGCGCGGCCGTTAAACAAATTCGGCAAAGACCTGGTTCGAATAAAGCATGCCTTTACGCGTCAACTGCATTTGTCCCTCCTGTAAACTGATCAATTGATCGTTTTCGAGCTCCGATATCCCTGCCGCAAACTTTCCGATGAGCTCGGAGCCGAAACGATCGCTGTAGCCGGCCAGCGAAATTCCGCGAGTCAGCCTCAAACCGAGAAAAACGAACTCCGACGCGACATCGACCGTCTCTCTCATCGATTCCGCATTTTCGCCGGCGCTTATCATCCGGACATAACTTGCTGTGTCCCGCTCGTTTGCGTAACGCATTTTTCCGTCAAACGAATGTGCGGAAACGCCAAAGCCATAAACTGGATCGAGTGTCCAATATTTCGAATTGTGTTTTGAGGCAAAACCCGGTTTGGCAAAATTGGATATTTCATACTGCTCATATCCCGCGGCGGCGAGTTTGTCGATCATGTGCTCATACATATCGGCGGCAAGCTCCGGATCCGGGACCGGACGGCGGCCACTTCGCACCTGTTCGGCAAGCGGAGTGCCCTCGTGGATCTCAAGCAGATAAAGTGACAGATGTTCGGGAGCGAGTCCTAGCGCCTCATCGAGGTTGCGCTCCCAATCGGCAAACGATTGACCCGGCAGCCCGGCAATTAGATCGAGGCTGATGTTTTCGTATCCTGCGGAGCGGAGCATTCGATACGTATTTCGGGCGTCGTCCGCATCATGTCCGCGGGCCAAAAGTTTAAGATGACGATCGTTAAAGGTCTGGACGCCAAAGCTTGCCCGATTTACCCCGAGCGACCGATATCCATCCAAGCTGTCCGCCGTCACCGTTGCCGGGTTCATTTCCAGCGTGATCTCGGAGTGGGCGGAGAGCGAGAATTTCGAGCGCACCATCTCTATTAATCGCTGCAGCTGCCGCGACGTGAGCAGCGACGGGGTTCCACCGCCGAAGTATAGCGTGTCGGCCTCGCTCTCTACTGTCTCAAACGCACCGATCTCGCGGCACAGAGCCTCGACATATCTCTCTACAGCCGCTGAATCACGGTAAACATCCGTCGCAAAGTCGCAATACGAACAACGTGATCTGCAGAATGGAACGTGTATGTAGATCCCTGCCGGCATACGTTATTTTCGATCCGAAGTCCTATGCATCATCATGACCTACCCTAAATTGGAACTTAGCGACTCCGCCCAAGCCTCCGCGAGCTCAGCAACGCTTGCTTCGACGGCCGGGACGCCCTCAATGCTTATTTTAAGAGCTCCGCCGCCGACCTTACCCGCGATCGCAAATGGACAGCCGCCCGCGATGGCCTCGAAGCGGTAGAGGTTCTCCGGCGAAAAGCTAATAATGATCCGCGAAGGCGTTTCGCCGAACAAAATTGATTCTGTAGCGAGCCCGATATCCGCGAGATCGACCGTCGCTCCGATCGGCTCACGGCCAAGCGACCCGAAGCAGCATTCTGCGAGCGCCACGGCGAGGCCGCCGTCTGAGCAATCGTGTGCGGAACGTACGATCAACTCGTCCGCGAGCTTAAGCACCACATTTTGTACCTGAAGTTCGAGGTCGAGGTCCACTCTTGGCATTTGGCCGTTGTTGACGATCTCGGCGGTCGAGAGTCCGGCGATCGACTGGGCAAATTCGCCGGCGGCAAGATCGTCCCTGGTCACCCCCAAAATGGCGACCAGATCGCCCTCAGACTTAAAACCGTGGGTAATTATCTTTCGAGTGTCCTCAATGAGGCCGACCATCCCGATCGTGGGTGTCGGTAGAATGCCCGTGCCGTCGGTCTCGTTGTAGAAAGATACATTTCCGGAAACGATCGGCGTTTCAAAGGCGTTGCAGGCCTCGGTGATACCATCGATAACCTCAGAGAAGCTCCACATCACCTCGGGGCGCTCGGGCGATGCGAAATTAAGGCAATTTGTGACCGCGATCGGCTTTGCACCTACGCATACAACGTTCCGGGCTGCCTCGGCGACCGCGAGGCGTGCACCTTCGCGAGGATCGATAGCGGTGAACTTGCCGCTTCCGTCGAGGCACATGGCGATCGCGCGGCGCGTTTCTTTGATCCGTATTACAGCCGCATCGGCTCCGGGACCGATGACGGTGTTCGTGCGGACCATCGAATCATACTGCTCGTAAACCCAGCGTTTCGAACAAATATTAGGAGATGAGAGCAGTCTGATCAAAGCCTCTCGCATATCCAGGCCGCCGAGTCCTGCGGCTGTAACGGATGGTTGCGTTTCCGGCTGATCACGAAATTGCGGCGCAGCCATTGGACGTGAATATTTCGGGGCCTCGTCGGTTAGTGCAAGGACCGGAAGGTCCGCTTTAAGCTCACCATTGTGGACGATCCTGATTCGGTCGCCTTCGACCACTTTGCCGATGACGACCGCGTCGAGGTCCCATTTATTAAAGATCTCGACGACCTGTTTTTCGCGTCCCTTTCGCGCGACGATCAGCATTCGCTCCTGCGATTCCGACAGCAGCATTTCGTAGGCTGTCATTCCGGTTTCCCGTTGCGGGACCAGCGTGAGATCGATCTCGAGTCCATTTCCTGCCCGCGCGGCCATCTCGACCGACGATGAGGTCAGGCCCGCGGCACCCATATCCTGAATGCCCTCGATCGCCCCGCTTCGCATTGCTTCGAGACACGCCTCGAGCAGGAGCTTTTCTAAGAACGGATCGCCAACCTGCACCGTCGGCCGTTTTTCGAGAGCCTCCTCGTCAAACTCAGCCGATGCCATGGTCGCACCGTGAATGCCGTCGCGCCCCGTTTTCGCCCCTGCGTACAGAACTGGATTACCGATGCCCTCAGCCTTGCCAAAAAATATTTGATCCTTTCGGACAACGCCGAGAGCAAAGGCGTTGACCAGCGGATTAAGACTGTAGGACTCGTCAAACACGACTTCACCGCCAACGGTCGGCACACCGAAGCAATTGCCGTAATGGCCGATTCCCTCGACACAACCTTTGAGGATAGAACGATTGCGTTTGCCATTCTTCGGGTCATCGAGCGGCCCGAACCGAAGGCTGTTCATCGCGGCGACCGGGCGGGCACCCATCGTGAAGACATCCCGCAGAATGCCGCCGACGCCGGTCGCGGCACCTTGGAACGGTTCGATAAAGCTTGGGTGATTGTGAGATTCGACCTTGAATGCGATGCACCAATCGTCGCCGATATCGACCACGCCGGCATTCTCGCCCGGCGGAACTATCACTCGTGGCCCGGTCACGGGAAGCCGCTTAAGGTGGACTCGAGACGATTTGTAAGAGCAGTGCTCAGACCACATCACGCTGAATATCCCCAACTCAGTAAAATTGGGTTCACGGCCCAGAAGGTCGACTATCTCTTCGTATTCTGTCGGGGAAAGCCCGTGGTTTGCGACTACGTCGGGAGTTATTCTTGATTCGTTCATCTCAGTTTGGTTCACTCGTGGAAAATGAAACTGACATTCTATTCCGTTTGCCGATCGATGTCGATTTAACGGCATTTGTAAAGGCCCTCGAATCTATCCGAAGGCCTTGCGTAAGTTTCGCTCGAATTGTCATCAACTTTCTTATTTTCCCCCTGAGAAAATCGCCTTTCCCGTGTATGTAGATACCACTTGCCTAAAGTCATCAGGCTTTGACGTTCCGCGAAGAAATGGGCCGTTCGGGGTCAGCTCCTTGATAATGGGCTCAAAGCCTTTTTCGCTATTCCTAAACTGTTCCTCGCCTCGGTAACGGGTGATCAGAATGATGTCGAAGGCCGCATCTTTTTCGGACGTGGCGTCGATGTACTCATACGAGTCGACGACGCCTCGCTTTACAGCCGCGTCGCGAAAAAATCGCCAGTTGTTCTCATAATAATAGCGGGCATCGTCACGCCGTCCGTCCTTTATCTTTATGAAATCGATCGTTTCAAACGTGCCCGTCCCCGATGGGCCGGTTCCGAGGACGCGGTCGATATTTTCTTTGACGGTATCGAAACGGATCTTGCCGTTATGCTGATACGCAACGTTTCCGGATGCGTCAAGGAAAACGGTCAGCGGCAGGTTGCCAGCCCAATCCTTAGACACGATCCTGATCGCTGCTGACTCGTCCGGAGTTTTGAGCAGATACGCCGGCATATCTGCCTTCATTGCAGCCAGAAATTTTGGGACGTCGCCGTTAATATCCGCAAGGTCGTCGAGCGAAACTGTGACAACGTCGACCTTGCCGCGAAAGGCCGCATCGAGCTTAACGAGTTCGGGAAATTCTTCGCGACACGGGTCGCACCACGTCGCCCAAAAATTTACCAAAAGCGGCCGGCCCTTGGGTTTTAGTAAAGATTCGAGTCCTTTGTTGTCTATTTGAATGACCCGTTTCGCGGACGGAGAAGCCCCCGATGCAGTGATCTGCGCGGAAGCGGTCAATGACAAAAGAACGCACGACAACGCCACCGCCGACCCGAACTTCAAAATGTATCGCGAAAGAGGATTCAACATCTATTCACCAACCCGTCGGATACTGCATCCGAAAGCATTTGCCGAAGTACGCTCGATCCGCTTGCCCGACAGCGACGCGTCAAAGGCCGTTTGCAAATATTGCTCCGTCGGATTCTTGCCCGAGCGGTCGTTGTCGATCGCCCCGTGATAAAGCAGAACGCTCTTAGCATCGACGTAATAAACCTCTGGCGTAACATTGGCCCCGAGCCGATCGGCGAGACGGTTGCCTTTATCGATCAGCACCGGAAATGTGTAATGCTCGGCGGCGTGTTTGCGCACCATTTCCAGTGGTTCGGTCGAATTCGAGTAGATACCGACGAAGTTGATGCCTTTCGACTTATAATCGGCCGCGATCTTGGCGATCCGTTCGTTGTAGCCCCTGACCACCGGACATTGAGTCGAAAGGAATATCATCACGGCCCCATTCGCACCCATCAGGTCCGTTAGTGAGCGAGCCTTTCCATCGACATCCTGCAATGTGAAGTTTTCGATGGGCGAACCGATCGGTGCCTTTTGACCGCTTGCGGCACTCACGAAAACAAAAAACAAAATTAATATGACCGTTGCTGTTCTCATAGGTTTATTGCCCCCACTTTCCCCATCACTCAAATTAAGATCGTAACAACTGTATCGCTGCTTGTACATAATTTGCGGAAGTCCGCGGATCCAGCCTTATTGCGGCAAACGGCCCGGCGTGAGGGGCGCTCCCGCGGCTTCGAGGGCCTTCTCAAATGCCGGAAGCTCGACCTCGATCAACGTCCGAAGCCTTATTAACACCGGTGCGAACTCATCACTTGCCAGCTGATACTGATCAAGCTGTGTTTGAGTCGGCCGCACTGTGGACAGGCGAATCGTGCCGGAAACGGTCCCGACGCGCGAGCTGATCGACGGCGGCGGAATGTCCGAGTTTTCACGCCCGCCTCGTAGCTCGTTTATCAAAAATTCGATCTCACGATTATACGATTCGGCTTGAGCGATCAGCTTTGCATTTTCAGTCGGAGCCTCCTGAGCAGATCGCTTGAGCAGCGATATCCGTGTTTTCGCCGCGCTCGCGGCGTCGGATGCACCACCAACCGCTCGCTGAAGCGACGCCACTTTACGCTGAAATTCGGAAAGGGCTGCTCTCTCGGCGTCGGTCATCGTTTCCTTGCCCTCGACGGTTACGTTGAAACTCTGGGATCCCGCAAGCGGCGAAACAACACCGTTAACGCGCATCGCCATTGTGACCGTATATTTGCCCGGCATTACCAGCGGGCCCTGCGGCCCCAGAGTTACGCCTTCAGGAAGCGTAAACCCGGCCGGAGCACTTGGCGGTGTCGCCGGTATCGACGGCGGGCTGTACCGAAGGTCCCAAACAGCCCTCGATATTCCCTTTGCCGCCGGAACATTGATCCGGCGCACGATGCCGCCCTCCGAGTCCATGATCGTGAAGATCACGGTCGGCGACTCTTCCTCTGACTCGGTCCTCAGTTCTTCGATCGAAGGATAGTGAAACGGCTGCTTTTTCTTTTCCGCGTCACGTTCTGCTTCCTGCCGCTTTTGTTTAAGCGTCTTTGGAGCGTCCTTGAGGTAATAGGCGAACGTGGCTCCGTACGCGGGATTCGGGGCCGTATAGAATGACGCTCCCTGCGAACTCGAGAACGAGGTGTTCGAGCGGATGTACATCAGCGCATCCTTTACGGGAAACAGCTTTGAGCTCTGATCGAGCGAGTCCTTGCGGGCTCCGCGAAGCGCCGAGTAATCATCGAGCACGTAGATACCGCGCCCGAATGTCGCCACTACAAGGTCGTTTTCCGTCCGCTGGATCGCGATGTCGCGAACGGCGATCGTCGGCAGTCCGCCCTTGAGCTGCACCCATTTTGCTCCGCCGTCGAGCGTAAAGAAAACGCCAAACTCAGTTCCGACGAACAGCAGGTTCGGGTCGACATGGTCCTCTGCGATCGCGTAAAGCGAACCTCGTTCGGGCAGGTTTCCCTTTATCGAGACCCATGTTTTGCCGGTGTCGGTGCTTTTCATCAGGTATGGTTTGAAGTCGCCGTTCTGATGGTTGTTGTAAATGGCATACACCGTGCCCGCGTCGTGCTGCGACGCCAGGACGCGATGGACGTATGCCATCTCGGGTGCGCCCGGCACTTTGTCGATCTTTCGCCAAGTCTGGCCATCGTTTTCGGTTACCTGGATCAGTCCATCGTCGGTTCCGACGTAGATCAAACCTTGTTTTTTCGGCGATTCCGAGAGTGCCGACGCATTGCCGTAAAGGGCGGTCGACACGTTCTTTTCGATCGCGTCCGGCCCCCAGATCTTGCCCATAACGGGCAGGGCGTTGCGGTCGAGGCCGCGAGAGAGGTCGCCACTGATCACCTTCCAGTCGTCGCCGCGGTTGTCGCTCTTGTAAAGCTTATGACCCGCGAAATAAAGGCGCGTGTTCGAATGCGGGCTAATGAGAAAGGGCGTGTCCCAATTGTAACGCTGTGATTCGACGCCTTTCCCCTCGATCGGTTCGATGCCGACACGATCGCCGGTTCGCTTATCGAACCGAACGATGCCGCCGTTCTGGCTCGCCGCGTAAACAATATTCGAGTCGGTCGGATCGACCTGCGAGTGAAAACCGTCACCGCCATTCGTCGCATACCAATCGGAATTAAGGATCCCGCTGGTATTTCGCGTGCGGGCCGGGCCGCCGAGCGAATTATTGTCCTGAGTTCCGCCGTAAACGTTATAAAACGGCAGGTTGTTGTCGACCACGACGTCGTAGAATTGGGCGATCGGCAGATTTGACTTGAAATTCCAATTGACACCGCGATCGAGGCTCTCGTAAATGCCGCCGTCACACCCGACGAGAATGTAGTCGGTATTGTTCGGATCGACCCAGATGGCGTGGTTATCGACATGCTTTAACCGCTCGCCGAGCGGCCTCTGCGTTCGGCCGGCGTCGTCCGAGACCTGAAAGATGACGTTTGGAATATAGATGCGGTCCACGTTTTTGGGATCCGCCGCGATCTGGCCGTAGTACATACCTTGAGCGATCGTGGGACTCGTGCGCTCCCACGTTGCTCCGCGGTCATTCGAACGAAATATACCGCTTAGGTTTCCGCTCGCTTCGATCGTCGCATACACCACGTTCGTGTTTACTGGCGAGACCGCAAGTCCGATGCGTCCAAGATCGCCTGGCGGTATGCCCGAACGAAGCTTAAACCACGTGTTGCCACCATCGGTAGATTTGTAAAGTGCGCTTTCGGGGCCGCCGTTGATCAGCGTATAAAAATGCCGCCGACGCTGCCACGACGCAGCATACATCGTGTCCGGATCCGCCGGATCGATGACCACATCGGTGACGCCCGTATTTTCGCCGATCGTAATTACGGCTTTCCAGGTTTTGCCGCCGTCGGTCGTCTTATAAAGCCCGCGTTCGCCGCCGGCGGACCAAAGCGGGCCTTGGGCAGCGACAAACACGACATTGCTGTCGCGCGGATCGATCGCGATCTTGCCGATGTGTTCGGACGTCTTGAGCCCCATGTTCTTCCAGCTTTTTCCGCCGTCGTCCGAGCGATAGACGCCGTCGCCATAACCGACACTTCTCTGACTGTTATGTTCGCCGGTGCCGACCCATACGATCGACGTGTTTTTCGGGTCAATGACGATCGCGCCGATCGAGTACGACCCTTCGTTGTCGAATACCGGCGTCCACGTAGTGCCTCCGTTCACCGTCTTCCAAACGCCGCCAGACGCGGCAGCCGCGTAATATTTCGCACGGTCGTTCGGGTCCACCGCAAAGGCATTGATACGCCCCGATGTGACCGCCGGGCCGATCGAGCGAAATTTAAGGCCTGTAAAAAGACCGGAGCCCAACGGGTCCGGAGTGGGCGAGGGCGACGGAGTAGGCGTCGGCGAACCAACGGACGCGGGCGTCGGCGATGCCGACGGCGTCGGCACGACCGCCTGGCCGGCGCCGATCGAAACGGCAAATAAAATGACACTAATAACAAGGAAATGCGGACGCATGTTGTGCACGGCAATGACTCCTGAAGTTTGGTGATCGGAATTGAAAGCGAAAGAAATTATGTTCCCAAAACATAGCATTTATCAAGCCGTCGACTAGCCGAAAAGCCGCGGCAGACGGCGCTGCAGACTTTTCGGAAGCAGTATCTCCATCGCGTCGTCGACCGTGACGATCCCGGCAATGTCGCCCTCATCATCTACGACCGGAAGTGCGAGAAGGTTATATTCCGAGATGATCTGCGCGACGTCCTCAGCCGAATCCTGCGGATGCGCGTAACGAAACTCGCTGCGCATCGCGTCGGCGAGCTTGAAGGTCGGGTCGGCCAGGATCAGGCTGCGCAGGCTGATCAGCCCCGAGAGCTTCCACGAGCCCTCTTCCTCGACCACGTAGAGGTAATAGATCATGTTCGGCGTCTCAGCCATTTCACGCAGCCGTGATATCGTTTCGCCGACGGTCAGGTCTTTTGGAAAGACCATGAATTCGGTCGTCATCAGCCCGCCGGCCGTGTCGTGCTCGAAATTCATCAGCTCGGCGACGTCGGCTTTTTCGTCGTCGTCCATCAGGTTGAAAAGCTCCTTGGCCTTTTCATTCGAAAGCTCGCCGAGCACGTCGACTGCGTCGTCCGGTGACATTTCCTCAAGGATGTCCGCGGCGCGCTCACCGTCGAGACCCTCGAGGATCTGCGCCTGCGTCTCGGTCGACATCTCCTCGAGCGTGTCGGCCGCGATCTCGTCGTCGAGACTCTCGACAACCTCTGTGCGATGGATCGGCGAAAGAGTTTCGGCAAGCTGAGCGATCTCGACCGGATGTAGCCGCGACAGTTTGTCCTTGGACGATTTCAGCTGCACCGTCACCGTCGTCGTGTCGGTCGCTAGATATCCGACGTCCGCCCAGTCGATGACCTCGACCGTCTGAGCACTGCCGTAAAATCCTTTCGGCATCAGCCGGCGAATAAAGCCCTTGAGGCTCACGTCCGCACCCGTAACACGCCAGAAATGGCCGACCTCGATCAGCTGTACGTCATTGACGCGGACGACCCGTTTGCCGTCAACGTCGATCAATTGGTTGTCGAGCACATCCTTTCCGAGCAGTACCTCGCCGTCACGCCTCACAAACGGGCTCAGGTCAAGGGTCGCGGATCTCATTTTGGCGCCCTGCAGACCGAGATCCGCAATATCGCGCCGCGGCATGAAAAAGTTTCGCCGCCGGTACCGCGCGACGAGTCCGATGACAGGCGGATGCTCTTCGCGGCCATATCGGACGACGATGTCGTTGATCACGGCGATCGGTTCGTTCCGCGTGTCGAAGACAGGGCGGCCCAATATTTGCGAAACGTAGAGCATAGGTAAAAGATAGCCCAGTTCTCAGGAATTCGTTAAATCGCTGTTCCGCTTTCGGTTGAGAAGGTCCGCGAGCGGGAGCTCATTCGACGACGAGGGTGTCGTAGCCGAAACGGACGTTGTCGGGCAGAAGTTGGGTATCGCGTGCGTGCAGGATGTCGTGATTTAGGTGCGTGAGAAAGGCTCGTTTGGGCTTGAGGTCTTCGATGATCGCGAGAGCTTCTTCGAGACAGAGATGTGTCGAGTGAGGCTTGATGCGGACGCAGTCGAGGACGAGCGCGTCGAGATCCCGAAGGCCGTCCATCGACGCGGGCGGTATCACCTTGAGGTCGGTCGCGTACGCAAAATCATTGAACCGATAGGCGATGACCGGCAGCTTGCCGTGAATGACCTCGAGCGGCGTGATCTCGAGGTCCTCGCCGATGCAAAATGGCGAATCTGGCACGACCGTGTGCGGTATCAGCTGCGGCAGCCCGCCGCCGAAATGCGACGGCTCGAAAATATACTTAAAAATCCGCCGCAGGTCGGTCCACGCAACATCGTTAGCATAGACGCCCATCGCTCCGTAACGAAAATTAAGCGGGCGAATGTCATCGAGCCCGAAAACGTGGTCTACGTGGCAGTGCG
>JBDTZO010000142.1:0-5903 GCA_040005135.1 Acidobacteriota bacterium | reverse complement strand
AGCATGGAGGTCTCCAAAACCTTAGGTCCGGGTTCGAGTCCTGGTACCCCTGCCATTGAATTTTTATTAGGAGATAAATAAGGTGTCAGAAGCTGTTGCTCCGATCGAAGCGAAACATAAAGAAGGGATCGGCGAGTTTATTAAGCATACTCGCGCGGAAATGGATAAGACGACGTTTCCCTCTTCCGATGAGGTCAAAAACACGACAATAATCGTGATCGTGAGCGTATTGTTTTTCGCCGCCTATCTCTTTCTTGTTGATCACGCATGGGTGTACATCTTGGATGGACTCACTTGGTTGATCAATAAGATCGTCGGCATTTAAGGATATTTGAGATGAAGCAGTGGTATTTTATCCACACATATTCGGGGCATGAGAATAAGGTTGTCGAGAGCCTGTATGCGCGTATTCGTGATATGCAGCTCGACGAACTGATCACTTCGGTTCTGCTCCCGAAAGAAAAGGTCGTCGAAATGCGCGGCAATAAAGAGTATGTCTCCGAACGAATGTTCTATCCGGGATATGTTCTTGTAGAGATCGAATGTGATGAAAAGGGCAAGATACCTGATAACGTTTTTCACGTTATAAAGGCGACGCCTAAGGTCACGGGATTTTTGGGCGGCAAGGCACCGACACCGTTGACGCAGGCCGAGGTCGACCAGATCGTTCACAACATCGAAGTCGCGACCGAGAAGCCCAAGCCGAAGTTTTCGTACGAGGTCGGTGAGGTTGTTCGTATCAAGTCCGGTCCCTTCGCAAGCTTTACAGGTAAGGTAGAGGAGATAAACGAGGACAAGTCGACGCTCAAGGTTTCGATCACGATATTCGGCCGGTCAACGCCGTACGAATTGAGTTTTTTAGAAGTAGAAAAAGTTACTTTTGCAGAAGAAGAATAAACGAGGACATTCCGCGGCTAAAACCGCGGATCGTTAATCGAAAGAGTTATGGCAAAGAAGATCACAGGTTATATCAAGTTGCAGATTCCCGCCGGCAAGGCGAATCCAGCGCCGCCGATCGGTCCGGCGCTTGGCCAGCACGGTGTGAACATAATGGAGTTTTGCAAGGCGTTTAACGCCCGAACGCAAAACGACGATCCGGATATGAAAATTCCGGTCGTTATTACGGTATTTGCGGATCGTTCGTTCACGTTCGAGACCAAGACGCCGCCTGCCGCCGATCTGTTGAGAAAGGCATCGGGAATTGCAAAGGGCTCGGGCAAACCGAACCGCGAAAAGATCGGTACGATCACTAAAGCCCAGATCGAAGAGATCGCTAAAAAGAAAATGGTCGATCTCAACACGTCGAATCTCGAGTCTGCAGTCAAGACGATCGAGGGAACGGCGAAATCGATGGGCTTGACGATAGCTTAGAAAAATTAGACGCCCCAAAAGGACGGCTTAAAGGGAGAATGCTCACGCGTTCGCTAATACCTGGAGGTAAAATGAAACGAGGCAAGAAATACCTTGCGGCTCTCGAAAAAGTTGAGCTGCATAAAAAGCACACGCTTGAAGAAGCGGTCGCGAAATTGAAAGAGATCGCATTTGCGAAGTTTGACGAGACCGTCGAACTGACGATGTGGCTGGGCGTTGATCCCCGAAAGGCGGACCAACTCGTACGTGGGACGATCGTTCTGCCGCACGGCTTGGGTGGAGCAGCCAAAAAGATCGTCGTCATCGCGCAGGGCGATAAGATCCGCGAAGCCGAGGAAGCCGGGGCTGATATGGCTGGCGGCGACGACATCCTTGACAAGATCAAGGGCGGATGGCTGGATTTCGACGCACTTATTGCGACGCCCGACATGATGGGCAAGGTTGGCCAGCTAGGAAAGATACTCGGTCCTCGAGGTCTGATGCCTAATCCCAAAACTGGAACGGTCACGATGGACGTCAAGACGGCCATTGAGGAGACCAAGGCCGGAAAGGTCGAATACCGCGTTGATAAGACGGGCGTAATTCACTCTCCGGTTGGTAAAGTGTCGTTTGACGACGCTAAGCTTGCGGAAAATACCAAGGTTTTGATCGGTGCGGTGATGAAAGCCAAGCCGACCACGGCTAAAGGTCGTTATCTGAAAAAGATCAATCTGGCTGCGACGATGAGCCCGGGCGTTTTGCTCGATGAGCTCGCGTACGTTTAAGTGAGGAGCGAATAAAGAAATGAAAACCAGAGAAACAAAACAAAAAGATCTCACCGCCCTCACCGAGTCGCTGCAGAATTCCACGTCAGCAATGGTCGTCAGCTTTTCAAAGCTAACTGTCACCAAGGATCAGGAATTTCGTAAAAGCCTGCGTGAGGCGGGTGCTAAATATCAGGTAGTAAAAAATACCTTGGCGCGGATTGCGGTCAAAGGAACTCCGTTCGAAGACACGACCGACCACCTCAAAGGTGTGACGGCGATCGCATGGACGGACAGTGACCCTGTGGTGCTTTCAAAGGCGATCTCGAAGTTCATGAAGGACAATGCTGACGTCTACACCTTTAAGACAGGTGTAGTTGACGGCAAGCTCGTCAATCTCGCACAGCTTACGACGATCGCGAGCCTCCCCTCGAAAGAGGAGCTCATTTCGAAGTTGCTGTTCGTTATTAACGCTCAGGCGCAACGCATCGTCACCGTCATCAACGCAGTGCCGCGTGACCTGGCGATCGTAATTAAACAGATCGGCGAACAGAAAGAGAGTGACGCTGCACCCGCGGCGGAAGCTGCACCAGCAACGGAAACTCCGACTGTGGTCGAAGCCGCGCCTGCCGCTGAGGCGGCTCCGGCGGTTGAAGCTGCACCTGAAACCGAAACTGCTCCGGCAGCGGAGATCGAGGCTGCGCCTGCGGCCGAAACAGCAACTGAGGCCGAGGCTCCGCCGGCAGCGGAAATCGAAGCTGCACCGGCAGCCGAGACCGATGCTCCTGGCGCCGAGACTTCAGCGGAAGCGGAAGCCGCTCCTGCAGCTGAAGAGCCGGCCGTCGCTGAAGCTGAGCCCGCTGCTGAAGAAAAGACGGATTAGCGAGTTTTTGATCGTTCGTATCGAATGATCGGATTTTGAAGCAGGGCAAAGGCCCGAATGGCCGTACTCAAGGAAAACGAGTTGTGAGATTTGTCAGGGTCTCATGGCGTCGGACAATCCGGAAAGGTGATGCAACCCGTTCCGAGGCGTCCCGTGGGTTCTCGCGGCTGACACACAACGCGGTTTTCGGATCGCGGTAAATTAACAATATAGAACCCCTTTGGAGGAATAGAAAAAGTCATGGCAATTACAAAAGCAGATGTAGTCGAATATTTGAAAGGTGTATCGCTTCTCGAAGCGTCGGAATTGGTAAAGGAACTTGAAGAAGTCTTTGGCGTGTCCGCTGCTGCCGCTGCAGCACCGATGATGATGGCCGCGCCGGGCGGCGATGCTGCCCCTGCCGAAGAAGAAAAGGATTCGTTTGACGTTATCCTGACGGCTGCCGGCGGCAACAAGATCGCTGTCATCAAGGTCGTTCGCGAAGTAGTCTCGGGCCTGGGCCTCAAGGAAGCCAAGGACCTTGTCGACGGAGCCCCGAAGGCGCTGAAGGAAGGCGTTTCGAAGGCAGAAGCCGAAGAGCTCAAAACGAAATTGACAGAAGCCGGTGCATCTGTAGAGATCAAATAGTCATCTCAAATGAACGGAGCGGCTCGAACGCGGCCGCTCCGTTCTTTGATTTGCCAGGTATTTGGTGTTAAACTAGGACATTCTCGGTCATCGAAAAATTTCGCTTGTCGTGCGAGTGGTCTTAAGTCGGAGCGGAAGTCGTTGGTATCAATGACTTTCGTTGGTTCTAGAGCGGCATGTGCCGCAAGTAATTGGAGAGTTAGTGTCCCGTTTAGGCACTCTCGGAAAAATCTTATAACAGCGAAAAGCTGCTAAACAAGCGGTCAGGGAAGAGTTTGCCCTAGGCCGCATTTGCCGTCTTTTCGCGGGAGTTTTTGGGAGAGAGATTTGCTAGGTCATCGTATCAGCAACTTTTCCAAAAATCAACAGCTTTTTTGATAGCCCGCAAATATTAATATGATCAATAATCCGCTACAAAGCAGCTCCAACGGACTCGGACGACGAACGAGCCAGTCGCCGGAACGCGTTGATTTTTCAAAGATCTATACAACGGCGCAGATACCGAACTTGATCGAAGTCCAGCGTGAGTCCTATAACCGCTTTCTCCAGATGGACCTGATCCCTGAGGAGCGCGATTATATCGGGCTCCAGTCGGTGTTCGCGTCGATATTTCCGGTTTCGGACTTTCGCGAGACCGCGACTCTCGAGTACGTCGAATATCAGATCGGAAACTGGCAGTGCAAGTGCGGAAATCTCGAGGGGCTCGAGCATCTGCGTGCCAACTGTAAAAATTGCAGTGCCAAGATCAAGGTCGATCCTTTCAACCCCGCCGAGGTTCTCTGCACAAATTGCGGCACGTTTAATGCTGTCCGCCCGAACCTATGCAACAACTGCGGTGAGCCGGTCGGCCTCAAGCACAAGCATGACCAGCAGGAATGCCAGGAACGCGGCATGTCGTTCAGCGTTCCTCTCAAGGTCAAGATCCGCCTGACGGTATATGACAAGGACCCGGAAACGGGCACGTCGACCATCCGCGATATTAAGGAAGAAGACGTTTTCTTCGGCGAGATACCGCTGATGACCGACAACGGCACGTTCATCATTAACGGAACTGAGCGTGTTATAGTCTCGCAGCTTCACCGCTCGCCGGGCGTATTTTTCAAGGGCGACCGTGACGAATATCTTGCCAAGATCATCCCGTACCGCGGTTCGTGGGTCGAGTTCGAATACGATCAGAAGGGAATTCTCCACGCTCGACTCGGTAAGCGAAAGATCATCGCGACCATCTTCCTGCGTGCGCTAGGCCTGTGGCTGAACCCGCAGATCGATATGAAGACGGTGTCCGACAGCATTCTCGAAGAAGTCGTCAAGAATGCGGAATATCCGAATTCGAGTATTCTTCGCCTGTTCTATGTGACTGACAAGGTCGTAATGGAAAAAGGTAAGGTTTACCTTGCGGTGCCGCCCGAAGGCGACACTCACCTCGTCGGTATGCGTGCCGAAGAGGATATTAAGGATAAGAAAGAAGAAGTCACGCGGGTAGGTAAGAAGGTCACAAAATCGGCCCTCGCTGACCTTCGCCGAATGGGCAAGGATAAGGTCGAGGTGGCCACAGCCGACTTCGAGGCTGCGTTCGCCCTTGATGATGTCGTAAACACCGAGACCGGTGAAGTGATCATTGAATCTAATACCGAGATCACTCCGGCTAAATTGCAGCAGATCGTCGAAGAAGGCGTAGAGAGCTTTGACGTATTTTTCCCCAAACGAGACGTGATCGGCGAGATCATAGCTCAGACTTTGAGAAAGGATGCTATTTCAAAGCCAGTCGACGCGCTGCTTGAGATCTACCGCAAAATGCGTCCGGGCGATCCTCCGACGGTGCCGACGGCGTATCGGTTGCTCGAAGGAATGTTCTTCGACGCACGGCGCTTTGACCTGTCGCGGGTCGGCCGCCTGAAATTCAACATTAAAATGGGCCGCCCCGAACGCGAAGATATTACCGATCCGCTTCTCAAGGCCGGCGATTTCATTGAGGTCGTTAACTACCTTCTCCGTATGAAGAAGGACAGCGAAAATTACGGCCAGGACGACATCGATCACCTCGGAAACCGCCGCGTCCGTGCCGTCGGCGAGCTGCTCGAAAATCAGTTTCGCATTGGCCTCGAACGTATGGAGCGAGCGATAAAAGAGAAGATGTCCATTCAACAGGACATGTTCACTACGATGCCCCGAGACCTCGTCAATGCCAAGCCTGTCACGGCCGCGGTCCGCGAGTTCTTTGGCTCGTCGCAGCTGTCGCAGTTCATGGACCAGACCAATCCGCTATCCGAGATCACGCA
>JBDTZO010000112.1:0-1804 GCA_040005135.1 Acidobacteriota bacterium | reverse complement strand
GGACTATAAGCACTTTGGACGAAGACACGGCGCCCATCTGTTTTTGTGCCTCGGCTGGATCGAGATGCAGCAGGCTTGCTCCGGGACACAATTGGGTAAGCCCTTGCAGCACCGCCTGAAAGCGCGGATCCCGACTGTTTACGAAAACACGCTTATTCTTAAGCTTGCCTGACTCTAAAAATGAAAAAATAAATTCGGAGTCAAAGGTGAGGTCGCCGTCAGAGCCGGGGCCGACAAGATTTTGAACGCCGATCGTTTTGACCAGGCAAAAATTCTTGAGATCGCCGAGCGAAATATCGGTAACACGCGGTTTGTCGAGCAGCCCAGAGCCCTTTGTTTTGGCGATAAATCTTTCGCTCGTCAAGGTCAGGTCGACCGTACCCTCGACACGCTGTAAGAAGTAAGTTATTGGATCCGCCATTGTCGTTCTCCTTTATATGCGAAATTGGTTACAAATTGTATCGCTTTTTGACCGAATCAATAATTATTTCTGAAGACCAGATCCAGGGATGGCATGGTAGAAGCGGTTCGGGCTTAGCACGAGAACGAGTGAGTCGGTCGATCAAAGCGGCTGAATTATGACGCCGATCGATCTATAAGTTGCCACTAGCTTCAGCTAGTGGTGAACGTCTTAAAACAAAAGCGGCTTTAG
The DNA here is from genome assembly GCA_040005135.1 of Acidobacteriota bacterium. Taxonomy (GTDB): domain Bacteria; phylum Acidobacteriota; class Blastocatellia; order Pyrinomonadales; family Pyrinomonadaceae; genus OLB17. Next base: position 1,152 of record JBDTZO010000112.1, on the reverse strand, counting down.
CCGATCTTCTCAAAATGGCATAGCTTGAGATTTCGGCTAAAGCCGAGGACTTGATGTAATACCAAACCACTAGCTGAAGCTAGCGGCAATTTATGAAAACGTAGGCCGCGTCGGAGCCAAGAACCAACCATCCGCCATCAAACAGATGCATCACCACGAAGGCAAAACCTTCCGACTCATCTCGTCCCCATTTTTTGCCATTCCTAATTTTACTGAGGATCGTCTTGAGACGGATCTATCACGACAATATTCGACACTATTCCAGTGACACAGAATGGCAGTTATTCCCGAGGAGATTCGTGCCCGCGAGGCCAGTGAGACGACCTAAGCTCGAAAAAAGGCAATAAACAGCCTAATTCTCGAGCGGCTCGGGCCGTGGAACGCAATTTGATAAGGAATATTTGATTTCCGAGCCAAGTCCGGCTCCCGTATTCACACTGGAGATATATATATCATTATGAAAGGCCAAAAAGGATTTTCGCTTATCGAGCTCCTCATCGTTGTTGTTATAATCGGCATCATTGCTGCCATAGCTATTCCCAATCTGCTCGCGTCGCGTCGTTCAGCGAACGAGGGATCCGCAATTGCGGCCTTGCGAACCATACACGGAGGCCAAGCTACATATGGCGCAACATATGGAAGTGGAGATTACGCGGGCAATGCGGCCTTCGCCGATACGTCCGGGCTTGCAACCCTTGCGACCAAGAATATCGTCGACTCTTCGCTCGGGTCGGGATCCAAGAGCGGCTACTCATTTTGGACGGGATGCCGACCGAAGACCGCGACCGAACCCGCGACCTATTGGGCATCCGCCGCTCCGCAAACCGCGTCCGGCGTGACACAAACCGGAACCCGTCGATTTGGCGTAGTTATGGAAGGAACCATATACTGGCGCACCGATTACCTGGGAAATGCCCAGATCGATGACGCCGATATCAGACTCGGCACGCCGATCGGTAACTAACGTTCCGGTCATCGTAGTCGAACTGCATTAGAAAGAAAGCCGCGGAATCTCATTTCCGCGGCTTTCTTTGTGCGGCGACGTTTCCCTTCAATGATCACAAACCGCGTTTGGCCCAGATCATCAAGATAGTGACCCGCCCGAGAACGACCAGGAGCTAAACGAAAAGTTCGCGGCCATCAAAAAATGCA
>JBDTZO010000230.1:0-5982 GCA_040005135.1 Acidobacteriota bacterium | reverse complement strand
TATATCCGCGACGTCGCCGAGTACGTCACGACGACCGACGGCGTCCAGATCACGGCCGGCAAGATGCTCGAGCGCTTTCTCTTTTCGCCCGCCACCCAATATTCGATTATCGGCAATCTATCGGGCGGCGAACGCCGGCGGCTGTACCTCTTGCGAATATTAATGGGCTCGCCGAACGTGCTTCTGCTCGACGAACCTACCAACGATCTCGACATCCCGACGCTCATCGCGCTTGAGGAATATCTCGACGATTTTGCGGGAGCTCTCATCGTCGTCAGCCACGATCGCTATTTCCTCGACCGTACGATCGACAATGTTTTCCGCTTCGAACCCGGCGGTGAGGTCCGCGAATATGCCGGCGATTACAGCGCCTATCTCGAATATCGCGAGCGGACCGAAACCGAGCAGAAAACGGTCGAGGCTCCGAGATCGACACCGAAGGCGACTGCGCCCGCTGCGGCCGAAAAACCTAAGTCCAACAAGCTCAGCTTTAAGGAGCTGCGCGAGTTCGAGACGATCGAATCGCGGATCGAGGCCGCCGAAAAGCGGCTGCCCGAGATCGACCGCGAGCTTACCGCCGCCGCCAGCGATGCCGGCCGCGTGAACGACCTTTATAAGGAGCAGCAGTCGCTCAACGACCGGATGGAAACCGACCTTTCGCGTTGGGCCGAATTGGCCGAACGGATGGAGTCAGCAGGTCAATCGGCCGGTGCCGGTTCCTAGATCGCATTGTCGTCCGGAAGACGGAATATGTAAGTTCTCGGAGGATATTATTCACGCATGGGTAAGTACCGCTTTGCCTTTCACATTGTGTTTTCAATGGTCCTGATGGCGGCGTGCGGCGCGGCACCTAAAGGATTTGCAGAGGAGCAGACGTTCGAGACCGCAAACAAGGATTCACGGTTCCGGATAGAGACGGTCGCGTCGAATCTCGAAATGCCGTGGGGCTTTGCATGGCTGCCGAACGGCGATCTGCTCTTTACCGAAAGGCCGGGGCGCGTCCGCATCATCGAGAAAGGCAAGCTACGCACCGAGCCGGTTTTTACGGTGCCCGATGTCGAGCCGACAGGCGAAAGCGGCCTGATGGACATCACGCTTCATCCAACTTTTGCCAAGAACGACTTTGTCTACCTCGCTTATTCTTACAATAAAGACGGCAAGCACGTTAAGGTCGTGCGGTACAAATACGCCGGCGGCAAGTTCGCCGATCCGACGATCGTACTCGACGGCGTGCCCGGCTCGCCCAATCATTCCGGGATGCGGTGCCGCTTCGGCCCCGACGGAAAGCTGTATGTGACGACTGGCGATTCGACGGACTGGAACCTCGCACAAAAGCTCGATTCGCTCGCCGGCAAGACGCTGCGTATCAACGATGACGGAACGGTTCCCGCGGATAACCCATTCGTCAAAACTGACGGAGCACGGCCCGAGATCTGGGCCTACGGCAACCGAAATGGCCAGGGCCTGGCTTGGCAGTCCGGCACGGGACTGCTGTTTGAAACTGAGCACGGGCCGAGCACGTTCGAAGGCAAGGGATCGGGCGGCGACGAGGTCAACATCATAGAACGCGGCCTCAACTACGGCTGGCCCGAGATCCATCACACACAGACTCGCGAAGGCATGGTATCGCCGCTGCTCGAGTATTCGCCAGCATGTGCTCCGGGCAGTGCGATGTTCTACACGGGCGATGCGTTTCCGGCGTTCAAGGGAAATTTTCTATTTGGCTGCCTCGTGGGAAAACGCATAATTCGGGTTACTCTCGACGGCCGCAAGGTCGTCTCACAGGAAAACATGCTCGAGGGCGTCGTCGGCCGCATTCGCGAAATGGAACAGGGGCCCGATGGCTTCATATATTTCTCGACCTCAAATCGCGACGGCCGCGGCACGCCGGCCAAGGACGATGACAGAATAATGCGGCTCGTACCTGCCAGATGATCAAATAAACTCAAGGAGGACACCTATGGCGAACACAGCAAAAAGCATCGATCGACGCGAGGACACAAACCCAAAAGAGGGTGAGGAAAAATACGGCGACGTAAAATTTGCCGATACCACTAATAACAAATATCCGATCGACACTGAGGAGCACGTCCGTGCAGCTTGGAGCTATATCAATCACAAAGACAATGCAGCCAAGTATGACAAGGACGAGGTAGCTCTGATCAAAAGCCGGATCAAAAAAGCGGCCAAGCATCACGGAGTCGAGATCGACGGGTCCTGATCGTCGCGGCGGCCATCGGCGGCAATTTTATCTCCTAGGTGACGTGTCGTATTCTCGGTCACCGAAACGTATGACTGCGGCGGGTCCATCAGCGCATATTCGCGGATCTCCGCTACGTCGAGCTCCCGCTGGCGTTCTGCGTCACCGGTCCGGTCAGCTAATTTCTGCTTAGGTACGGATAAAAATATTCCGTTCAGCAGGAATGCAATTCCGATGAAAAAAGCGACTACGCCCATCGCCGCAATTGTCAGCATTTCCATATTTCCCGAAGCTATAGCGGCCACAGTCATTCCGGCAGTGGCACCGATGCCGACGAGCGAGATGATCGTCCCGACTCGCATTCGCCTCAGCCTTTTGTCTTCGGGCGATTCAAGAAATTTCTCGATCTCCGGCAGCACATCCTCGGCGACCTTTTTCAGCTCATAGGCGTTCTGGGTATCACGTATCCGCGCGGCAACGGCGCGGCCGATCTCGTCACGTGCCGAAACCGCGGATGCCGTAATGCTGTCCGGCGCCTCGACCGCCGATCGAACGCGGCGAAGGTCCGTGCCGCAAGCCCGGCAAAATTGGTTAGCGTTCCTTTCTTCGATACCACATTCCGGGCAATACATAATTTTTGGTCTCTCTCTTATTCAAACCTGAATACGCACGGTCAGCGGCGATTGTTCGAGCAATTGCGGTCGCTGGCAGATGCAAAGACCTCCGCGGTCGATCTAATCGGTTTCGACGTACGATGTTCATTGCCACCTATTTTCACCATCGCATTCGCGTCGGCCATCGCGGCCATGAGACGGCAGCGATCGAACAACTAGTCTATTGTCAATAACTTAGCCCGGCTCACCTTGATCCGAAGCGGGTGAGACTCTAGCCCTTTCATCACTTGCTCCGCTTGCTCGAACTACGCTTCGATCCGCCGCGCGGTTCTGATCTGTTTGCGGTCTCGCTCTCGAGGATCTGTTTTGCTTTTTGAAGCTCCGCCAGACGCTCATCGCTCACGGCCGGGTACCTCATGCCTAACGACTCCATTTTCCGAACGATGATCTCAGAGATAGCCAGCCGAGTGAACCACTTTTTATCCGCCGGAATGACGAACCAAGGGGAATGATCCGTCGACGTTGCCTCGATGGCTTCCTCGTAGGCATTCATATAGTCGTACCAAAAAATACGTTCGTGGGCATCGGCAGATGAGAACTTCCAGTTTTTCTCAGGGATGTTGATGCGGTCGAGAAAGCGTTTCTTTTGCTCATCACGAGAAACGTGCAGAAAGAACTTAAGCACGTGCGTGCCGTTCTCGGTTAAATGCCGCTCCCAATCGCGGATCTGTCGGAATCGCTTTTTCCAGATCAATTTGTCGCACTTGACCTCATCCGGCAGGTGCTGGAGCTGTAGAATGCCCGAGTGGACGCGAACCACGAGGACCTCTTCGTAGTGTGAACGGTTGAAAATGCCGATCCGCCCGCGTTCAGGCAGTGCTTTCTGACATCGCCAGAGAAAATCGTGGTCCGCCTCTTCGGCTGACGGCTGCTTGAACGAAGTGACCTGACATCCTTGCGGATTGATCCCGCTCATGACGTGCTTGATGGAGCTGTCCTTGCCGGCGGCGTCCATCGCTCGAAAAATGATCAGAAGTGAGTGAACATTCTGTGCGTACAGTACGTCCTGAAGCTCGGTCAGGCGGCCGATGTTCTTGGCGAGGTCGGCGGCAGCCGTTTTCTTGCTGGTATATTCGGCCGTAAAATCGGTTGGATGCCGCGAAAGGTCGACCTTCGAGCCCTCGGAAACACGAAGTTGGTCGATGTCTATCTTGAATTTGCCCATTAGGTACACGAATATCACGAAAGCTATGAAATTACTACTGTTTTCGGCCGTCCTTTTTGCGACGCTTACGGTCGCTGCTCAGCCAAAACTCGTTCCGCATAAGATCACGCTGAAAAGCGGCAAAACCCTCAGCCTCAACCTGCCGGATGAATTTGAGATCATCCCGGCCGCTGAGGGCCTCACCCGCGTTCGCTTCTTTGCGAGGTCGCCGGACGGGCGGATCTTTGTGACCGACATGCACGACCTGACGGATAACAAAAAAGGGGCCATTTACATTCTCGACGGCTGGAATGAGAAGTCCGGTAAATTCACCAAAGTTACGCCGTACATGACGGGCCTCCGAAATCCGAACAGCTGTCAGTTTTACCGAGACGCCGGAGGCCAGGAGTGGTTTTACCTCGCCGAGACCGACAAGCTCACACGGCGTAAATTCACCCGCGGCGAGACCAAACCAACTGACAGCAGCCCGCAGGTGCTCGCGACCTTTCCCGACTACGGATTGAGTTACAAATACGGCGGATGGCACCTGACGCGGACCCTCTCGTTCTCGCCGGACGGCAAACTCTACGTTTCGGTCGGCTCGTCGTGCAACGCGTGCGTTGAAAAAGAAAAGGTCCGTGCGAGCATCGTCGAGATGAATCCCGATGGCAGCGATCAGCACGAATTTGCCCGCGGCCTTCGAAACGCGGTCGGACTGAGGGCGATCGGCAATTTCGTCTTCGCGACGAATCAGGGAGCGGACCATCTCGGCCTCCAAAAACCGGACGAAACGTTCTACGCCCTAAAGCGCGGCACCGATTATGGTTGGCCGTATTGCTATTCGTCGGGCGGCACGATCTTTGGCGACCCAAAGTTCAAAAGGCCTTCGGGCTGCCGCGATGTAGCCGTGCCGTACGCCTACTTTCCCGCTCACGCTTCGGCGCTCGGGTTTGATTATTTCGACGATGCCGACGCTCCCGCTTTGATAAAGGACGCGTTCCTGGTGTCGCTTCACGGTTCGACCAACAAGGCAGTCGGCCACGGCTACAAGATCGTCATCATGCGAAAAGGCGAAAAGCTGCAGGACTTCATGACCGGCTTCCTGGTCAAAGGCACCGTAATGGGACGCCCGTGCGACATAATGAAGCTCGATGCCACCTCGTTTCTGTTCACCGACGACAACAAGGGCATCGTATATCTGGTGAGAAAGAAGACGCCGTGATCACTGGTCAGCGGCCAGTGTTCAGAAACTCCCAAATATCGGTCGTGTTTCTGCTCTGTTCCATTTGTTCGACCCGTGTTCGGTGCGTGTTCCATGCGTGTTCCACACTCTCATCGAACACGTAAACGCCTGAAAACACTAGTCTTAACACTCGCTTTTCGCCTTGTTCGGCACTTTTCGAAAAAATGTCTTACATTGTCTTACAGGGCCATTTCCCTAACTCCGCGATCGCAAAACTTCGCAACTTATTTTCAAAGATCCCGCCGCCAAGCACTTCTATGGCAGCATACTTCCATCGTAACATTTCGGCACTCATTAAACAACATATTATCTGTGCAACAGAGCCTGCCTACCACGCCGCCAATAGTTCCGAGAGATCCGGATTCAGAGACCAGCAGTCACCTTTGCGTCTTTCTTAACGATCTCTGCGGTAAAACATCTCTTCCACCGCAAAGCACGCCACGCGAAACCCGCCAAGTCCGCAAAAACGCCATCCGCACTATTTGACCCGACCGGCCCGCCCGATCCCGATTGATACTCATTGTATGTTGATCGCTGCATACAATACGTATAGTTTCGATCTCAATGAAAGATCAGTCCCTGATCGAGCAATTCGGCCGACGGATCAGACAACTTCGGACCGAGCGAAACCTCTCCCAAGAAGAACTCTCATTCCAAACCGGCTTTCACCGCACCTACATCGGCATGGTCGAACGCGGCGAGCGCAATCTGTCGCTGTCGA
>JBDTZO010000216.1:0-5993 GCA_040005135.1 Acidobacteriota bacterium | reverse complement strand
GGCACCGATCAGACCATCGATCGGACTATTTTCAAACGCATTAGGCGTGCGGCCGCCGACATACATCAGCGAACGGAATTCGGCGATCGGCTGGAACCATCGGTTGACCGGGAAATCGACACCGATCGACGAGCTGAGCTCATCCGGGCGATCCAGAAGTGTGTAAACCGTGCTGCCGCCGAGATTCGACTTGATAGCACTGGTCAGCTTGTAGCCAACGTTTGCTGAAATATTTGCCCAGCGAGCAACGCGAGCATCTGCAAACACCGAAACGCTAAGGTCGCCCTTATTGCCGGCCGGAGCACCGCGATTGAGCTGGAGGAATCCCGCAGCGTCGTTCGCACTGTTCAGGTAGAACGAGTATGCGGCGACAATACCAAAACCGATCGGATTGTTAAGACCCGTCATTCTCCACTTAAATCCGGCAGTAGCATCGTTGAACGACGTCTGACCATATACGTGGTTGATGAGCGGAGCGTCCGGCAAATACGACGGTGCCAGCGTAAAGCTGAGCGGGCCTTCACCAGCGTTTGCACCGGTTCCGGACACCAGAGTCTGGCTGCGAAGAACAACTCCGGGCAGGATGCTGCCGTAAACCGAACCTACGCCCGGGAACAGATCAGCACCGTGGCCGCTGCCCAATCGGGGCGGTCCGTACTGTGCATTCGTTCCGGCGGCAAAACCGAATACAGGTCCCGAAAAGAACGGGGCCTGAAGTCCAAAGGTTCCTGCGTTCCCGCCACTATAAGGAAAGATCGCAAAAGGAGCTCCCGTCGGTCGGAAGATAGCCTGGTTAGGATATTGGCTAATGCCTGGGCCTTGCGGTGAAAGCACAATTGCCGGAGCGCGTGTCAATCCCAAACCGGTTAGATTGAACTGCGAATTCGGCAGGTAAAAACCCGAGAGATTTCGCGGCGAATTGACCTTCATCTGGCGGTAGGCTTCTGTCGTGAAGAATAATTCTACGTGGTTCGTCAGTCCTACCTGAAAACTGGCGGGATAGCTCGTGATATCCACGTTGCCGGGATCACGGTCATAGTTGCTCATGGCAAGGCTCAACGTGAATTCACCACGTCGCAGCGTCTGACCATCATAAACTGTAAATAGTCCAGTCGGACCGCCGATCGAGCCGCCGGTGCCCACCGTGGGTGCCGTGTTTCTCGGATCTTTGTCCGATCTTGCGTCACTCTGCGCAAATGCCGCAAAAGTAAGCGTAAGCAGTATAAGTGTAGCCAAGCACACTCTAATAGCGAGTTTCATCACATTCCTCCGCCGAAAATAAAAAGTTAAATTTCAATTAGTAGCATTATCGAACTTTTCATAACGAAAAGTTCGATCAGCTATCCGATTATCACATAGGCTACGCGAACTTGCCAAGAGCAAGTGCTCACAAACGAGAGCCTTCGCGCAACCCGAATCAGTTACACCTTACGTTTATACGGGGAAAACACCGTAAAGTCAACAAACACTTTTCGATACATAGCCGATTCCCCGATATTCAGAATAAACGAGCGACACCAATAAATCAAGCATTTTTCCAACGCTAGGCCTGTTACTAAGCATAGATGCCGCGCATTCGCGTGTCGTACGCCACCCTGTCGATCGCGAGCATATACGCGGCGGTCCGGGTGTCCACGTCGTGCTTTTCAGCATAATGGCAGAGCTCATTAAAGCTGGCGACCATCTTTGCCTCCAGCCGCGAGTTAACCTCTTCCTCGGTCCAGAAATAGCCCATTCGGTCCTGGACCCATTCGAAGTACGAAACCGTCACGCCGCCCGCGTTCGCCAAAATGTCCGGAATCACGAATATACCCTTTTCGTGCAATATTTTATCCGCCTTCGGCGTCGTCGGGCCATTTGCTCCTTCCGCGAGTATCTTGCAATTGATACGATCGGCATTCTCTGACGTTATCTGATTTTCGGTCGCGCACGGGGCGAGAACGTCGCACTCCAGTTCAAGTAGAGCTTTGTTATCGACCCTCTCAACGTCAGGATAGCCATCGAGCGATCTGTTTTCCTTAAGATAGTCTAGTACGTGCGGAATATTCAGGCCTTTTGCATTATATATGCCGCCGCCAACGTCAGAAATTCCGACTACCTTATACCCTGCCTCATAGATGAGTTGGGCACCGATACCGCCCACATTTCCTGAGCCCTGGACCACTACGGTGGTGTCTTCACGTTTTAGATTGAAACGCTTGATCGCTTCGTTTATACAGAACAGGACACCGCGCCCGGTTGCCTCACGCCTGCCGAGCGAACCTCCGAGAGCGACCGGTTTTCCGGTGACCACCCCCGTTACCGTATGCCGAGCATGCATCGAGTAAGTGTCCATGATCCACGCCATGGTTTGCTCGTTGGTGTTCATGTCCGGGGCGGGCACGTCCTTGTCCGGGCCTATAAAATCGATCAGTTCGGAGGTATACCTGCGTGTCAGCCGCTCAAGTTCGCCGATCGACATTTGCGTGGGATTGCAAATGATGCCGCCCTTGCCGCCGCCGAACGGGACATTGACGACCGCACATTTCCACGTCATCCAGGCAGACAGGGCTTTAACCTCATCCAAAGTAACGTCCGGAGCGTATCGAATGCCGCCCTTTGCCGGCCCGCGGGCAAAATTGTGCTGAACGCGATAACCCTCGAACACCTGTATGTGGCCGGTGTCCATACGTACAGGAATATAAACCTTGATCTCGCGGCTGGGCACTCGCATCACGGTGTAAAGGTCCTCTTCCAAACCGAGCAGCCTTGCTGCACGGTCAAAACGCTCACTCATAGCCTCAAAAGGGTTTTTTTCATCGCTCCCCTTAAATCGACGCATATCATCAGCCATTGGATTAGCCATTGTAAATAATCTCCAATCTGTAATTAATTAGTTTTAGTAACCTCAGTTCATCGCACCCGAACGAAAGCCTTGAAGGTCGAGGGTGACATACTTAAAGCCTATCTTCTTAAATTCACTTGCCAGATCGCCAACAATTTGAGTTTCGAGCGCCCGCCCGAGTTCAGCCGGAGCGATCTCTATCCGAGCCAGATCATCATGGACGCGAACTCGAAACTCCTTGAATCCCAATTTCCGCAGAAATTGCTCACCGCGTTCAACCTTTGAGAGCCTTTCGATCGTCACGGGTGAGCCATACGCTATCCGTGAGGACAGACACGGGCTCGATGGCTTATCCCAACCCTCGATACCATGTTCTCTGCTTAAATATCGTATCTCATCCTTGGACATCCCGATCTCAGCCAACGGGCTGCGCACGCCTTTTTCGCCGGCGGCCAACTTACCCGGCCGATGATCTCCAAGGTCGTCGCGATTGGTGCCGTCGAGGACAGTCTCAATGCCGGCCTCGTCGGCCACTGCTCTGAGCTTACCGTATAGCTCTGTCTTACAAAAATAACAGCGATTGGTTGGATTTGCCGAGTAGTTGGGGTCGAGGATCTCGTCCGTTCTGATCTCCGAAAAATTAAGCCCGTGGAGACGGGCCACTTTGCGTGCCGCGTCCGTTTGAAACTCCGAAACGCTCGGCGAAAGCCCAAGAACGCATCTGGCGTCGGGCCCAAGTTCCTGTTTAGCGATAAGTGCAAGATAAGAGCTGTCGACGCCGCCCGAGAATGCTACCAACACGCTGCCCATCTCGCGCATCAGACCACGCAGGACGCCTTCCTTATAAGTTGCGATTTGGTTGACTGGGGATTGGGCCTTTTTGGGGTTCGCTGTCATCATTCGCCTGAAACGGCTCGGGTATTCGGGTCAATGGCAAAATCTTATATCACCGGAAACAGCGTTTGCAAATCATTGAAACCAATATTTATATGGCGATAACGAACAAAAATATAGACGCCTTCGGTGGTGGGTGATAAAATTTAACAACTTCGATGATCATAGAGCGTTGTTATCGGCTTCGGGTTTATTTGACCGTTCGGCGGAGATACCTGTTTGTCTCCGCGATCTTGCTTTTGTCGCCGGTTTTTACCGCAACGGCGTTCGCACAGGAAGACACCGACAACAAACAGGACGCTGTGGCCATTTTTGATCAAGCTCAGGACGCCCATGAAAAAGGCGATCTAAAAACTGCGATCGAACTCTATAAGAAGGCGTTGACGATCGTCCCTGAGTTTGCAGAGGCGAGTTATCAGTCTGGGATCGCGTATCTTGCACTGAAGGATCTGCCGAAAGCTGAGGCCTCGTTTCGTCGGGCGGTCGAGGTCAAGCCGGACTGGACGCTGCCCATGACAAGTCTCGGCTCTCTGCTGTTGCAAAAAGGAAATTTGGCTGAGGCGGACACACTACTAACGCGCGCGGCGGGCCTCGACGCGGCGAACGTCGCGGCCTTTTCGGCCCTAGCGGAACTGCGGCTAAAGACCCACGCGGCGCCTGCTGTACTCCAGGAACTTTTAACCAGGATCACACCCCTTACGGCAAATTCCAATCAGTCGGCTCCGCTGTGGTCTGCACGTGCCGCACTCGAAAATGCGCTCGGTGACCGAAAGGCGGCTCGAACGAGCCTTACGAACGCACTTGCCTTGAACCCGAATAATGTCTTTGCTTTGAGCGAACTCGCATCGATCGCTCTTACCGATGGCGATATCGTAAAAGCCTCGGACGCCGTCGACAAGCTCGAAAAACTTTCACCGTCCGACTCTACTCGAATGCTGCGGGCCCGCGTACTTTCCGCGTCCGGAAAATTGAGTGAGGCTCTAAAGGTGCTTGCCTCTATCGATCCGAAAACGCCGGGAGCGGCCGAGTTGAAAGCCCGAATAACCGCCGCGACCTCCGAAAACGCGGCCGAGATCGAAAAACTTCTGGAGAACGATCAAAAAAATGCGTCGCTCCTCTCACGTCTCTGTAAGCTCGACCGGATCAACGATCCGGCCAAAGCTTTGGACTACTGCCGGCGGGCGTCCGACGCTGATCCTGGAAACATCGACCATGTGATCGGCTATGGCGCCGCGTTGGTCCAGGCAAAGCAGTTCGACCAGGCCGTTGGGCTTTTTCGCCGTGTTCTCGAGTTCGCTCCGGACAATTCCACAGTGCACGCAAATTTAGCTTCGGCGCTTTTTGAATTAAAGCGATACAATGAAGCAAAGATCGAATACGAATGGCTAATTGAACGTCAGCCGGATCTCGTCGCAGCCTATTATCTATTAGGCGTGACCCACGATCACTTGTCAGAGTACATGGACGCTATGGCAAATTATCAGCATTTCCTGCGGATCGCCGACCCGGCAAAGAACCAGCTCGAGATCGACAAGGTCAATTTAAGGCTTCCTTCCCTGCAGCGACAGATCAAGGAAAACAAGGGTAAAAAGGGAAATTAACATGGACGCGGCGGCGGCAAACAACTTACTTCTCATCAGAAAAGCTCGCTTCGGCACATTTCAGCTCTTGCTGCTTATCGTGCTTGCCACCTGCCTTTTTACTTCTAACGCTGTTGCTCAATACGATCCGAACGAAACCGCTCCGCCGCCCGTAAAGGTGGTGTCAAAGATAGAAAAGTCAAAGCTCTCGTCTGCCAAAGATATTAAAGAGCGCACCAAGTTCGCTCTCGAACTGATGGACACACGGATCTCGACCGCTGAGCAATCACTCAAATCCAAGAACTTCGATGACGTCTTTAGCGAGCTGGGCTTTTTTCAGGGCCTGCTTGATGATCAGCTCTCGTTTATGATCCGCACCGATAACGACAGCGGCCGTGCTCTTGACAACTTTAAGCGGCTTGAGCTCGGACTACGCGGTTTTAGCCCAAGGATCGAAACGATACGCCGTGAACTGCCGCTTAGATACGAGCCATTTGTCCGAAGCGTCGGGAAATATCTCAGGGACGCCCGAACCAAGGCTCTGGAACCTCTTTTCAGCGACACGGTAGTCAGGGTTCCGAACCCGATCAATTAGTTTATGAAATTGCGTTTTTTATTCATTTCGGCCGTTTTGGGAATGATGCTGTTTTCATTTGCGGCGAGCGGCTTTCGCGACTTCACCAGAATCGCCGGCT
>JBDTZO010000001.1:0-6023 GCA_040005135.1 Acidobacteriota bacterium | reverse complement strand
AAATTTACGGGCTTTGATTTTCCGGAACTTATCCAAACGGTGCATTTTTACTGAAAACCCCGTTTGGTCTTTCCATGTTGTTTCCCACCAAAAGTCTAAAATCTCTCCTAATGTGATTGATTCATACTTTCGCGTTGGAATCAGTTTGTTTTCGGCTGCCTGATTTAGTCGTTTATTCAGAAAAGCTCTCGCTATTTCCTACGGCCGCATTGGAATTTTCATTGCCTTGATTCGGGATATTAAGGTCGTTGGTTTAATTCCAAGCAATTCAGCCGCTCCCTCCCGTCCATAAATCTTATATTGGGTTTTTCGAAGAGCGACGATAAGGTTTTCTCGTTCTAATTCCTTTAGTTCGGCGTAATTCCTAACTGTCGCTTTCAACTCTGCAACTGTTACCGACGATGAATTATCTTTGAGGAGAAGGCGGTTGATAATCTCGGGAAGAGTAAACTTCAGGTGGCCGCTCTGCGCCATTATCACTGCTCTTTCGATAACATTTTGCAGTTCTCTTACATTTCCCGGAAACGGGTAGCTCGCCAGAATAGCGATGTCATCAGTGGTCAGTCTTAGTGACTTCCCTGAACCTTTAGATGCTAATGTGTCGAGAAAGTGGAGGGACAAAGGCTTGATGTCTTCGGGTCGTTCGCGTAATGGGGGCAAATGAATGGGAAATACGCTAATGCGATAAAAGAGGTCCTGCCGGAAATTCCCGGTTTCGACCTCGGCCCAGAGGTCACGGTTCGTCGCCGCGATGACGCGGACATCGACAGTGCGTGTGCGGTCTTCGCCGACACGTTCGAACTGCTTCTCCTGAAGCACCCGCAGGAGCTTTCCCTGCAATGCTAACGGAAGCTCGCCCATTTCGTCGAGAAAGATCGTTCCGCCATCAGCAAGCTGAAACCGTCCGACGCGGTCTTTGAACGCGCCTGTAAAAGCCCCTTTTACATGGCCGAAAAACTCACTTTCAAACAGCTCGGCGGAAATCGCGGCACAGTTTACGCGAACTAATGGTTTGTCGCGCCTCGGCCCCGCTTCGTGCAATGCACGGGCGACCATTTCCTTTCCGGTCCCGCTCTCGCCGGTCAATAGAACGGTCGCGTCGGACGAGCCCACGAGATCGATCTGCTGGATAATCTTTGTCCAAACTGGGCTCTCGCCGATCAGGAATTTGTGCGGGGTCGTTTCGCTGATCTCTTCGCGAAGATATTCGTTTTCCTCTTTCAGTTGACTGCGAAGCTTGTCGATCTCTTCGAACGCCCGTGCGTTCGCGATCGCGATCGAAGCTTGTTCAGCAAAGACACGCAGCCATTCGAAGCTCTCGCGGCTGAAATTCTTTCGAGAGAACACGGCGACGACGCCCATGATGTCATCTTTGAACCTAAGCGGATGCGCCGCAAAGCCATTGATCTTTTCGACAATTACCCACTCCTGATCTGCGATCCAAGAGTTTTCCTTTGTGCTCAGATCATCAAGCAAGATCGATTCACCGCTCGCGGCGACATGCCCGACCTTTCGCACGCCGATCGGAAATCGACCAAACCGTCCGTCGACGTTTGACCAGGCACTGTTGCCCACAAGATCTCTGCCGGCACTCACCGTTAAATGCAAGCAGCGTTCTTGAGTTGGACACACTGGACGCATTACGCACGTGTCACAGATATCGCCCTTGTCCATCAGCCATATCCTTGCGAGAGCAACGTCCTCATGTTCGAACATCTGCGCGGCGATCGCTTGCAGCGTTTCTTCGACCGGGCTGTTTCGGACGATTAACTCGTTGATCGAATCAAATGTAATATCTGATCTCATAAGCGAATTCACCTCGAGCTCTATCCGGTACGCGAGTTCGTCTGGATAACGTTTTCGAAGGCCTGTATCAACATCTCGACCTCGGCCAGCGTCTTGAGGTCGGTGATCTTGTAGTCATTGTTTACCTTTAGTTTCGCGTGAGAAATCAGTAATTGGGTCTCGTCAGTAATATTTACCTCGATGACCCGAAGCGTTTCCAAAAGCGAAGCGTGGCCTTTCTCGCCGACCGACGAGGCGGTGATCAATGCCGTCGGTTTGTGCGAGAACTCGGCCGATGAAACGGTCCAGTCGATCGCATTCTTCAGCGTGCCGGGAACTCCCATCGCGTATTCGGGCGTGCAGATCAGTACTCCATCCGCGTTGCGAAGCTGTTGGCGAAGGTTCGCGACCTCATCACCTGCATTCTCGTTGTCGTTGTCAGGATTAAATGGCGGAATATCCATCAATCCCGCAAATATGGTCACATCAAAGATGTTCGAAGCCAATTCAGCGACCGCATGGATCAGATTTAGATTTGTCGAACGCTCCCTCGTGCTCCCCGAGATCGCCATTATCTTTTTCTTTTTGGTCTTATTACTCAATGTTACCTCCGTGTTTGTCAACGATATTTCGTTGACGATGCAACGAGGAATCATCGTATCACGATATGTCGTTGTCTCAGGAGCATAAGTGTTCAATGATACACCCAATGAACACAGGGGTTTACCGCTTTGTCCGACTGTGGCACGACGAATGCACTAAGGAATCAGCATAACGAAGGCGTTGTTAAATTGGAGTTAGAAATTAAGGAGAATAAAAAAATGCAGAAGATAAAAGCTATCAATCACGAAACAGCAGAAGGAAAGGCAAAGGAACTTCTCGATGGAGTGAAGGCAAAGATAGGTTTCGCACCGAATATGATGAAGACAATGGCTCAATCACCAAAGGTGCTCGAAGCGTACCTCAACCTAAGCGGCACGCTCGGAACGACGCTCAACGCAAAGCTGCGTGAGGAGATCGCATTGACCACAGCCGAGATCAACGGTTGCGGTTATTGTGCGGCAGCACATTCCGCGATTGGCAAAATGTCGGGACTCGACGATTCCGCTATCGCAGCCGCTCGACGAGCTTCGTCCGGCGACGCCAAACATGACGCTGCATTGAAATTCGCATCGGCTCTGATCGTCAGCCGGGGCAAAGTTGCGGCCGATGACCTCTCTGCAGTACGCTCGGCCGGATACACCGACGGCGAGATCAGCGAGATCGTCGCTCACGTCGCTCTCAATATTTTCACGAACTATTTCAACGAGACTGCTGGCACCGAAGTGGATTTCCCCGCGATCGAGTTTCCGCTTGCGAGCCGTGCAGCGAGTGCATAAGCCTAGCGGCTGCGTTTCGATAAGTGCGGTCCGCAGCCGCTTTTCATTCAGGAGTTGAAGTGTCACACAAATTTCACGACCTAACCTTAACACCAAGTGCCAAATCGACTCAGGAACATTACGGTACGCGTCGAAACTATGCAAGGTTTGAAGGCGGCGAACCGGATTTTCGTGGACTCTCGGATGCGGAGAATGATTTTATCGAGGCACGCGACGGATTTTACATGGCGACGGTCAGCGAAGACGGTCAGCCGTATATACAGTTTCGCAGCGGGCCGTCAGGTTTTCTGAAAGTGCTCGACGACCGCACACTCGGATTTGCCGATTTTCGCGGAAACTTGCAATACATCAGCGTCGGAAATCTTAAAGAGAACGACAAGGCAGCCATTTTCCTGATGGATTATTCCAATCAAACACGGCAAAAACTGCTTGTCAGGATCGAGGTAAAGGATGCAAAAGAAATCCCTGTTGTAGTTGAAGAGCTGACGATTCCGGACTATAGGGCAAAGATCGAATAGTCCATGATCCTTCATGTCGAAGGTTTCGACTGGAATTGTCCCCAGCGCATCACACCGAGATACACGATGAACGAGGTGCGCAAAATGAATGCACCTCTTTACGAGCACATCGAGAAATTAGAAAGTGAGATCGAAGAGCTTCGATTGAAAAAGGAACAATCAAAATGAATAACAACATGATCGTTAAACCCTCGGATATCAAACCACCATTTACGTTTGAGACAGCAACAGCAAAGGTCCAAGCGGCAGAGGATGCATGGAATTCGCGCGATCCGGAACGTATTTGTCTCGCATATTCGATCGATACCGAATGGCGTAATCGAGCAGAGTTCATTAATGGACGCGAAGCCGTAAAGGGATTTTTGAAAGGCAAATGGGATCGGGAACTGGACTACCTTCTCAAGAAGGAACTGTG
This sequence comes from Acidobacteriota bacterium, assembly GCA_040005135.1. Classification (GTDB taxonomy): domain Bacteria; phylum Acidobacteriota; class Blastocatellia; order Pyrinomonadales; family Pyrinomonadaceae; genus OLB17. The sequence continues at coordinate 1,926 of JBDTZO010000001.1, read as the reverse complement.
GGGTTTTCGTGAAAACCGAATGGCGGTGCGTTTTGAATACGAGTGGCACGACACGACGGGCCAATGGTTCCGCAGTTACGGTAATGAGCTTTGGCAGTTTAACGACGAAGGTTTAATGACGCATCGCTACGCAAGCATCAATGATCTGGGAATCGATCAAACAGAACGAACTCTAGGTGTTTAGTATGACTACTTAGTTCGGCATCCAAGACCGTCTAAGTTTCGGAGTATTTTTTTGACATCTAACTTGGCGTGGAAGGTGTATTACGAAATCCAGAAAAATGTACCTTAAAACATACCCAAAATACTCCGCATAAATAACGCAAATAAGTCGAAACCTAGTTGCTGAGTTTTGCTAAGTGCATGAAATAAGGCATATTTAAGCTTTTTTTTAGAAGATCGAATACTTGCCTGTCACGTTGCAGGTCGCGGGTTCGAGTCCCGTCGGCTCCGCCATTATCATCAATAGAGTCGACGGGTTCTGAGCCGTCCGAAAAGGCGGCTTCTTCTTTTTCTGCCCCAATACCCCAAAAACTCCGCATGAATAAAGCAACTAAGTCGAAACCTAGCTGCTAGTGGGGATTCATACAAAGCGGATTTTCTTAGATTTGATTGATAAACATAAATGAGAGCCTAACCGCACGAACATAAAAAATAAAAGGCTCTTATCAAAATAACACAGGGACCTCTTTCTCATTGCTGCTTAAATCTCACGACGCCGCCCCAGACCTGATTGGGTTTTTTGCCTTTTGAGTCGGGCAGCAATGCAAACAAGCGAAACAACCACGGTAGGCGTTTGAGTTTTGCGGCGGAATGTAGTGCCGATTCGATCTCGACGGGCTTCCAGCCAAACTGCGTAAAGAACTCAGGTCCTTCCGTTGGTGCGAACTTCAACGGAGCGTCGGCTTTTTCCAGAGCTGTATAGCTCTTCATCATCATCTTTAGAAGGGCTGGCGTTCCAAGATCGATCGCCCAGTCCGTGAAATGCTTCTGAGCGGCAAGGTCTTTTGCAAGCGCGATGACCTCAGCTTCGTCGAGATAGACGAGCAGGCCCTCGGACATCACAAGAGCCTTTGTGCACTCGCCGTTCAAACGTGAAAACAGTTCGCGCCGCTTTTCCGTTTCCCGCAGATCTAGCCGAACGCGCTCCAAGCTGCATCGTGGAGTTTCGCCAGCGAGAGATTGTTCCTTGTAGTCGATCATGTCGTCAAGGTCGACCTCGATCCATTTAAGATCGGCTGGCAGTTCCAGCCTGTACGGCCTCGTGTCGAGTCCCGCAGCGAGGTTGATCACCAAGTCGACACCATCTGACACGCAGTCGGCGACGATGCGGTCAAGATTTACGGTGCGGGCAATAAATGGCCATTCCTGGCTCATCTTGTTTTGCACCTCGTTCACGATTTTCTCGCCCCGCTCGCCGGCAAGCAGCCGCGCGTATGGGTCCCTAAACCACGCGTCTGGTCGCTCCGTCTCCCTCGCGCGATAGATCGCCACCCATAACGCGGTGTCGGAAATATTCCTCAACGCCGACTCCTGTTTCTCACTCATAATGCCGAGTAATTTACATCACGGGATCTAGCCCAGCAAAACTTGCGAAGGCAAAAATGCCGCCTTTCAAAACAGTCCCTTTTTATCCTTCTTCGTCGGGCAGGTGCTTAACGCCTGGATTTCACATTATAAATGTAGCCCAAAACGTACCCCAAAATCTCCGGATAAATAAAGCACTAAATCGAAACCTAGTTGCTTGCTTTTGTTAAGTGCCTGAAAACAGGCATAATTACCGCTCCCTTAACAAGTCGATCACGGCCCTGTCACGTTGGAGCTCGCGGGTTCGAGTCCCGTCGGCTCCGCCATTATCATCAATAAAATCAAGGGTTTTAGAGTCATCGTCATGGTGACTTTTTTCATTTTCGGGGTTGGTACCCA
>JBDTZO010000226.1:0-20450 GCA_040005135.1 Acidobacteriota bacterium | reverse complement strand
CTCTGCCTCGATCGGAAGAGGGTCGCACTCGGCGAGGCGATCGAAAACGGAGTACGACTTGCGGGCAGTGATGCCCGCGCTCCGGTTTCGGGAACGACCGTTTTTTCCGCTCGGAGCGACTGTACCAAAACAAGGGTTTTACTGTACCAAAACCGGCGAAATGCTGTTACAGACACGGGTTTTTTATAGGCGTTGGCGCAGTTTTGTAAGATCCTGGAAGCGGCGGATCCGCATGGATACTCAGTAAAGACGGTGTTTTCAGGATAGGATGTGGTACGTACCACATATGATACATGGGGCTATTTCTGCAAACCGACTAAAAACACGTTTGGTCGGAGCGGAACGAAGCATTATTGGCGGTATGAATGAAGTCTTTAGCTCGTGATAAAGACGGGAGCACTTACTGATGTGTGGGCAGCCGACTATGGTTCGATTCGTCAGCCGCGGACGGTCTGATATAATCGTGGGATATCGACGGCAGATTTCTCGGTTCCCGAACACATTCAGAATATGGCCAAAAAGAAGAGTAAATTTCTATCCGGCAAACGGATCGATCCGACGCCGATCTCAAACACGACGAGTATCGCCGACCTGATCGACGAGTCGTTTATGGCGTATAACGCGGCCCGTCTGCGAGAGGCGTGCCAGCTCTTCGACAAAAAGATGCTCGAGGACGACGTCACGATCGGCGTCACTCTGACCGGCGCATTGACGCCCGCCGGGCTCGGTATTTCGGCGTTAATACCGCTCATCAAGGCCGGATTTATCGACTGGATCATTTCAACGGGCGCTAACCTGTATCACGACACGCATTTCGGCATCGGCCTCTCGCTGCACCAGGGCGATGCCAAGCTCGACGACCGCATTTTGCGGGACGAAGAGGTCGTCCGCATCTATGACATCTTTTTCGATTACAGCGTGCTGCTCGACACCGATTCGTTCTTTCGGCGTCTGATCGAGCACGAGGAATTTCAGAAAACGATGTCGTCCGCCGAGTTTCATTACCTCTGCGGAAAATACGTTCGTGCCCGCGAAGAAAAGCTCGGCCTCAAGGAAAAGTCCCTGCTGGCGGTCGCCTATGAATATGGCGTGCCGATCTATACTTCGAGCCCGGGCGATTCGTCGATCGGAATGAATATCGCGGCAATGGAGCTGCAGGGCGGCAAGCTCGTGCTAAACCCCAATCTCGACGTCAACGAGACCGCCTCGATCGTGCTTGCCGCTAAACGCGGCGTTGTGCATAAGGGGAAACAGTCCAAAAAAGGCGGTAAATCGGCGATATTCATCCTCGGCGGCGGCAGCCCAAAAAACTTCGCCCTTCAGACCGAGCCGCAGATCCAAGAGGTTTTGGGCATCGACGAAAAAGGCCACGATTACTTTCTACAGGTCACGGATGCACGGCCCGATACCGGCGGCCTCAGCGGCGCGACGCCGGCCGAAGCGGTCAGCTGGGGCAAGGTCGATCCCGACAAATTGCCCGACGCAGTCGTCTGCTACGTCGATTCCACGGTCGCTCTGCCGCTGATAACGGCATACGGGCTTGCCCGGCACCTTCCCCGCGAACCGCGCCGCCTATATCATCGACGCCAGGAATTTATGGATCTGCTGAAAAGCGAGTACGAGAGGTCGACACGACGATGAAATTAAAGGCTGAGATCGAAGGCGAAGTGCACGACGTCGAATTTACCCGCGACGGCCGCACCGTGACGGCGACAGTCGACGGACGCACCTATCATTTGGACGCCTCGGAACCGGAGGCGAATGTCTTTCTGTTCAAAAACGATAACAAGGTCACCGAGGCATATGTATCGCCAGCAGCAGCGGGCATTTCGAACGTCCGCGTCGGCTCACACGAATTTCGGATCAAGCTTACCGATCCGAAACGCCTGCGCGGCTCCGAGACAGACGGAGCGTCAGTTCACGGCATGGCCGAGATGCGGACCGCAATGCCCGGCAAGATCGTTCGAGTGATCGCGGCGGTCGGAGATCAGGTCGAAAAAGGGGATGGGATCATCGTCGTTGAAGCGATGAAAATGCAGAACGAACTCAGATCGCCAAAAGATGGGATCGTTAAAGAGATCAGATTTGAAGAGGGCTCGACCGTCCGCACAGGCGATATTCTCGCCGTAATCGAATAGTCGAGCCCATTAAACAGGCCTTGGCACGGCTAACGGGCTTCACCGCTTCGTTCCGCAACTACCCCGGCAAGCTTGGCACGAGCGTCCTCGAGACCGTTAGTACGGACAACGAACCACGAGTCGTCGGCGATCTCGTGTTCACGCTCGACTTCCAATGCACGCCTCGTCTCGCTCGGTGCTGTGCCGCCATATATCGTCCGCACATTCACAAAATTTTCCGGCGAGACCGCCACGGCCAAGTCAGCTGCCGTCATCGAAAGTTCGTGTCCCACTACCTCATTTGCCGCGGCCTGCAGCATCTCGTACGTCACATCCGTTCCTGCGGCGATCGCCATCCGAACGCATTTTCCGACGATGCTGTGCGAGATCCGGAACGGCAAGTCCTCTTTTCGAACGATCGTATCCGCAAGCTCCGTAACGGCGATAAAGTTTTCGCCCGCCCGCTTTCGTAGAACGTCGTGGTTGAATGTCGCCGCCTTTAGCGTGTTCGCAAAAAGTGAAACTGCCCTGTTCGCGTCGCGTATCGCGCTGTAGATCATCGGCTGCAGGTCATCCTCAACATCGTTTATATCGCCGAACGGCGTGTTGTGAATGCTGGTCATGACCCCCAAACACTGGCCCAGGGCTTTGCTGCCGATCGCCCTGATGTGCTCAAGAGCGACGGGATTTCGCTTCTGCGGCATGATCGACGAGCCCTGAACAAAGCCGTCGGGCAATCGAATGGCATTGAACTCCATCATCGCCATCAGCAGAAATTCCTGAGCGAATTTACCGACGTTGACCAGCATCGCCGAAGTTGCCCCAAGCAGTTCCGTAAAATAATCGACCGATGCGATCGACGCGTACGAATTGACCGTCGGGGCAGTGAATCCGAGCAATTCGGCAACACGCTGCCGGTTAATTGGAAAACCGGTCGTGGTGATCGCTCCGGAACCGAGCGGGCAAAAGTTCATATTCTCGAACGCCCGCTCGAGCCGCTTAATATCCCGCCCCACGTTCTCCGCCATGGCCAGTAAAAAATGAGCCATCGTGGAGGGTTGTGCCGGCTGGGTGTGTGTGTACGCGGGAATGATCGACTCGTGATTTTGAGCCGCCAGGTCGAGAAAGACCTTTCGAAGGTCCATTGCTGACCTCAGCAGCCGAAGCGCTGAGCTCCTCAGATAAAGCCGGTAGATCGTGACATCTATATCATTCCTGCTCCGTGCCGTATGCAGTTTGCCGGCAGTATCAGGATCGCACCGCGTCGCAATCTCCCGCTGCAATAGGTAAAAAAGATCCTCGAAACTCCCGTCGTATTTGATCGCCCTTATTTCGTCGAAATCCAACGCCGCAAGCGCGTGCAGCAGCGATTCCAGTTCGTCAGAGGTAATAATGCCCTGTTCCTCGAGCATTATTGCATGTGCAAGATCGACCTGATGATATGCTTCGAGGAAATACTCTTTAGCATCCTCGAAGCAATCAGCCAGAACGTTTTCCTTGTAACTTTGTGCGGGAAATTTCTCGTCCATCATCTCTATTTTGCCTTAGGCAAACTCAGCATATTGGCAAAGATGCGGTATGCTCCCGGCGTGCCAACGGGCAACTGGCGAAACCACGAATAGGCGGTGTATACGAACTTGCCCTTGCCGATATTCGCGTACATCATTCCGCCCTTGTTCTCGCCTTCGCCCTCGTCATGCGACTCGAGCAAGGCCGTATACTGTGGATCGAACTCCGTAAAGCAATACAAATTCCGCTCCTGGATCCAGTTGTCCCAATCGCTAGGGCCGATCTTGTTGGGGAAATTAAAGATCGGATTCTCCGGAACCAGTATCTTTACAGCGGCGTTCTCGTCCGTCACACGTAGGTTCGAAACGCGTTGCGTTCCGTTGACCACGCCTTCCATCTTGGCCGGAAACGGCTCAAGGTTGTTCTTAATGTAATCATTCTGCTGATATTGAACGATCAGCGTGCCGCCATTTTTGACAAAATCCATCAGTCGAGCATTATTTGCCACAAAATCGGGGCGTACCTGCGAAGCTCGGATCCCGACCACGATCGTGTCATATTTACTAAGATCGCCCGTCGAGAGGTCCTTTTCCTCGAGCAATGTCACCGGCAATCCGAGACGCTTGATGGCGTCAGGGACGCTGTCGCCGCTGCCCATGATATATCCGACATGGACCGGAGCTACCTTGAGGTCGAGGATCTTTGCCGATACTTCGGACGTATTGTATCGGCGATGAGTTTGAATATGGGGATAGGCGATCGTCTGCATCGTCTGATCATAGATCTTGCCGCCGACGTCGGCGATCGCGGTCATTTTATAATCACCGGGCTTTGTATTAGCCGGAATCGTCACTTCGAACGCCACGGCCGACTTCTCTCCACGAGACTTCAGCACGAATTCCGACGAAGCGGGGCTCGCAGTCCAGCCGGACGGAAGATTGAATTTTAATGTACCCTTGGTCTCACGCGGTGAATCGTTCGTCACGGAAACTACGATCTTCTCTTTTGTCGCTTTTGCCGAAGCCGGAGAGATCAACAAATTGGAATCGAGGGCAACCGAAACTCCCGGAACGACGTTTATGTCTCGCCTAAGCTCACCTCGAATAGGGTCGGCATAGCGATATTGGACGGGGCGCGAAACCGTGATCGTCTCTCCGTCGACATCGATCTTGACGTCGGCAGTCAGAAGCGGCGATTGGAACGGCATGTTCTTTTCGGCGTCCTTACCCGACCAATCGAATCCAAAATTCTTGCCTTTCGGAGTCTCCAGCCAGTACGGCTGCGTGTATCGAAAATCCGAAGGTGCGGTCACGTCAAAGAACGAGGCACTCATAGAGTTTTCTCGACGTGGGCGAAACGCACTCTCCTGCGCTACAGGTTCCGTCGATGCTGCTACCTTCCATCCCTCGGGCGCGTTGATCGTGACTCCGCTAACCTTAACCGACGAATTCTCAGGTGCAAACACCCGTACAGAGACGTTCGCCGAATCGCCGGGGACCAATGTTTCGGTGTCACTGAGCGAATCCACGACCACGCCCGACGCAAGCTGTATCGCATGTGCAAATTCCGCCCGCTTCTCACTGCAGAGCCGTTTTGAATCAGGATTCCGCGCCGACATTTCCGCCGCCTTGGCCTGCTTGTAGCCCTCGACTAGCGTCGGGACCAGCTTTTCGGGTGAATATTGCTGATAGTCAGCAAGTGCTTTTTCGGCCGTCTTTTGTAGCTGAGCCAGGTTCTTTTTAAGCTCAGCGCTATCATCGTTTGTTATCGACGAGATCCCTTGGATCGAAACGTCGATTCCGTCGAAAACACTTGATTCCTTCGCCACCTTTTCGACCTTTGAATCGAGGAGCCGCACTCCGGACATCATCTTGCCGCGAAGCTCGAGCGATCCCATTTCCTGGGTCTTGTGCTGACTGCGGCCTTCGGCTGCGATCTCATAAAACGACCTGCCATTTAGCGCATCATATTCGCCAGTGTTGACTGTCAACGACGGGGCATTCTGTGCGTTTGGCGAAAAACTCTGCGATACATAGAGTTTTTTCGCTTGCCACGGCTGTAAACCATCTTGGCTTATTTGTTCCGGGAACTGATTTGGATCCGCGGCAGCCTTGAAAGCGATCGGTGTCAAATATCCTGAAAGCTGATGATGACCGTGGCCATCGACGGGTGTACCTGTAAACCGAGCAATAACGACCAGCGGGCGGAATTTGCGGATCGCACGGACCATATCGCCGAGCACAAGCTGCTCGCCCCAAATGCGCGTCGCCTCCGCCCTCGTCTTCGAGAATCCGTAATCCATCACGCTCGTGAACATCTGCTGTCCGCCGTCTAGACGACGCGCCTGCAAGAGTTCTTCGGTACGGATAACACCCAGGTTCTCAAACAGGTCCGGGCCGATCACGTTCTGGCCGCCCTCGCCTCGGTTGAGTGCGAGATAAACCGTCCGAGCCTCCTCTTTTCGGGCTAGGTACGCAAGAAGCCCAGAATCCTCGTCGTCAGGATGAGCACCGGTATGCATCGCACTTGCCGTCGTCTGAAGACGTTTCAGCGTCTGTGCGAGGCCGATCGAGCCCATGTCGTAAATGGGTCGGACCTGGGCTCGGCCGGGGACGGCCGCAACAATTAGGCTGAGGAGAACCAATAGATCGAGAGCGATCACGGATATTCGACGACTCATATTACGCATTGCTTAAAGTAATCTCCTTATCTGAAACTGTCAGGCTAATTAGATAGCCGGCCGCAACCGTGACGAGGCAGCCGACGACGTTAAACCATAAAAACTCGATGTTAGTGTAATTGCTTGCGATCCACACAGATGCAATTCCGAACAATAGGCCGAAGAATGCACCTCTGGATCGGGCCCGTTTGACTACGATCGCGAGGACGAATACGCCCAGAAGCGAACCGTAAAAGAAGGAGCCAAACTTATTTACGACTTCGATCAGCGAGCCAATATTCGTCGCGTACATTGCGACGATGCAAGCAAATATGCCCCAGAAAAACGTCGCGATCCGGCCGAATCGAACGTAATGCTTGTCGGTCGCCTCCTTTTTGAAATGGCGCCGGTAAAAATCGATCGTAGTCGCCGTCGCCAGGGCATTAAGCTCAGCCGAGATGGATGACATTGCGGCAGCAAAGATCGCTGCGATGATGAGCCCGATCACGCCCATCGGCATATTTTCGACAACGAACGTCGGAAAAACATAATTCACGTCATTAAAACTTGAGTTACCGGTCGAAGTTTTAACAAAGTCCACTGCATTTTTCCGAGCGTCGTTGAAGCCTTGATCGGCGGACACATATGCTTCGCGCGTCGTCTCATTTCGACTGCTGACAAAAGCAAGTGCCGCCTCTTTTCGTAACTCATGAGCTTTTTGAAAGTTGTTTTGAAGCTCCGAATATTGTGCACTTTGTGGGATCTTACCTGCCTCTACCGTGTTGAAGAGCATTGGCGGCATTACGAACTGATAAAACACAAAGACCAGAACACCGACAAGCAGGATCATGAACTGCATCGGGATCTTGAAAAAAGCACTCATTAACAGGGACGTACGTCCCTCGCTAACAGATTTCGAAGTCAAAAATCGTTGAACCTGGCTCTGATCGCAGCCAAAATATGAAAGGAACAGAAATAACGCAGCGATCAAACCCGACCAGATCGTGTATTTCTCGGTGAGATCAAAACTCGTATTAACGGTCTGCAGCTTTCCAAGTGAACCGGCAAGATAGAGTCCGTCAGACAGTGAAACCTGCGGCGGAAACTGTGAAATGATGACGAACAAAACAACGAACAATCCGAAGAAGATGATCGTCATCTGCTTCACATCCGTCCACGTTACAGCCTGGACACCTCCGACCATCGTGTAAAACGTCGTCGACAACCCGATCACAAAGATCGTCACGATCTCACTCCAACCCAAAACTATCGAAAGAATAACCGACGGGGCAGCAATGATCACGCCAACTCCAAGGCCACGGGAGATCAAGAAAAAGAAGCTGGTTAAACTCCGGGTCTTGGCGTCGAAACGATTCTCCAAATACTCGTAGGCGGTGTAGACCTTCGCTCTATAGAAGAATGGTACGACCGTGATGCAAAGAATGACCATTGCAAGCGGCAGGCCGTAGTAGAACTGAATGAACCGCATGCCGTCGGTATAGGCCTGGCCAGTCGTACCAACTAGGGTAATGGCCGACAGTTGAGTAGCCATTACCGAGAGACCAACCGCCCACCAGGGCAGACTTCGATTTGCGAGGAAATATCCTTCGACATCGCTGCTGTGCTTGGTCATACGTATCCCGTCCCAGATAACGTAGGTCAAATATGCAACGACGATCGCCCAATCTAAGAATTTCATGCTGCTTCAACTCGAAAAATATCGGGAGAACGCCGAAAGCGCCAAAATAACGAGTACCAACGTGGCAATGGCGGCACCATACACTTTGTACCACCAGGAGTCCGGCAGCTCCGTTATTTCGTGATCACCCGCTTGTTCATTATCTTTCATATAGATCGCCGAGAATGCCGTCCGGGGCGCATCCCGCAAAGTTCAGGTTATTGTAATATGAAGTTGATGCCGAGCTGCCCCTGACGGCCTTCTTGAACAGTCGACGTTAAGATATTGTAAAGGCTTCCCGCGATTCCGTGAATACCCTTGACGTCCGAAAATAATAAAGCGGGTTCGTAATGCGATGCTTGTGATAGTCTTTCCACTGCCGTCGCCTCGACGACACGAATTAGTTGTGCGTCACGGTCTTCTTGGGGAAGATGTGGAATTGGAATCATCAGAGTCTCGTCGAACTTTTAGAACCCGAACCAAGGAGTCCCCAGGAAGGGGACTCCTTTTCCAACTGAAGCCTGCCCATTTCAAGCTAAAAGATAAACTTAAATCCGATTTGGAACTGACGGCTGTCCAGCGAAGTGATCTGATTCGCCGCCTTCGCAGTCGCGGGCGTCGGGATCACTCCAGTTGGGTTGCCAAGCGCATCGGTCGCAACGGTCAATGAGTTCAGCTGGTAAATGCTGTTGATATTAAACACGTTGAGAAACTCGCCGAACACCTCGACCTTGAACCTTTCCGTAAAATCAACGAACCGTGAGTATCGGAAATCGACATTTGTCTGCTTAGGCGTCTTACCGGAATTTCGTCCGATCCCCACTGGATTGTCTGTGCCGGCAAAACCGTCGAGATTAATGTCATTTACCGAAACCACATTGAATCTTTCGCCGCTGTTGAGCGTCGCGATGATACCAAACTGATTTTTGTTAACAAGGTATCTTAATGCCTTGTTCTCAAACTCAAATTGCGGACGGCCGACAAAGGTCATAATGAACGTATGACGCTGGTCTGCTAACGAGGGGCCAAAATCGCGTTTGCGATTGGTGGGATCCTGCTGAACGAGGCCGCCGGCCTGTGTGGCGACCAGATTCTGTTCGGGTGCGTCGTCCGTAGACTTTGAAAGCGTGTAGTTGGCACTAAACTGATATCCTTTCGAGAACCTTTTATTTAACTGAAGGGTGAAAGCGTTGTAGTTTGAATTACCTGACGCTTCCGCCATCAAAATGTTGTTGAACCTTGGATCACGTCTGGTAGCCGCACTTACCACACTGCTGTAGATCGGCCGCCCATCCGCCAGCGTTCCAACCGGGTTGATGCGGTTGATACTGCGATAAATAGGTATACGTCTGCCGTTCGAGTGAATAAACCCAGCGGTCAATGAGAGATCGGTCGCGATCGCCTGCTCGATCTGAAAATTCGAGTGGATGGCGTACATGTCCTTAAAATCCGGCGCGATCGTCTCGATACTCTGAACAGGAAGAACCGTTCCTGACGGCAGACTTCCAAGCGTTGTTGGGAACGCTGGCGACCCGGCGGCAGCAGGTGCGAATGTAAAGTTGAAGTACGTCGGACTTCCATTGTTCTGAAGTGCTCGCAAATAGAAGTCAAGGTATACAGTGTCGTAGTAGATACCCGTGCTGGCCCGAACAACAGTCGGCAGTTTTCCTTCATGAAGGGCATAAACAAGACCAAAGCGGGGAGCGAAATTATTCCTAGCGACTTTGAAGTTTTGCGAAGCTGAGTACGGCGACGAAGCGTTCGCCTTTGGAATCTTATAGAGGTCATACCGCAGGCCATAATTTATTTTCAGTCTGCGTGTGATCCTCCAGTCGTCCTGGACGAAGAAGTTGTAAAACGTTGACTGATATTTAATGTTAGGGTCTCCGAATGCTTCAACGTAGTTCGTGTAACTGCGGGTGTTTACACCACTCTTAGCATCGAGATACGCCTGCAAATTCGGAAATGTGAATCTGGCAAATACGTTAGAACGCCGTGTATCGCCGATGCGGTTTGCGCCGAAGCCGATCTTGATACCGTGATCTCTCACCTGCCAGGACAGGTTATCCTGAAACTGCGTCATAGTTTCAAGCGGCGCGATCGTATCGTCATTCTCGGGAGCTCCGAAATTGGCGACGCCTGTGATCACGATGCTCGGCCCCGTTCCTGAATGGCTATTTGCCACATTCCTCGAGTCACGCTTTGCATATTGAAAGCGAAATTCGTTCAGGACTTGAGGGGTGATGATGGACGCAAGCTGAATGCCAAGCGAATAAGATTTATCGTCAAAATCAATACTTCGCTGTAAGGTCGTCAATCCTCCGCCGATGTTGTCGGGAGAAATATTCTTAAAATAGTTATAACGAACGCCCAGTCGGTTTGAAGAGTTTAACTGAGCGTCCGACCTGACGATAAAGAAATTGACCTTTTGGGCAGCTGGGATCGCGGTGGGAAATGCACTGGCCGAAACGCCGGCAGCGATCAGAGCCGCTTTGTTCGCGTCGGAGATCGTGATCGTACGTGCCGGTTCACCGCCGAGGTCACGCTTCACATATTCGTATCCGGCATAAAACTGCCAGCGGTCTTTGATGATCGGTCCACCTATTGCCCCCGTAACATCGTCTACCTTCGTTTTCGGCTTGACGGCGAAGGGCGAAATGTTGAACGGCCGCGATGACATCGGGGTGCGACGAAATCGGTAACTTGCCGAACCATGGAAATTATTAGTCCCTGACTGCGTTACCGCGTTCATTATGAGCCCCGGCGTTCCACCAAATTCCGCCGAGAAGCCATTCGTAACAAGTTGGATCTCGCTAATGAATGTGTCCGATATCGGCATGAGACGAATGCCTCCTCGATCCTGCTGCGTATTGCTGTTACCGTCCAATTGATAATTGGTACGACGGGTGTACCCGTTCGCGTTGATACGCGGTACACCAAACTCTATGTTCGGACGACCAGTGACATTAGCTTGCAACAATGCGTAGTTATATGGATTTCGGGAAACGAGAGGTAGATTTTGGACCTCACGATTATTCATTACCCGCCCAACGTCGATCTTACCCGGATCGGCGATCGGAGCGTCCGACGTGATAGTGACCGTTTCACTTAGTCCCCCGGCTTCGAGCAATGCACTGACCGTGGCGATCTGGCCCGTCGTAAGCGTAACACCGTCGCGGATGAGACGTTTGAAATTGGCCGCTTCGAACGTAACCTGATAGGTTCCGAGCGGAAGCAGAGGAAATCGGAACGAACCGTTTTCGTCAGTAGATAAAGTGCGTTCGGTCCCAGTTTGCAAATTGCGGACCTTGACCGTCGCGTTCGGAACCGCGGCTCCGGCCGAATCTGTAACAAACCCTTCGATCTGGCCGTTCAGGGCCTGCGATTGAGCGCTTACCCGAAGTTCGCCGGCCGCGGCGATCGCAAAGAAGAGCAGGACTGAAACGAATATTTTCGTTCGAACCATGGACTTGTGCATAAAGAAAGTTCTCCTTAGATTATACTTTTGGGCAAACCAACGTTTATCTGAAATACAGATGTAGTTTGTGTTGGACGCTTAGGCGTTCCAACTTAAAGGCGGACTCGATCCGCGCAATCGTATTGTTTGTCGGTGTCTCCAACAAAGATTTAATACGGGTCTAATATGATTGTCAAGGCCACCTCGCGACTAGTTGAAACTTTGCGGTAAATTTCAACTAGCCGACGCAAACTTACGCGCAAGGACCAAGCCAATCGCTCCGATCAAAGTCGGTGCGTCGCCCAGCGACGAGGGCATGATCTCGGTCGGCGGCAACCCCGCCAGCACGCTGCGTTCCGAGACCCTCTTTAGCTCCATGGCAAAGAGATCCCACGCTTTCGTTATCTTTCCGCTGACGACCACGACTTGAGGACTTAGCCCAACTATCAGATTCGAGATTCCGTTGCCGAGATAGTGAACCGTGTCATTCAGCGCCGCGAGAGCATGTTTTTCACCATTCATTGCTAACCCGACCAGATTTTCAATATCGACGCCGTTTTCCTTAAGCGCGTCGTGTTTGAGCGATACGCGATATCGCTCGATCATCGACTTTTCGGAAGCGTATGCTTCCCAGCACTCACGGCTTCCGCACGAGCACTCGATCGGAGCCATCTCGCCGGCGATCATATGGCCGAACTCGCCACCGGCTCCCTTCTCCCCACGGTAAACCTGGCCGTCAAAGATAATGCCGGTTCCGATGCCTTCTCCAACCAAGACAGTGACAAATGTATCAGTCTTTCGTATCTTTTCGTGTCCAAACCACAATTCCGCGAGCGACACCGCATTGGCATCGTTCTCGACGATCACGCTCAGTCCGGTCTCTTTTTCAAGCAGTTCGCAAATATTCCAATCACGCCAATTGAAATATGGCACGTGAAAGATCTTGCCGAGCCGCTGATCAACGAGGCCGGGAACACTCAGTCCGATCTCCAGTTCGTCTTGTGAATATCTTGCTGAAAGTGCTTTGGTGCGAGTCAATATCTGCTCGGTCATAAATTCGACATCGGGCGACGTCGAAAATGTTTCCTGCTCCATTACTGTACCCGCGAGATCTGCCAATGCGATCGTGGTCGTGCGGGGAGTCACATCAATTCCGATCGCCACCGGCCCACCGGTACGAAGCCGATACATCGTCGGCTTACGGCCTCCGGACGAGCTACCTTCTCCGATCTCGATGATCATACCGACACAGGCCAGATCGTCGATGATCACGGAAACCGTCGAACGATGAAGAGCGGTCTGACGAGCGATCTCCGCTCGTGAGATAGGCGATCTGTCGCGAACATAGTTCAGTACGATCTGCCTATTTATATCTCTGATCGTGTTTGGCCGCGCGATCTGGGACTTCGCCTTTTGTAGATTTATCCTCTTCATCATTCGTTGAAACGGACGGCCTTAAAAACAGATTGCGTTAGCGTAGAAGAAATATACTGGAGATGCCAACTTAGTTGCAAGCCTAGACTAACATTATTTTCGTCGCAGTTGCAATATTTCTGACAAGGGAGACGGTCCGACTGTTTTGAATCCGGTTAAGTGCGATGAAAACCACGCTCGATGTCTTTCATCGACAGACGGAGGATCACAGGCCTGCCATGCGGACATGTCGTCGGCGAAGTCGTTAGGAGAAGTCGGTCGATTAGCCAGTTCATCTTTTCCGCCGTTAGTTTCATGTTGATCTTGACCGCGGCTTTGCACGCAAGGCTTGCCGCGATGTCGTCTCGCAGCGTCGACTTGGCAGAACCGCGATTCTCGGCGTCGATGGTGTCGAGTATCTCGGAAAAGAGGTTGCGTGCCTCCGAGGCAGGCAGATCTGTGGGAACGCTTTTGATCGCCACGGTCCTGCCTGACAATCGCATCAGGCCGAACCCAAGCGACTCCAGGTCGCTCTCGATGAGCTGAAATGCCTGTGACTGGGCCGGCGAAAGGTCGAGTGTCTCTGGCAAAAGTAGGTTCTGCGACTCGATCGAGCGTTGGGTTTCACTTCGACGAAACTTATCGAACAATATTCTTTCGTGCGCAACGTGCTGATCGATCAGCAGCAATCCTTCGTCGTCCACGGCAATGATAAAACTCTCGTGCAGTTGTCCGAGCGGCCGGATCTTGGAGGCGGAAATGTTTTCCACGTCAATCGCTTTCGGAATACTCGCTCCGGAGTTAACCGGCGGAAGAACCGAGTAACCCGCCGGCCTCGACTCCGGAAAACTCGGACTTCTCTGCTCAACGAGCCCTTCGAATTCGCCGACGATCGCCGAAACCTCATCTTGATCGGTAAACTCAAGCGTCTCGAAAAGCACCGGAACGTCATTGATCGAGCCCATTCCGACCTTCGAATCCGAGGCGGGTGAGTCATAGTCCGGGGTCGTTTCCGCCAAGTCGTCCAAGACGGCAGCCCCAAACTCGATCGCTGTCTGCTCGGGGTGAGGTGATCCCTCAATTTGCGGAAAAAAGTAAGATCGAGTGTCAGGTTCAACAAGCGGTGGAGCGGCATCGCCCGTAATTCCCGCGCGTGAAAGTGCCTCGCGAACCGCCTCCGCGATCACGTCTTTGACAGCTTCACCGCGGCGAAATCGAACCTCGGTCTTCGCCGGATGAACGTTTACGTCTACCTCATCGAGTGGAATATCGACAAACAAGAACGCGACGGGATATACGCCGTGAGGCAGAACGGATCGATAACCTTCGAGCAGCCCTCCAGTGATCGTCTTGTCACGTACAAATCGCTTGTTGACAAAAAAATATTGCGAATCCTTGCTCGTTCGTCGCTCTCGCGGTGCAGAAATAAATCCGCTGATTCGGGCGACATATTCCCTGCCGCCGCTCACAGGCAGCAAGCTATCTAACAGCCCAGAGCCAAATATTTGAAAGGCCCTTTCTCTAAGATCCTTAGCAGGTGAAACCCGAACCACCTCACGTCCGTTGTTTGTAAGAGTAAAGGCGATCTCCGGATGTGCAAGAGCGTAGTGTGTAACAATACTCGTCAAATGGTAATTCTCGGTCGCCTCAGATCGCATGAACTTTCGCCTGGCAGGCGTGTTAAAGAAAAGATCGCGAACTGTGATGGTGGTTCCGACGTCTCGAGCCGCATCTTTCACGTCTACGAATTTGCCTCCCTCGATGAGTACACGAGTGGCCTCGATCACATCCGCGGTCTTCGTGAGCAATTCCACTTTGGCGACCGACGCGATCGATGCCAAAGCCTCGCCGCGGAAACCGAGAGTTGCGATCGCCGCCAGGTCGTCAAGCGAATAGATCTTCGATGTCGCGTGCCTATCGAATGCGAGTATCGCATCATCACGAGTCATGCCGCATCCGTCGTCGGCTATGCGAATCAGTCGCCGGCCGCCGAGTTCGACATCGATCTGGATCCGGCTCGAACCCGCGTCGATCGCGTTTTCCACCAGTTCTTTGACTACCGAAGCAGGGCGCTCGACAACTTCACCGGCAGCGATCTGATTTGCCAGGGTGTCCGGAAGTATCTTGATCTTATTAGATGCGTCAGCAGCCATTGGTCGTATCGCGTCGATATCGCGGCGTCAGAGGTAAATAACGCGGTGGGATTTATCCTCTAGATCGATCGAATTGTATATCCAGTCTACAAAGTTGAATCCGTACCGATTCACAAAATACGATATGTTCAGTGCACGCTCCTGCAAATGCTTATGCGGCAGAAGCGCGGTAAACATCGACTCGATCTGCTGGCGAACGACCTCGTCCTTACGGACCTGCACATTGTGGAATTTATTTCTAAGGGCTCCAATGTGATAAATGATCTTCCGCCGGCGCTTCGCCAGGTTTTCAGCCAGCGTGGGGTCGATCTGCGACAGATCCTGATCGAGTCTGTTGAGTTGAATGTTTATCTTCTCTTCAACGTCAGCAAAAATGCTCGCTGAATCGGAGTTTAAATGGCCCTCGACGATCCCAGGCAGGAGCGTCTCGAATCCCTTAAAAAGGTCTTGAAGAGTAAGATCGTATTTCTTTAGCGTTTTCGCGTGCTTCGATTCAACGAACGTAAAGCTCTGGCGATGCAGGATAGGCGTCACCGGACGATCAAGCAAGCGATAGACCTCGCCGCTCTGGGCAAAATAGGCGATCTCGGCGGCCCCGCCAAAATAGCAGACCGTTGGAAGTATATAGTCCTGCACGACAGACCTAAGGACTACGCTCGGACTGAATCGAACTGGCTCGGACTCCGCGATGGCCGCCAGTTCGTCCAATGTAAACTCGCGCGACCCATCCTTTTTCCTCACGGTACCGGCGGGCGTCGTTTTCAGAGCGTTTCGCGTATCGTCAGGGCCTTGCCAGAACAACGGAAAGTAATCTTCGCCTACGAGAACCTGGGCTGCGTAACCATCGGCGACGAGTTGATCGCTTCGCAGCCGCAAAGCATCGACGATCTCAACCGAGCGCTTGATCGCCTCGACATAGATCGGAGTGGCAAGCTGTTTCAACTTCGGATTGAGCGGACAAAGTATGATAAGCCCTCGGTCGCCCATGAGACGCGTCAGCATGCGCCCGAACGCATCGCCAAAATATTCACCGGATTTCCACGTTTCGGTCAAAAGCTGTCGGAGATCTTCGGTAAATTCAGTCGGCATCAGGGCGTCGACAAGTTTGCCGATCTCCGTGTCGATCGAATCGTCGAGTTTTATGTAGCCGACCGGCAAATTCTCATAGCAATGTCCGGGTTCGGTCATCGATTCGACCAGTTCGCCCTTACGGCCGATGACGTAGGTTCTCGAGACCTCCTCGAAGTCATGGTCCTCAGTTGCCACCCAGAAGACCGGCACGGCGTTAAATCCCTGTTCACACAGACACTCAGCCTCTCGGATCGCCGAAAGTGCCTTGTAAATAGTGTAGAGCGGACCGGTGAACAGTCCCGCTTGCTGCCCTGTAACGATAGCGACGGTCTCTGCCGATCTGAGGAGTTCAATATTCGCGAGCGTCCGTTCGCCGGCCCCAAATTTTGTATTGATCTCTAATAGTCCGTCACAGAGCACGCCCCTATCGGCTTTGTACTTTTCGAGCACGCCCGGAATATGGCTTGCCAATTCCGTGACGCATCGTATCGCGTTCGGGTAATACGCCTTAAGTCTCGTGGGGTCACGCTGATAATCCAAAAACAGCTTCGACTGCCCCGGAAACTCAGAAAAGCTCGTGCTTTCGGCACGAAGATTTACAATACCGTTTCGGCTCTGACAGGCGATTGCTTGTTCCATTATGATCGTTTAATCGATTATAGGATCGACTTACCGAAAGTTCCAAGTTTCAAAACAAAAAGAGGCGGCCCCGCGATGGCCGCCTCTATCGCCTTATTGATGACGATCAGTTTCCGTCTGATGTAACACGAGTTCGGCCGCCGGCCGCCGATGCCGCGGAAGCCCCGCGTTCGATCCGGTAGACACCTGACGAATGAGTGCCTGCAAAGATCCGGTTAGAATCATTTGGGTCCATCGTCATTGTCCACACTCGCCTGCTCGCAAGTTTCATCTCCTTAGAATCGATACGTTTCCATTTGTTCCCGGCGTCCATCGACTGAAAAATGCCGCCATCGGATTCTAACGAACTGGAAACCAACAATTCGTCGGGATTGTTCGGATTTATGATTATGCTGGTAAAGTTTCCGAGCGGCAGATTTCCACCTTTACGGGTCCATGTCTGTCCGCCATCACGCGAAAGATAAAATGTCTGCGACGTTCCGACGTATATATAATCAGGGCGGGTCGGGTCCGACGCGATCGAGCTTACGGGAACGTTCACCACCGCTCCACCGGCTTTTTGCCAAGTCGTGCCGTCGTCTTTCGAAACCAGCACGCCCGACGTTGCGGTCCCGATCCAGATGGTTCCAGGCCGCTGTGCCGACGTGTGGACTGCAAATATATTGTCATTCACACCCAAGCCAAGATCCAGTTTTTCCCATCCTTTGGTTAGATCGTAACTCCTGAAAAGTCCTTTGTCCGTACCGGCGAAGATCCCGTTCTTACCGTCTGTAGTAAACTCGAGCACCTTCACTTTGCCGGAGATGACCGGCAAAAGCTTACCCGGGGCAACCGCGTCCGGATCGAGGTCCGGCTGCGGATTTCGCGCGGTGACCGCCGCGGTCTTTTTGACAGTCGTTGTTTTAGCCGTTGTCTTTCCTTTGGTTGTTCTAACCGTCTTCCGGACCGACTTAACCACCGGTTTCGACGCCGTCAATTGTGTCCAGTTCACGCCACGGTCCTGCGAGCGGTATATCCCTACATTTGTGCCGAGGTACATGAGGTTGGGATCCGTCTTGTCCTGCAAGGTCGCGAAGGGCACGATCCGAGTAGAATCCAGGTTCTTTGCCGGCTGCCACGTTTTACCACTATCCGCGCTAATAAAAAAGAATCCACCGCCGGTCGCAGTATTCTGCGTAGTTGCATAAAGGCGATCGCTCGACTTGTTGTCGGTGACCAGCGAGGAGGCAAAACGACTCGAGAAATTGTCATTTGTAGGAACAAAATTCCGGCCGCCGTCGTTTGAGACCATTACGCCGTAATTATTGGTACCGATAAAAACACGGTTAGGCTGTTGCGGATGGACCGCGATCGAGTTGATCTCAAGATCGCGGCGGGTCGTCAGCGACCATGTCTTTCCGCCGTTCGAGCTCATCCAAAAACCTTCGGTCGTTGCAGCAAAGATCGTCCCCGCCATCGTCGGATGCTGCATGATGTCACGAGTACGCCGCGACTGTGACGGAATGCCCTGTATCTTGGCCCATTTCTCGCCGGCGTTAAACGATTCATAAATGCCGCTGCACGCTGATGCGACGATGTGATCGGCGTTGCGCGGATCTATAGTTACAGCAAACACATCCGAATCGTCGATCATGCCGTCCTTGATCAGGTGCCAGTTCTTACCGCTATCGGTGGTCTTATAGGCACGCCACCATGTACCCGCATACATTGTCGAGGTAGTCCGCGGATCCATGGCGAGCGAATCCACATTCACAGGCATCGTGCCGGATTCGATCCGATCCCACTTCACTCCCGAGTCCTTTGAGATCCATACTCCGCGTGTCGTGCCGACGGTTATCACATTCGGATCGAGCGTCGACTGCGTCATCGAATGGATCGACTCCGTCGACAGCTCTTTCGACTCTTTCCACGTGGCACCGCCATCGGTCGTGCGAAAAAATCCACCCGGAGCCGTGTGCCGGTGTCCCGAGGCATAAATGATCTTAGAATCACGCGAATCGACGAACAGTTGATCGAGGATCAGCTGGGGTTTATTAAGATTGACTAAGAGTGACCAGTTTTTACCCGCGTCCGGCGAAGTGTATATCTGACCGTCGAGTGTGCTGATATAGAGCCTGTTCGCATCTTTAGGATCTATAGCAACGACCCGAACATCGCCGCCGTCCGGGCCCATGACCGCCCAATCGTCAAATTTGTCCGGGCCGGACGCCTCACCATCGGGCGGAACCACTGCAAGAGCGACGCTCTGAAACAGAAGAGCCGCGAGAATTACCACAACCCAGCGGATCGAGTACTTTGTCTCAAACATAATTATGAATTTCCTATTCTGTCTGAATCAACGGGAAGTGCCGGCCTGATAACAGTTCGGCATGGATATTTGATGATAATAATTGCTAGGACGTTGACCGCCTAATCGGTTTTCGCACAAGGGTGCCGGTCGGTACATGCGGTCACCCGTATATTCTAAACAATTTTACGGACTTTACAACAAAACAATGAAAAAAACGGCTGAGGTCTGTGATGGAAACCTCAGCCGTTTTGAAATGTTCTCATCCCTTATAAGGATGCGAAGCTTTTAGACTAGTTGGTCGGGGGCTCAGCACCAGCCGGTACTAACCAGAACTTGGTGTTTACGCCTGATCCCATATCACCGCCATCGACGAACACCACACGGTTTGCATCGTACTTACGGAAGTTGATAGCCTTCATGATCTGCGCCTTGCGGGCAGAGATCTGTTTCGCGGTTCCGTAGTTCACAATGTATCCCTTAGCATTCGGGTCGTTGTTCAGTTCGATGTAGAAGTTATCGACGCGGGCCTTAACTTCGTCATCTTTCTGAGCACCGAACTCGTCAGTCATACGTGCATTCGGCACAGCCGATACGGCTGCAGTCTCAGACGCTGACTTCTGGCAGTTGCAGGTCGGATCGAGGCCTCCAAGTTCAGCGGTCGCTGTCACGTTTCCGCCGCCCATTTCCTTCGTGGTACGAACCGTGATCGACGAAGTTCCCTGTCCCGCTTCGATCGTTCCGGCCGATACAGTCCAGTTGACCGAGTTCGAACGTGCTCCGTTGAGCGTGAACGTCATCGTGTCGCCAGGATTGGTCACGCCGCCCGGTCCATTGACCGAGAGGGTCGCACAATCACACTTCTGTTTGCAGTCTTTGCACTCTTCGACGGTGATCGTCTGCGTATTTGTCTTTCCGCAAACGCCGCAGCCGTCATCGACGCCGGTCGTGATGGTGTATGTTCCAGCGGTCGCTCCGGAGAGGTCCCACTGAACATTTGCACCGGTTCCGACAATTCGTCCGCCTGAGACAGTGTAGTTATAGGTCAACACGTCGTTCTCGGCATCGCTTGCACTCGTCGCAACGTTAATTGTCCGAGTGTCGCTGCAGCCAGATTCCGAAACGGTTCCAGCCGGGCAGCCTAATTTGATGACCGTCGTGCTCAGATTGACCGAATTGATCACGGCGGGGATGTTCACGATATCGCCCTGACGTTTGTTACGTCGACCGATAAAGATCTGGGCCAAATACCCGTGCGGGTCCGTCGAAGCGTCAAAGCCAGGAGGAACACCCGTGAAGGTGGTCGATCGTACAGAGGTTGTGCAGTTCGTCACACCCGCAAGGCAAGGAACCGTAACCGAGCCGGTAAACGCTTGGGTCTTGTTGAAGCTGTCTCTAGTCTGCGAGTTGAAATTGTATCGGTACGCAAGTCCAAAGCCGGCCCAACGAGAAGTAAATATCCTGGCA
>JBDTZO010000119.1:0-6077 GCA_040005135.1 Acidobacteriota bacterium | reverse complement strand
CCGGCAACGTCCGAGGTTTTCGAAGCGACTTCGCGGACCATCTGTGCGCCCATGTTCTCGAGCGTATCTTTAAGCTCGATCTCTTTGGCAACGGTCACGCCGTCCTTAGTGATGGTCGGCGAACCGAACTTCTTGTCGATAACAACATTGCGGCCTTTCGGTCCGAGTGTGACTTTGACCGCGTCGGCTAATTGATTAACGCCGCGCAGGATAGCGGAGCGTGATTCCTCTCCGTGAACTACTTGTTTTGCCATGATTATTTTTACTCCGTAAAAAAACTTTTTTGAATCTGATGAGTTCGCTAAGAGTTTGTCCGGCCGAGCTTCACAATGAACTCGAGAGACCTAAACAAACTCATTGAACTGCCTGGTTAAGCTGCCGCTCCGGCGCGTGAAATGATGCCGAGGATCTCGTCTTCGCGCATGATGATGAATTCGTCGCCGTCGAGCTTGATCTCGGATCCGCTGTATTTGCCAAACAGGACGCGGTCGCCAGCCTTGACGTCGAGAGCCTGACGCGTGCCGTCTTCTTTATACTTGCCGGCACCGGCTGCGATCACTTCGCCTTCCTGGGGCTTTTCTTTCGCCGTGTCGGGGATGAAGAGGCCGCCGGCGGTCTGGTTTACGTTGTCTTCGATACGTTTGATGATCACGCGATCGTGAAGGGGTGTGATGTTTGTTGCCATTTTGAATTACTCCTTATCTGGATAAAGTTGTTCTGGTAAGATAACTTTTCGGACCTACGGCCAAGAAATCGATTCTTTAGCACTCGTGATCCATGAGTGCCAGTATATGGGAAAGGCGTACCCATGTCAACCGTTATTGTCGACAATGTAGAAAATATGACTATGGTGTTATCAAGTTTGCGCCCGCGGATCTAGTATTCCCCAACTATGCATATCTCCGAGATCAATATCTACCCAATAAAATCGCTAAAAGGCATTAGCGTCGAATCGGCCGTAGTCGAGAAGCGAGGGCTTGAATTCGACCGCCGATGGATGCTGACCGACCGCGGCGGCATGTTCTTTACCCAGCGTGAATTTCCGCGAATGGCGCTTGTTTCGGTGTGGATCGAAGAAGGCGGCATCGGCGCGGCGGCGGACGGATTTGGCGAGGCGTTCATCCCGCGGCTGCCGGAGATCAGGAACCGGCAGCCTGTGACGGTTTGGGCTAGCAACGTCGAGGCCGAGGTGCATTCGCCTGTGCTGAACGAATGGTTCAGCGACGTGCTCGGTACGGACTGTCAGCTTGTTTACATGCCTGACGACGCACGGCGGAGCGTAAACGCAAGGTTCGATCGCGGAAATGAGATCGTCAGCTTTGCCGACGGATATCCGCTGATGGCTCTGAGCGAAGCGTCGCTTGCGGATCTTAATTCTCGCCTGGACGAGAGTTTGCCGATGAACCGTTTCCGGCCGAATCTCGTCATTTCAGGAGCGGAGGCCTTTGCCGAGGACGACTGGAAAACCGTGGAGATCGGCGGGGCGCGTTTTCGCTCGACCAAGCCGTGCGAGCGCTGTGTCATAACGACGATCGATCAGTCGGCCGGCGAGTTTGACGGAAAAGAACCGTTGAGGACGCTCGCTCAGTATCGGATGGCAAAAGACGTCATGCCCGACCGGCTCGAGCGTCTCGGCGTCGGCGAAAATGCGGTCTTGTTCGGCCAAAATCTTATCGCCGAGAGCGTCGGAGCCACGATCAGCGTCGGCGACAGCGTTAACGCCATCGAGGTTTACGAGACGAACTTTGTGCCCGTCAGCAGCTCGTAGGCCGCGGTGTAGCGTTCAGTCGTCGCCGTGGCTATCTCGGGTGGCAGCGGCGGAGCCGGCGGCTGTTTGTCCCAATCGAGCGTTTCCAGATATTCGCGAACGAACTGCTTATCGAATGACGCCTGCGGCTTGCCCGGCGAGTACGATTCGGCATTCCAAAATCGCGAACTGTCTGGCGTCAGGACCTCGTCGATCAGCAAGATCCTGCCATTTGCATCTCGACCAAATTCAAATTTTGTGTCGGCGATAATTATTCCGCGCTTGAGGGCAAAATCACGAGCGAAATTGTAGATCGCGAGCGACAGTGATTTGAGTTTCACAGCGGTGTCGTGGCCGATAACTCTCGCAAACTCGAGTTGGTCGATGTTTTCGTCGTGACCAGTCGCAGCCTTGGTCGCGGGTGTGAAGATCGGAACGTTCAATCTGTCGCATTGCTGCAGGCCGGGCGGCAGTTTGTGGCCGCAGACTGTGCCGGTCGCTTTGTAATCCTTCCAGGCCGAACCCTCGAGATAACCCCTCACGACGCACTCGACCGGGAAAACCTCGGTCCGGTGCACCAGCGTCGAGCGGCCGTGCAACTCGCGGTGGCGAGCGATGCTGGCCGGCATCTCGTCCAAATTCGTGGTGATCAAATGGTTCGGAACGATGTCCGCGAGTCTTTCGAACCAAAAATTAGACAGCGCGGTAAGGATCGCTCCTTTATTTTCGATCGGCGTCGGCAGCACACAGTCGAACGCCGACAGCCTGTCTGTGGCTACAAGCAAGAGACGCTGCTCATCGACCTCAAAAACATCGCGGACCTTACCGCGGTGGAGGAGGTTTAGTTCAGGAACGAGCGAAGTGGTGACGTTCGAGGCGTTTTTCATATCTTCATGTCCGTCGAGATCAATTATAAGGACATTATCGGAAGGGTCGCGAGTTAAGCCAAATGCAGTTGGCTAAAAAATGGAACATCGATTTGGTTAAAACTTTAACAACATCGTTGCTATTTATGGTGACAAAAGGCGAAGGCTGGGGCATAATAAGAGTGAACTCGACCCGCGCCATGCGAGTTCCGGCCTCCCATCACCTGTCGAGTTCTCTCACCGAGATCCATTTCTCGTCTAGATATTTAATCCGGTAATGAAAAGTATTAATAAGATCTCATTAAGCGTCGCAATTTTAGATCTGGCTCTCAGCGGATTTGCGAATAGTGTTATGGCCCAGACCGCCGCGCTTCAAAAGGAGCGTGACATGGTCGATTCGTCGAGCGGGCTGCCATGGTTCAGCATCATTTTCCTCGTCATCGCGGTCCTCGGCGGCGGTGCGTTTTTATGGTGGCGTAAGACGCGACCGAAATCCGAAGCCAACTTTGGCTACGACAACCGTCTGCAGGACAGAAAATCGAGGGCTGCGAGCGAAGACTTGGACGTCGACGCGGAAAAAGAGCTTGAGTGGTTCCGAAAAGCCAAAAAATCTTCGCCGAAGGCGGACCAGCGAACGGAAGATGAGAGGAGGGTCTCGAAACGCCGCCTTTCCGAATTGAACAGCAGCCAAGGTCTCATCATTCCAAATGTAAGTGCGGCTGAGCTGCAGGAAAAACTCAGACGGCTGCAATATGCGCAGCTTCCGATCAATTCATTCATTCAGCTGACGGATGCACGGCCTTACGATCAACTCGCGATCTCGTCCGATCCGGCCCTCTTGAGCGCAATTGAGCAGGTAAACGAGGAGTTCGAAGATGACGAGGCCGTCAGAGATCTGGCCGTACGCATATTGGCAGCCTTCAAATTTCGAAACTCTGTCGAATCGCTGAGTCAGGTCGCACTCTATGACGTGTCTGCGGCGGTGCGGTCCAAGGCGGTGACGACGTTGACCGAGTTTGATCACGAATCGGTTTTCGAAACGATCCTACTCGCCTGCGCGGATCCGACGCGCGAGGTCCGTGCTGCCGCGGCTCGTGGGCTTTTTCGACTGAGCTTCGACCGAGCCGAGGCGTGGAAGCGGTTGATCGCTACGCATGACGAATTTCGAATGCGTCAGGCCGCTCGTGCCGCGATCGAGTCGGGCATACTTCAAAAATCTCTCGATCGGCTGCTTCACGACGAAATGCGCATCTCGTACGAGGCGTTCACATTGGTTGCACTTTTGATCAAGGCAGGGGAGTTGTCGCCCATCTTCGAGGCGCTTCGCGATCACACGGACGAAAGGGTCCGCCTTGCTCTGATTCACGTGCTCAAGGTTGTTAAAGACGAGCGTTCACTGGCCGAGCTCGAGGAAATGATCCACGACAATGTATTCAGCGACGACATGCTGACCAGAGCCAAAGAGGCTGTTAAGGGGCTTGAACCGGTTCCGGCCGGTGGAAGATAAAAAGCGCTAAAATATCGCCGGAAAGTTTTCGAAATTGCATTCTTTGATCTATGATTAAGGAATGCAATTCCGTCTCATGTCTGAAAACACGCCAAAGGGCGACCAGCCCGCGGCGATCAAGCAGATCGTTGACAACATCAACGACGGCACCAAAGATCAAGTTTTGCTCGGTATCACGGGCAGCGGCAAGACCTTTACGATCGCGAATGTTATTCAGGAAACGCAGCGTCCGACGCTCGTGCTTGCGCATAACAAGACTCTCGCGGCACAGCTTTATCAGGAGTTCAAATCGTTCTTTCCAGATAACGCCGTCGAGTATTTCGTCTCGTATTACGATTATTACCAGCCTGAGGCGTACGTTCCAGCCGCCGATCTCTACATAGAAAAAGAAGCCACGATCAATGAAGAGATCGACCGCCTTCGGCTGGCCGCGACGCGTTCGCTGTTCGAGCGCAGCGACGTGATCGTCGTTGCGTCGGTTTCGTGCATCTACGGTCTCGGCGATCCGGACGCGTATTTCAACATGCTTGTCTTTATCGAGCCGGGCCAAAAGCTCAAACGCGACGAGTTTTTGCAAAAGCTCGTCGAGCTGCAGTATGAACGCGTGAATATCGACTTTGAACGCGGTGCGTTTCGAGTGCGCGGCGACGTTGTCGAATTGTATCCGAGCTATCAGGACCAGGCATACCGGATCGAATTCTGGGGTGACGAGATCGATGCGATCTATACGATCGATCCACTGCTCGGCGAGGTATTGGCAAAACACGAAACTCGCCTGCCTATCTATCCGAAAACACACTACGTGATGTCGAAACCGGTGATCAAGCGTGCGGTGCAGACGATCCGTGCCGAGCTCGACAAGCACGAGGAATTTCTGGTCGGCGAGGGAAAGATCGTCGAGGCGCAGCGGCTGCATCAGCGGACGATGTACGACCTCGAAATGATCAAAGAGATGGGTTTTTGTCGCGGTATTGAAAATTATTCACGGCATCTGACGGGCAAGCTGCCGGGTGAGCCGCCGCCGACATTACTCGATTATTTGCCGAAGAACGCTTTAATGGTGATCGACGAATCGCATCAAACCGTCCCGCAGCTCGGGGCGATGTTCAAGGGCGACCAGTCGCGTAAGGGCACTCTCGTCGATTACGGATTTCGCCTGCCGAGTGCGAAAGACAATCGGCCGCTCAACTTTCAGGAGTTCGAGGCAAGGGTCGGACAGACGATCTACGTTTCAGCAACTCCCGGGCCGTATGAGCTCGAAAAGACGGAGGGCGAAGTGATCGAACAGATCATTCGTCCGACCGGCCTGCTCGATCCGGTTGTCGAAGTTCGGCCCGTCAAAGGGCAGATCGACGACCTTTTAGAAGAGTGCCGTCTGCGGGCCGAGCGAAATGAACGCGTGCTGGTGACGACGCTGACCAAACGCATGTCCGAGAATCTGAGCGAGTATTTCTCAGAGGTCGGGGTTAAGGTGCGGTACCTCCACAGCGACATTCACACGCTCGAACGCATCAAGATCCTCCGTGATCTCCGCCGCGGCGAATACGACGTGCTTGTCGGCATCAATCTTTTGCGCGAAGGCCTCGATCTGCCAGAGGTTTCGCTAGTCGCGATCCTCGACGCGGATAAGGAAGGTTTCCTGCGGTCCGAACGGTCATTGATCCAAACGATGGGCCGAGCGGCGCGAAACGCGGGGGGCAAGGCCATTTTATATGCCGACAAGATCACCAAATCGATGGACTACGCGATCTCGGAAACGACGCGCCGCCGACAGATCCAGGAGGAATACAACACCGAGCACGGTATAACGCCGACGACGATCATCAAGTCGATCGATGCCACGCTCGTTACAGCGTACGAAGCTGATTACTTCAAGATCCCGCTCGACCTCGACGCCTTCGAGGAATATTCGCCAAAGCAGCTAAAAGAGACAATGCAACAGCTCGAAGCCGACATG
>JBDTZO010000053.1:0-20624 GCA_040005135.1 Acidobacteriota bacterium | reverse complement strand
GGAAAAGCCTTGAGCCGTACTCGCCTTGCTGGTGGATGTCGTTGACGATCTGCGGATGCCAAACGTTGTGAATTTTATCGACCGTAAGCTGAGTCTCGATCTGCGTAAAAGCATACCAGTCGCGGTTGTCGTCGTGGCCGACATACTTATTGTAAAGCTCGGGCGGATCGGTGCCTTCGTACGGCGTCCCAAGCGTCTTTTGGTACCAATTGTTGATTATATCGACGCCGTCGGGATTGAGACTTGGGACGAGCAGGACGATCGTGTTGTCGAGGATCTTTTTGATATCGGCATCATTGCTGCTCGCGAGTCTATAAGCGATCAGCATGCTCGAAAGATAACTGCCGACCTCATTCGAATGGATCCCGCATGTGATGAGGACGATGGTCTTGCCTTGGGCGATCAGACGTTGAGCAGCTATTTCGGTTGCAGCCGAGGGCGGCTGCGTTCCCAGCAAACGAGGATCTGCAAGCTTGGCGTTGATCTGTTTGTATTTTTCGAGATTCTTGAGATTCTCGGGGCTGGAGATGGTGGCGTAGACGAACGGTGCTCCCATCGTGGTCTTGCCGATCTCCTGAAACATCACGCGGTCGCTCGCGGCGTCGAGCTTTTGAAAATACTCGACGACCTTCGCCCAACTAGCGAGTTTTCTATCATCGCCGGGCGTGAAGCCGAGCACGTCCTTCGGCTGTGGGATCTGGGCCGTTATTGCGAGAGATGCGAGAAGAATTAAACCGCAGAGTCGCAGAGACGCAGAGACGGACGTAAGGTGTTTCATAAGCTTTTTCATTTAGTAGATCGACAACTTATATTAGTTGGTTTTTGGAGGATCAGAAAAAGCTCCCCTCCTTGTCTAGGAAGGGTGGCCGGCTTTGCGGCCGGGGTGGTAGTTCTGAAAAAGTTCTTTGGCCTCGCCTTTTTTTGAGGATGAAGGAAAATTTGTACTAATTACCACCCCGTCAGCCGAGGCGGCTGCCACCCCTCCTAAACAAGGAGGGGAGTTTTTCTGGTCTTCTCATTTTTCTTCCCGCTCCCACCATCCAAAGAAATCCCTGATCCGATGCAGCACATATTCAGGCTCATCGAAGATCAAGAAATTCTCAAATCTGACGACCTTGATCCCGTGACGACTCAGAAACACCTTTCTTTCCAGATCTCGTACCTCTGCTGTCTCGTTCCGATGCACTTGACCGTCAAGTTCGATCGCAAGCCGTTCATCCGGACAATAAAAATCGAGAATATAATTTCCGACGCTATGCTGTCGTCGAAACTTGCGGCCGTCGAGCTTCGATCCTTTTAACATTCTCCATAGCGTTGCTTCAGCCGGCGTCAGTTGTCGCCGTAATCTAGATCGGAAGTTCTGAAGATATGGGCGCGTGTTCGGACGCACGTTTCGGCGGGGCCGGGCGAGCGGGTGATTTCGTTTAAGCGGTGGGATCTCGTCGTCCACTTTGAAAATTTAATCCAGATGCGATGGAAATCCAAAATGGGATTTTAAGGATGTAGGAAATTTCTCTGAACTACCACCCCGTCGTCGAAGCGACGCCACCCCTCCTAAACAAGGAGGGGAGTTTTAGAGTTTTGCGTTTTTGCTGAATGCAGGTTAAATTATCCCAAGTTCTTTCCCCCTTTCCCCTGAACTGTTGTCACGCGTGCGTTTGCACGTTTTCGAAAGATCGTTTTTCAAGGAGACCAATTCGGCATGAAGAATCCCTTTCTCGAAAATTTCCGTCCATATATCCCGGACGAAGCAAACCTTCGCGAGTTGACGCCGCTGCCGCTGATCATCGGCACGCTGCTTGGCATCGTTTTCGGTGCATCGTCGCTGTACCTTGTGCTCAAGACCGGATTGACCGTTTCCGCATCGATCCCGGTCGCGGTGATCGCGATCACGGTGTTTCGGCTGTTGTCGAAGGTTGGCCTGAAGGACGCGACCATTCTCGAAGCAAACATGATGCAGACCGCGGGCTCGGCGGGCGAATCGATCGCGTTCGGAATCGGCGTCACGATGCCGGCGATCATGATCTTGGGGTTCGACCTCGATTTCACGCGTGTGATGCTCGTCGCCGTATTGGGCGGACTTCTGGGCATTCTGATGATGATCCCGCTGCGGCGTGCTCTCATCAAGGACCAGCACGGTTATCTGAAATATCCCGAGGGCACAGCGTGCGCCGAGGTTTTGAAGGCGGGCGCGTCAAAGGAATCGCGTGACGCGTCGATCGAAAGCCACATTGAGGGCAACGACGACGCGGCATTGCGCGGCGGCAAGATCATCTCGATCGGATTCGTAATGGGTTTTGCGTTTAACGCCGTGATGAAGGTCCTGTTCTTTTGGAAAGAATCGCCCGGTTACGATTTTAGCGACAAGGGGTTTAAGGGCGGTTCGATCGCCTCCGACAACGACCCGACGCTGCTCGGCGTCGGCTACATCATCGGCCCCAAGATCGCCGGTTTGATGATGGGCGGCGGCGTACTTTCATATCTCGTGCTCATCCCGGTCATCAAATTCTTTGGCTCGTCGGCGGTTGCCCCGATCGCTCCGGAGATCACTAAGACGATCGCCGAAATGGATCCCGGACAGGTCCGAAGTGCGTACGTTCTCTACATAGGTGCCGGAGCGGTGGCAATGGCCGGAATGATCTCGCTAGCCCGAAGCCTGCCGACGATCTGGCACGGATTGAGCGCGGGCCTCGCGGATCTGCGCGGAGGGTCGGCCGAGTCAAACGCAAATCTGCCGCGGACCGATCAGGATATAAATATCAAGTGGGTCATCGTCGGAGTTCTCGGACTGATCGCGGCGATAATGCTGTTTCCGCAGCTTGGCCTGAGCGTTTTCGCTAATCCGCTGGTGTCCCTTGGCGGCGCGATCCTGATCATTATTTTGGGATTCCTGTTTGTAACAGTTTCGTCGCGGCTGACCGGCGAGGTCGGCTCTTCGTCGAATCCGATATCGGGAATGACAGTCGCGACACTGCTCATTACGTGTCTCGTTTTCCTGGCTCTCGGATGGACGGCCCCTGATCCGTACTTCGTCACAGCACTCTCGATCGGCGGTATCGTATGTATCGCCGCCTCGAACGGCGGCACGACCTCGCAAGACCTGAAAACAGGTTTCTGGGTGGGCGGCACGCCGTGGCGTCAGCAGATCGCGATCCTCGTCGGTGCACTTGCATCGGCGCTCGTGCTCGGTTCGCTGCTGATAATGCTGAACAACAACGAGACCTATTTTCAAAAGGTCGACGCGACATCACCGGTCGCAAGCGTCGTTATTCCGCAGGAGAAGCTCTTTAAGCAGGGCGGCCAGCTTCAGACCGAAAAGGTTTACAACGGTAAATACAAGGACGTCGATACGACTGTATATAACGTCTGGCAAAACACCGAGCCCGCGGAAGGGCAGGTCGGAAAGTATCTGATCGACGCGAATGGCAAGCCAGCATATTTCGTCGACCCCGGCATTAACGGCATCATCAAAAAGGACGAGGACGGACGAGAACTGACACGCTACGACGCGCCGAAGGCGACGCTGATGAGCTATATCATCAAGGGCGTCCTGGGCCAGAATCTGCCCTGGGGACTCGTGATCCTCGGCGGGATGATAGCTGTCGTTCTGGAACTTGCCGGCGTACCGTCGCTCGCGTTCGCGGTGGGCATCTATCTGCCGATCTCGACCTCGTCGCCGATCTTCATTGGCGGCATCGTGCGATATCTCGTCGATATCTACTTAAAGAAAAAACTTGCCCACCAAAATCTGACGGAAGACCAGATCGTCGCCGAGACCGACAAATCGAACGGCGTACTAATGGCCTCAGGATATATTGCGGGCGGCGCGATCGCCGGTATACTGATCGCCCTCTTTGCCGTCGTCCCGAGCTTAAAGACGTTTCAGGGAGGTATGGAAAAATGGGCTTCGACCGGCAATCCGCTCTATGACGGAGCGATGTCGGACTTTTTGGGGATACTTCCGTTCCTCGTGCTTGCGGCCGTTCTATATTTTGTCGGGCGTGAGTGGTGGCTGGCTGGTAAGAAGACCCAAATTTAGCCGGAACGGTCACGTCGAATAAATTTGTTGTACCTTTTTGTGCGCGGCACGTATAATGAAAAATTATACGTGCCGCCTTTTTTGCGGTCTTTCCTTAAAATCAAAAACATTTCGCTCAGACAAAGTGGATACGAAAGTAATGTCCGTACATTTTTCGAAGAGTCTAGTTAAACCGTCAATGGCTGCACTGATCCTGGCGTTCGCTTTTGGATGCTCGGTCGCTGAGCCCACCGCGAATGCCAAAACGAATCTGCCGGCCAACGCCAATTCCTCCGCAAACCCCGCTGCACCCGCGTCAGAGGCCGCACCGAAAGGGCCGACCATCACGATCGATAAGGGCGGACCCGCCGATACTGTTCGAGCGTTTTATCAACTGTTGCGGGAAAATAAGTTTCGTGACGCTATTTTTCTGACCAATCTCCGACCGGCGATCGAGGGGCTGACGGCGACAGAGCTTGCCGATTTTTCGCTCGATTTTGCCGCACTTGCGGGTGAGGTTCCGGCCCAGATCGAGATAAATGGCGAGATCATAAGCGGCGACAACGCGACGGTGACAGCAAATTTCCCCGCGGACGAAGACGGTAAAAAAGAAACGCAGCAGATCAAGCTAAAGAAAAATGGGGACGTTTGGGAGATCCTAACCGTCGACGAGGCCGCAGAGGCCCGGATAAAAAAAGAGGGCAAAAGCTATTTTTACAACCTTCGGATCGAGACGCACGAGGACGAGGCGAAAAAAATGCTTGAAAGAATAGCCAAAGCTGAGATAGCATACTCGATGCAAAACGGCGGCGCGGTCGCAGAGATAGATATTTTGGTCGGTGCGGGCCTGTTGCCGGAGGACGTTAAGACCAGTGTTTCGACCGGTTACAACTACATATTGACGATATTGCCGAACAAGACACGCTATATTGCGAATGCCACACCTGCCGAATACGGCAAAAGCGGCAAACTCTCGTTCCTGCTCGAGACCGACGACAAGGGTTATTCACATGTTACGAGCAAAGAGATCGGCGGCAAGCCAATGAAAAAATGAACAATTTTGCAACTTTTAGTATAAAACTTGTTGTAAGCTAGGTTAGGATATTTTTTCAGGCAGCTCTCTCCTACCAATTTTCCTCAGGAAAAAACATCATGATACGTAATCTGGTAGCGAAGTTAAATAAATCTCTCTCAGAAAGGCTTGTATCGTCACGGCGAAAGCATATCGCGGCGATCAAGATATGGTTCGAGCCGGACATTCGGACCGAACGTAACAGGGAACTCGCTAAAACGGCGTGCATTTTAGGGGAAACGGTCGACATCAGCCGAAGCGGATTGGCATTTCTCGTTCCCAATATACGATTGCAGGAGAAATACCTGGTAGGTCAGGAACGGATGCTGAATATCGAGATCGACCTGCCCAACGGAAAAGTAAGTCTCCAGGCGATGGGCCGCCGATATGAAAAGGTCGGCATTCACCTCTCAATGGAAAAGTTTCTGGTCGGAGCCCAGATCATCAAGATCGAGCCGGCGGACGAAGAAAGTTTTTCCCATTTTCTCAAGAACGGTGCACGAGGCCGAAAATCGGCCGCAAGCCTCGAACTCGGCATAGACTAGGTTGGAGATCCAAAATATCTATTTAGCGCGTGCCGACGCTGGCATCGCGCTTTTTTGTTTTCTTCGGACAACGTATATTTATTAGATATGGAGAAGTCGATAGGTATCGGGATCATCGGAACCGGATTTGCAAGAAAAGTGCAGATACCGGCTTTTTTGGCGTGCGAAAACGTAGTGATCGCCTCGGTCGCGAGCGGGTCTATCGAGAACGCGCGTTCGACGGCAGAGGAATGCGGAGCGGGACATTATACGGCCGATTGGCGGGAAACCGTCGCTCGCGATGACGTCGACCTGGTGTGCGTTACAACGCCGCCGAACCTGCATCTGGAAATTTCACTCGCGGCAATTGAACATGGCAAGCATATCTTGTGCGAAAAACCCATGGCGATGAATGTCGCTGAGGCAGCGGAAATGACTCGCGCCGCCGAGGGCAAGCCGCTGCTAGCACTGATCGACCATGAACTGCGGTTCCAGCCCGGCCGCGTTCGGGCATATGAAATGCTCCGAGAAGGAACGATCGGTAAGGTAAGGCATGCGAAATTCTTTTTTCAAAGCCCACAGCGCGCCGATCCTAGTGTCCCTTGGAATTGGTGGTCGGACGCAACCGTAGGCGGCGGAGCGCTCGGTGCCATCGCGTCTCATATCGTCGATTCATTCAACTGGTTTCTCGGAACTGAGATCGCAAGCCTTTCGTGTCAATTGCAGACTCACATCAAACAGCGAAATGACCGCTCCGGCCAAATGCACGAGGTCACTAGCGATGACGAATCCAATATGCTCTTGCGATTTCGGGACGGCGAACTGACGTCGGATGCGACGGGGCTCGTATCAGTTTCGATGACCGAAGGTCCGAGGTACACGAACCGACTCGAATTCTACGGCGAGAAAGGTGCCATGCGGATCGGAGAGCTCGGCGAGGTGGCCGTCGTGATGAACAGAGAAACAGATTGGCGGCCGATCGAAGTTGAGCTCGGCGGGTTGATCGGCGGAATGCCTGATTCGGCGTTCTCACGAGGATTTGTCCAGTTTGCACCGCAGATCGTGGACGCGATAAGGACTGGAAAGTTGACGATCAAGCACGCAGCAACATTCACCGACGGCCTTTCGGTCCAGAAGATTCTCGATGCCGCGCGTGCTTCTGACGCGTCCGGTAAGGTTATCAACCTCTAACACCGTACCAAAGCGAGAAAACCCAAAAGGGCACGCACCATATGGAAAAGTCCTCGGCCGCCGATGCAAATTCTCTACGCTCAAGACCGATCCTCAATCTCACTTTCCTACGCAGGAACAGGCTCGCCGGCGAACAGCACAAAAAAATGTGCTATTTGAAGCGAATGTAGGTTGCTATACACACAATTCGAGCTATATACTATGTCGTTCCGTATTTGCACCGCTAATAACCGGATAGCCGAGATTTTCTACCAGTTGAGACAAAAGACTAATACTAAGATAAAAAATGAAGAAAAGAACCGTGCGCCTTTTGGCGATCGCATTTGGGATTTCGCTGTTGGCAATCCCGGGTTTCTTGTTCGGAAAGCAGATCATCGAGAAGTTGATCACGCCGACAAAGACAATGTATTCGGGTGAAACCGAAGACGTCGATATGGATTTGCCCTCCGGCGACAAAGCGGTGGATAAGGAAGAGTATTTGAGAATGCGTGATGCTCAGATCGGCCTTATGCGTGGGTTGCCATTGGAAAAAGGCAACGAGCGCACTGAAGCGATCCGAAGCATGGAATCCAAAGAAGATCTTATGCGATCGAACAACTTAATGGCATCTGCGAGTTGGAAATACCTCGGGCCGTCACCGATCCCGGTGACGGTGCCGACCAGCGGACGCGTATCAGCGATCGCGGTCCACCCGACCAACCCCGATATTGCATACGTTGGGACGGCGCAGGGCGGACTCTACCGTACGCTGAATGGCGGCGCGACTTGGACGCCGCTTTTGGATAACGCCTTAACCTTGGCGATCGGCGCCGTTGCCATCGCTCCCTCGGATCCGACGACGGTCTATGTAGGTACGGGTGAAGCTGGCGGATCTCTGGACAGTTTTCTTGGCGTTGGGATCTATCGTATTACTAATGCTGACACGGCACCCGTCGTTTCGGCTCCGATCGGTGTGAATGAATTCGCGGGACGTTCGATCAGTGAGCTTCTCGTTAATCCGACAGATGCGAACACGATATTTGCTTCAAGTTCGACCGGCTCCTGCGGAATGGGCGGTTGTACTGGAGCGGCGACGCCCTCGCTGGGCATTTATCGCTCGTCGAACGCATTGTCGGCGACGCCGACGTTTACAAAATTGAACGTAAATCCGGTCAATGCTGGAAACCGTGCCGTAATGGACATGGTAATGGAGCCTGGCGTTCCGGATAACATCGTGTGCTGGGTCCGAGGAAATGCGGGTGCGGGCGACGGCGGTATTTATCGATCGACGAATGCTATGTCCGCTTCACCCACGTTCACGCAGACGTACACCATGGTTACCAACGGTTCGCGTGGTGAGCTTGCGATCCAGAAGACAGGCAATGTCGTCACAGTCGTTGCCGCTACCGGCGAAGTCGCAGGCGGATCAACGCAGGGTGCAGTCTTCAAGTCTGTCGATGGCGGAGCAACGTTTCCGACGCAATTGACGGCGGGCAACAATTTTTGCAATGCCCAGTGCTTCTATGACATTGCTGTAGCGTTCGACCCTACGAACGGAAACACGATCTACCTCGCCGGTTCGCCAAACGCCGTTTTTAAGCGTTCATTCGACGGCGGAACGACATTCACGTCAAGCGCCAGTGGACTGCATGTGGACTCGCACGTGATCACGGTCGCTCCGTCCAATCCGCAGATCATCTATTTCGGAAGCGACGGCGGCATCTACCGTTCGGTGAACGCCGGCACGAATTGGTCCAGCTTAAACAATGCAACATTTGCGGCGACTCAATTCCAGTCGATCGCGCTTCATCCTACGCTGGCAAACTATACCCTTGGCGGCACTCAGGATAACGGCACCGAGTTTCTCGCAAATGATGGCCTGACATGGGTCAATTCCGATGGCGGCGATGGCGGAAACGTAGTGATCGACCAAAACGCTACAACCGCGACAAATGTAACGGCGTATCACACGTATTATAACCAAACGTCCAGTCAAATCGGTTTCACTCGTGCCACGACCGAAGCGGTGAGTGGCGACCCTAACTGGTCAAGTTTTTTCGGGTGCGGCGGGACGGCTAATGGCATCAATTGTGCCGATTCAACTCTCTTTTACGCACCCATGGTTGGAGGGCCCGGTAATCCTAACACCCTCTATTTCGGGACAAATTTTCTGTACCGTTCCGCTAATCAAGGTACAACGATGACGGCGGTCAGCCAGTCGTTGCCCTCGACGCTGAGTGCGATCGCGATTTCGCCGCAGGACGACAATGTCAGGCTCGTTGGGCTGTCGAACGGAACTGTTTGGTCGACCTCGACCGGTTCGAGTACCCTGACGCAGATGACCGGAGCATTTCCGGCACGATATGTGGGCCGCACCACAATTGATCCGTCAAATTCCAATACTGCGTATGTCACTTTCGCAGGATATGGGGTCACAGCGGGAGCTCACGTATTCAAAACTACGAACCTTACTGCTCCGACGCCGACATGGAGCGTTGCAGGTAACGGAATTCCGGACGTTCCGGTCGATGCCTTTGCGGTCGATCCTGCTAATTCGAATAACCTTTTTGCTGGAACTGACATCGGCGTGTATCAGTCGACAGACGGCGGAGCTAACTGGCTGCCGATCAATAATGGACAGCTACCTCGCGTTGCCGTCTTTGATATGGCAATTCAGAACGGGGCCCGCGTACTCCGCATAGCTACGCATGGCCGTGGTGTCTGGGAATACAGCCTCGCAGCAACGCGACGGTCCGCTTTCGATTACGACGGTGATGGAAAATCGGACGTGTCGGTGTATAGGCCTTCGGATAATGTCTGGTACCTGCAGCGTTCGACTGCTGGTTTTGCAGCAACCCGATTTGGTGCTGCGGGCGATCAGCTTGTCCCGGCAGATTACACCGGTGACGGCAAGAC
Source organism: Acidobacteriota bacterium (assembly GCA_040005135.1). Classification (GTDB taxonomy): domain Bacteria; phylum Acidobacteriota; class Blastocatellia; order Pyrinomonadales; family Pyrinomonadaceae; genus OLB17. The sequence goes on along the minus strand of JBDTZO010000053.1, from coordinate 10,924 downwards.
GGACATTGCTGTGTTCCGACCATCGAACGGCACATGGTACGTGCTCAAGAGCGAGGATTCGACGTTCTACGGAGCCAATTTTGGAGTCAGCGGAGATATTCCGGCACCGGGCGACTACGACGGTGATGGTAAGGCAGACTTTGCCGTCCTTCGGCCTGGAACTCCAAGTATTTGGTACATCCAGAAATCCACAGCAGGCTTCTCAGCTGTCGCGTTCGGTATCGCGGAGGATAGGCCGACGATCGGTGATTTTGACGGTGATGGCAAGAACGACATTGCTGTTTATCGACCTTCGCTTGGCCAGTGGTTCCGCCTGAACAGTTCGGACGGCTCATTTTCGGCTATGCAGTTTGGGGCACCGGGTGATCAGGTCGTTCCAGGAGACTACACGGGCGACGGCAAGACTGACATTGCGGTTTTCCGTCCGTCAACGTCGACGTGGTACGTGGTTCGAAGCGAGACAGGAACGTTTTATGGTGCTGCGTTCGGGGCGCCGGGAGATATCCCGACTCCGGGCGATTACGACGGCGACGGTAAGACGGATTTTGCCGTGTTCCGTCCGTCCACCGGTACTTGGTTCGAGCTGAACTCGACCACGGGCTTTACGGCGTTTGCGTTCGGAGCCTCGGGTGACAAACCGACAGAAAACTCATACGTTTACTAAAGACGGAGTTTGTTGCACATAGCAAAAGCCCGCCGGGAATCCGGCGGGCTTTTATATTTATCCGTGGAACTCATTACTTCGGAAAGACAGCCAGGCATTCTAGTCGGTCCTGAAGATTTGAAAAGGCTGTAGTTCACCGACGCATAAAGTTTAGTGAATTAATTTTTGTTACTAAAACGCGATCTTTGCGTGGTTGCCTCCGTCCATTTCCGTGCCAGTTACAAGCGCTTTCACAAAGCCTGCGATCTGCACGAGCGTTGACGATGACGATTCCCAGTACTCGGCCGCCTCTACCTTAATATTCAGAAGTGCCAGATGGGGATCGTCTATTCCTTCGGGAAACCATGCTTTGAGGATCGGATTCCATAGCTCTTCGATCTTAGCGCGGTCTTTCGACAGCGTGGCTCGTCCTGACACCGAGACGTATTGATTTTCGTCAGGTTTTGTATATGCCACGTTAACGCGGCTGTCGGCAGTTATCTCATCAACTTTGTGGGTGTTATCACTAGTGAAGAACCAAAGATCACCATTCTCGTCAAAGGTTTGCGTGGACATCGGCCGGCTACGCAGGTCTCCTCCCGAAATGGTCGTGAGCATGCAAAAATCGATGTCTTCTAGTAGTTCTTTTAGTTTCGTCGTCGCTTCTTGTCGTGTTTTGGCCATAATTTCCTCTCATTCAATAAATCTTGCAAAGGTAAGTGGAGGGTCTCGCCTTGCTACAAGTATTGATGAGATCGACCGGCCGATTCTGTTCGGTTTAATACATCGAGCTTACAGATCTCGTTCCGATCAGGAAGTGTGGTCAATTATTATTCGCCAACCGTCCTTAAATTTGCGGAAAGTCAGAGTGAATTTTCCGTGCGGATTATCCTTATCACGCGTGAGCGACCAACTACCGAGTACGACGGCAGCGTCCTTGCCAAGGGATGTTATTTCGAGGTCAGAAAAGGAAAGCGTGCCCATTTTTGCGCGTGAATCGTAGCTCTTCTTATAGCGGTCAAGCGTTGGCTGCCAACCGCGTGTGACATCAGTGCCGGAGATGAACGTGAGCTTTTCGGATCGCCAATAACCGGCCATAAACCCGTCTATGTCACCGCGATTCCATGCCGCGGCCTGGTCGCTCATGACTTTTTGAATCGCCAGTTCCGCGCCCGACTGGGCCATTGTAAAGAGCGGGGCAAGAACGAGAATGATGACAAATAACATCAAGTGTTTCATATAGGGTCGCCCGCTCGGCAAAAGAAGAGGCCGGCGAACTTTTCGCCGGCCTTCAGTGATATTTCGATCAGTTCGAAGACTTCGCCGCTTCGGCGGCATCGGCTTTTTGTTTGTCGGTCAGTTCTATTCCCATCTTTTCGAGCGTAGCTGCATTCAGCGTGCCGGTGACCTTGACGCCGTTGGCATCCTGAAATTTCTTCAGGCCTTCACGAGTGGCATCATCGAGCTTGCCCGTCTCGTCACCTGCATACATCGACTTGGATCTCAGCAATTTCTGTGCAGCGGAGATCTGATCCTTGCTCGCGCGAAAGACGGGAGCGCGTTTTGGCTTTTCAGCCGTTGGGCTCTTATCAGAAGCCGAAGTCGCAGCCGGAGTGGTTTTAGGCTTTTTGCTAGTGCCCGATTCGGGCGTTAACGAGCTCTCTGTCACTGGGATCTCCTTCTGCTTGTCAGTAAGCTCAACACCAAATTTTTCGAGTGTTGCGCGATTGAGCGTTCCGGTCTCACGAAGGCCGTTGTCTTTCTGAAAGCTTTTGATCCCCGTTCGGGTTTCGTCGTTATATGTTCCGCTCGCTTCGCCGGTGTAGAGCTTTTTATCTTTTAAGATGGTCTGGACCTGTTTGATCTGATCTTTGTTCGGCCTGAATATGGGAGCTCGTTTTGGTTTCTCCGTTGTTGTCGAGGTTGTGGGTGTTGTGGCCGCCGTGCCCTGAGCATTTGTGAAGCCCGCAAATACAAACAATGCCGCTGCCAGTAAGAGAATTGTCCTTATCATGTATTAGTCTCCAAGTGTTAGTTTGCTGAGAGAAGTGATGCGAAATATATGCCAACCTGCCGCAGATCTTTCGTCTAACCTAAAGGTCGAAACTGTTGAATATATCGGTGAGAAGTATCGAATTATTTTGATCTTGTGTCAAGGTGCGATCGCTCGCGTCCGAAATTTTCAATAAAGCCTTGTGGAACAGTGGGGGCATCAAAAAGCCGGCTCTGCTGGCCGGCTCAAATGAACTTCGTATTTTGACCGTTGACGGTGCTAGTCGACGAATTCGACTTCGACTTCGTGCGGAATAATGCCCTTTTCAAATCCCTCTTTGAGCAAGAGGCGGACAGCTTTTCGGCCGCGGTCACCGTAGTCGAGCGTCAGGTCGTTGACCCACATCGCTACAAAACGGTCGGCTAGTTCCGGCTGCATATCTCGTGCAAACTGCATCGCATAGGACAGAGCGTCTTCGCGGTTGTCCATCGAATAGACGATGCTTTCGTGAAGGTATCCGGAAACCCGCCGCATTAGATCTTTCCCGAGGTCGCGCCGGATCACGTTTCCGCCCATCGGCAGCGGCAGCCCGGTCTTATCGTGCCACCATTCACCGAGGTCGAGCACCTTGTGGAGCCCCAGCTGATTATAGAAAAGCTGTCCCTCGTGGATCAGCAGGCCGGCGTCGACATCGCCTCGCTTTACCGCATCGATGATCTGGTCAAATGGAACTACGACGTAATTGAAGTCAGGCTCGTAGATCTTCAGGGCAAGGAACGCGCTTGTAAGTTCGCCCGGGATCGCGATCTTCATTTTCGAGATCTCGCTCGGGTCGCGCGGCTCTCGGGAGACGAGGATCGGGCCGTATTTATCGCCGATGCTGGCTCCATGGGGAAGCAGGGCGTATTTATCGGCTACGTAAGCAAACGCGTGAAAAGAGATCGCCGTGACGTCAAAGACGCCCTTCTTCGCATCTTCGTTCAGCGTCTGAATGTCTTTGAGAGTGTGCTCAAATTTCAACCCGTCCGTTTCGAGCTTGTTTGTAGCAAGCCCGTAGAACATAAACGCGTCATCCGAATCTGGCGAGTGAGCGACGGAAATTGTTCGATTTTCAGAGGACCTTTCAGCTGTTTCAGACATAAATCACAATTGGGAGTAGTAAACATTCGTGTCGTAGAAAACTTTAATTCTACCGTTTTCGGCGTGTTTGGCAAATAGAGCCTGCAACTCATCCGACATTGCTTCGAATTTCGCATCGCCCTCCGCAGGCATATATGAGGAAGACAAAACACGGCCTCGAATGCCTTCAAAATCAAATATCTGAACATTGGGGAATGTGACCGACCCATATTCCTTACCAAAGAAATTGCCGAGGCTGCTATCGTCAATATTCTCGTGGCGTACGCGTGCATAGTCATTCGCGTATTTCAGCAGAAATGCTTCGTAATCGATCAGAAACGGCGTGGTGTTCAACTGGCGTTCGTTCCACATCAGGACGACCCAGCCGCCCGGTTTTAGAATGCGGCCGAATTCAATGCGGGTGGCATCAGGGTCGAACCAATGAAAGGCCTGCGCCGCGATCACAAGATCAGCACTTGCGGTTGGCAACCCGGTTTTATCGGAAACTCCGTCGATGACCCGAAAATCGGGAAATTGTTCAAGCTGCTTTTCGGCGGCCGAGCGCATGGCGGCGTTTGGTTCGACACCGATCACACTGTTGCAGTTCTCGAGGAACAATTGTGATGAAATTCCGGTTCCGCATCCAACGTCGACGATCAACGATTCATGGGATAGCCCACACTTAGCCTCAAGGAATCTGATTATCTCGCGCGGATAATCCGGACGGTATTTAATATAATTTTCGACTCGGTTCGTGAATCGTTCGACAGTGTCCGTCATAATCACTTTTATTCCGTTTCGGGCTCGGCAACTTCTTCGCCCGTCCATTGCGATCGTTTTGAATGTGGTATGTCGAATTGGTCCAGAATGCGAAAGCATAGATGCTCGACCAGATCGTCGATGGTTTTTGGCCGGTGATAAAATCCCGGGCTCGCGGGCAGAATGTGCGCGCCGGAGCGCGCAAGCTTTAGCATATTTTCGAGATGGATAGCGTTATAAGGAGTTTCACGGGGAACCAGCAGCAATTTGCGACCTTCTTTAAGGCACACGTCGGCCGCACGATGTATAAGGTTAGTTCCCGCGCCGCTCGCGATCGCGCCCAATGTTCCCATCGAGCACGGAACGATTATCATTCCGGCTTGTTTGTTCGAACCCGAAGACGGCTTTGCGGCCAGATTATCGAGACGCCAGTAACGGATCAATCTTGAGTCGTCCGCGAGCCCAAGCCATTTATTGACCTTGGCCGCGTCCGGATCGCGAAGATTCTCGCCCAACTCGACCTGAGCCACCGTGGCTGCGGTTCCGGACATTATAAGGTTGATCGTTTCGACGACACCGCTTTCGGCAAGCAGCTGCAGCGTGCGCTTCGCATAGATCGTGCCAGAGGCACCGGTGATAGCGACCGTCAATTCCATAGGTTTTGATATTAGCCCTGTGGCCGACATTTGAAAAGGGATGCCGTCGATAGTGCTAAGCCAGTTTATTCGCCGCGAGGATTAAGGTAGATTCTAATCAGACGATGAAAACAGAAGATATTAAATCAATACTCGACGCATTTGCGGCGGGCGGAATGCCCAGCGAAACGGCTGTCGAAAAGCTCGTAGGCCTGTCATACGAAGACATCGGCTTTGCCAAGGTCGACCACGGACGTGCCGAGAGGCAGGGATTTCCCGAGGTGATATTCGGCCAAGGAAAGACGCGCGAGCAGATCGTCGGCATATTTGAAAAGCTGATAGAGCGCGCCCCAAACGTTTTGATCACGCGTACGACGGCTGAGGTTTTTGGCGATATTCGCAATGTTCTGAGTGACGCCGAGTGGCACGAATCAGCAAATCTGATCCGCGTAATGCGGGACAAGACCGACCGCGGCAGCGGCGAGATCGCGATCGTGACCGCCGGCACGAGCGACATTCCGGTTGCCGAAGAAGCGGCCCTGACGGCCGAAGCGATGGGCAATCGCGTTACGCGGATCTGGGACGCGGGGGTCGCCGGCATTCATCGGATAATCTCTCAGCGTGAGATCCTGCAGAGTGCCCGGGTCGTGATCGTGGCTGCCGGAATGGAAGGGGCATTGCCCTCCGTTGTCGGCGGACTAGTTAGCGTGCCGGTGATCGGCGTGCCGACCAGTATTGGTTACGGAGCTTCGTTCGGCGGGATCGCGGCGCTTTTGGGAATGCTTAATTCCTGTTCGTCGAACGTTACGGTCGTCAATATCGACAACGGTTTCGGGGCCGGCTTTACGGCTTCGCTGATAAACAGAAAAGCGTAAAACGGGCCCCGAAAACTGTCTCTGGCCGCAGCTTATTTGATGGTCAGATCGAACGGCATCATCGTCATTGCTTCACCCCGCTGCATTTGGTCAAGAAGCGCCGAATATCGGAAAGCCCGACGAACGTCCGCGGGCAAAGCCTCGAGAATAGCCGCGCGCGTTTGATCTTGCTTAACCGACGCCTCGGTGTCGTCGTCGCTGCCAAAATACGCCTCAAAAAATGGCTTCGGCACCGGATACACCATTCTGCGGACCTCTTTGTCGGCAGGGAGACCGGCAAGCTGCTTGGCTATCGCGATGGCCCTTTCCAAGCCGCCAAATTCATCGATCAGTCCATTTTGCTTTGCCTGCGTGCCGGTCCAGACGCGGCCCTGGCCAATGCTGTCGATCTCTTCGCGGCTCTTGTTTCGGCCCGCCGCGACCTTTGGAAGAAAGTTATCGTAATAGACATTGTTTGCCTGTTCCGTCATCTTGGCTTTTTCGCTATCGGTCCAATGTTCGGTCTCGCGAAAGATACCGGCGTTCTTGCCACGCATCGTATATTCGTTGGTGACCCCGAGCCATGTGTAAAGCCCTTTCAGCACCGGCTTGCCCATAAACATTCCGATCGAGCCCGTAATTGTCGAAGGTTCGGCGACGATCTTGTTCGCGTTACAGGCAATGTAGTAGCCGCCCGAGGCAGCCACGTCTGACATCGAAACGACGATCGGCTTTTTCGCCTTTGCGTTTTCGAGAGCGTGCCACATGATATCGGACGCCATCGCCGAGCCGCCCGGTGAATCGATCCTCAGCACGATCGCTTTAATTGAACTGTCATTCGCGGCGTCATTTACCGCCTCTACGATGGTGTCTGACCCGACCATTTCGCCATTTAGCACACCGCTGCTGGACCTGCCGCCGTTGATCGCTCCTGAGGCGTAAATGACCGCGACCTTTTCTCCGGTGTTCAGCCCAAGCGTATCCGAAGGGATCTCGCGATATTTGCTGCCGCTGATAGTTCGCAGCTTGTCGTCGGCCTTATATCCAAGCCTTGATTTCAGTGCTTCGTCGACCTGATCACGGTAAAGAGCATCGTCGATCAGGCCTTGTGATTTTGCTTGTGCCGACGTATATGGAGCATTGTCGACGATCGCCTTGACGTCCTCGACCGACTTTTTGCGGGATTCGGCAACGGCATTCGTAAATCGTGAAAAGTATTCGTCGAGGACCGCGTTGATGACCTCCTTTTGGCCGTCGCCCATCGCGGTTTTCGTGTATTGATCGGGAGCACTTTTGTATTTGGGGCCGATCTGAATTACATCCGCCTCGACGCCGAGCTTATCGAGCGAGCCCTTATAAAACATCGCTTCGGCGGCAAACCCATTGATATAGAGGTCTCCGGGCGGCGCGATGTATATTTTCTCGGCGGCCGTCGCGAGGTAATATTCGCGGTTCGTTCCTATCTCAAGATATGCGTAGACCGGCTTGCCCGACGTTCGCAGATCGGCGATCGCATCGCGAAGCTCGTCCGCCTTGCCCCAGCCGATCCCTGGAAAATTGATGTCGAGCAGCACCGCTCCGATGCGTTTGTCGACCTTTGCTTTTCGCATCTGGGTGAGCAGGCTTGAAAACGATTGCTTTTGCGAAATGCCGAACGCCTTCGTCAGCGGTTCCTCAGGCACGTAGTCGGGAAGGTCGCCCGAGATGCTCAGTACGAGAACGCTGTTTTCGGGGACCGTCGGCCGGCCGATCCGGTTCGCCAAAAGTGCAAATCCGACGATGCCGATGACCACAACTGCGAGGACCAGTCCGCCCAGTATCAATAGAACCTTGGATGTTTTTGAGATTGCCATTTAATAAATACTTGCCAAAACAATATCGGCCCGATCCGACAAAAAACGTCGTTTGCAGGCCGTGTCTGTTCTACGCTTTTTCGACCGAAAAGGTTTTGCAAAAGGCGTTGTCCAACCCGATCCGCGGGGTTACCAAGTGTGTCGAACGACCTGTTTGCAAAAATAGCCCAATGTATCATATGTGGTACGTACCACATTCCTAGGCTAAGCCCTGTGACAACAGCACTTAAGCCAAAACGACTGTGCTCAACCCTGGCGAAATGGGCCTGTCTGTGACAGTGATCCACCCCGTTTGGAACAGTGGTTTCTGAGGTTTTGGTCCAGTGAAATCCCTATTTTGGTACAGTCGCGCAGGGCGGATCGGCGGCGTCGATCGAGACGTCCTCCAAGGCGTCCCGAAAGTCTTCGTTTTTCGGCCATCGGCAATCGGTTTGCGATGCAAGTCAACTCGATTTTCGATTTCGGCGAATGAACGGATTCGGTTCGCTCGTTAGGCGTCTCGCCCCAAACGGGTGGAGGCTCGCGAAGCCGTTCCGTGACGATCGCAAAATGCCTGGCGGCGATATTTGCCGTGCGCCCGCAAATTTTGAGACACTGAACGCTTACACATCAAGGGGGAACTATGAAATACATCGGCGCGGCGCTATTCGTTTCTATTTTTGTTTTTACCGCCAATTGTCTTGCACAGGCGCGGACATTTTCGGGGTCGGTCGTCACAGCGCAATTCGAACTGGTGCGCGGGGTCAAGATCGAGATCCAGTCGGCCAGCCAGACGGTAAATACGGTCACCGACGCCGAGGGCAGGTTTTCGGCGAATATTCCGCCCGGACAGATCACGGTCACGGTGTCCGGCAATAATATCGCTGGGGTGACGCGCACGTTTTCGGCCACGGATAAGCTCGACGATGTTCAGTTAAAAGTAACCTTTGTCGTCCCGCAGATCAGCGAGAGCGTGACCATTCAGGCCGATGCCTTGACCCCGAACGTCGAGTTTCGAAACGACACGATCTATAAGAACAGCCTGTTTGGCCGCGACGACCAACTGCTGCAGACCTTGAACGCGGGGATAAACGTCGGCCAGCACGAGGGCGGCGGGAAATCGGTCGAGGTCCGGAGGTTTGGGTTTAATCTCGATCATGGCGGCGTCAACGGCGGGTTAAAGATACTTGTCGACGACGTCCAGCAAAATCAGGGCACGCAGGGTCATGGGCAAGGCTATCTTGGCAGCCTCAAATCGCTCTCGCCCGAGCTGGTGCAGGACGTATCGATCATTAACGGCCCGTTTTCGGCCGCGTACGGTGATTTTTCGGGATTGGGCGTCGTCCATATCCAGCTCAAGGAAGATCTCCCGCAGATATTTACGGCCCGCATCCAGGGCGGATCGTTCAATACGTTTCGAGGATTTTTTGCCTATTCTCCGGCGTGGAAAAAGATGGCCGGCTTTATCGCGTACGAGCCGAGCTATTCCGACGGTCCATTCCTCAATAAGCTTCGATACCGGCGGGATAATCTGACGGGGAACCTCACCTATAAGTTTGATGAGCAGACCGCTCTCGGCTTCAAACTCAATTTGGGGCGAAATGATTTCACGTCGTCCGGACAGCTGCCGCTGGACCTCGTCAATTCCGGAGCGCTCGACCGTTTTGGGTTCATCGATCCTCATAATGGCGGCCGCGTCCAGCTCGGCACGGCGGCGACGTATTTCCGCCGCGAGTTCGCGTCCGGTGCGACGCTGCGTGCTGATGCATTTGTCGGACGTTCGCTATTCGACCTGTTCTCTAACTTCACGTTCTTTGCTGCCGATCCTGTTTATGGTGATGAGATACAGCAGCACGATTCGCGCTTGACTCAGGGGGCGAACGTGCAATATCTCACACCCTACGAATTTTTCGGCACAGCTTCGATCCTGACCGTTGGCGGTAATTTTCATGCCGATCAGATAAATGTAGGGCTCTATCCGTCGGTCGCCCGAGATCCGGACCGCAAATTCCTGCCCGGCAACGCCGCTAATCCTGACGTTCTATTCACCACTGCCAACGTTAAGCTCGGCAATTACGCGTCGTACGCTCAGAATCAGTTCAATTTTTTCGATGGCCACCTACGGCTCGAGCTCGGGCTGCGATTCGATTATTTCACGTTCGGCGTTAAGGGCTATGAGCTAAGCGACGTTCGAACAGACATCGACGGCCGCGAATCACAAGGCAAATTTCAGCCCAAGGCTTCGATCGCGCTGTCGCCGTTCGAGCGGGTCCCGGTTACATTTTATTTGAATTACGGTCGCGGAATATCGTCGCAGGACGCTCGCGGCATTGTCCGCGACCCGAGCTCGCCCAAGCTCTCCACCACCGATTTTTACCAGGCGGGAACGTCGTATAATGGCAGCCGCTTTTCCGCGGTCGTCAGCTCGTTTCTCATCGACCGATCGAACGAACAGGTTTATATACCGGACGACGGCACGACCGAGCTCGCCGGCCCGTCGCGGTCGTACGGCGTCGAGGTCCGCACGTCCTTAAAGATAACCAAGAGCCTTAGCTTCAACGGCGGGCTGACGAACGTCATCGCGGCATTCTATCGCGGTGAGTTAGCTCCGGACGGCCGCCGCAGGGTCGTCGACAGCGCTCCGCATTTTGTGGCAAATGCGGGCCTCGTGCTTAACGAATTGCGCGGATTTAACGGTTCGCTGACGCTCCGCGACGTGTCGCATTACCGCCTCGATCCGGACGACCCGACGCTGACCGCCAGCGGCAACGACGTTGTCGATCTCGCCGTCTCCAGGCACCTGCGCAAATGGGTCGATCTCAATTTCGCGATCGACAATCTGCTTAACAAAAAGTATTACGAAACGCAGAACTATTTCGAATCGCGAACGTGCCCGACATGCGCTTTGACCTCGCGGATCCACGCCACACCTGGCTATCCACTAACCGCCAGCATAGGCTTAACTTTCAGGCTCGGAAACAAAAAATAGCGGCAAAACATTCTCATCTGCATGTCCCCGGAACCTGACTGGCGGCACGCTGTCGATCTGACCAGCGTGAAAGCAAGGCAAAAAGATCGCGTCTGGTTTT
>JBDTZO010000163.1:0-1864 GCA_040005135.1 Acidobacteriota bacterium | reverse complement strand
GACCGAGAGCTGTTTCGCAAGGCGATGGACGAGATCGGGATCCAAAGCGCCCGCGGCGGTTTTGCCTATACATGGGACGAGGCGAGAGCGATCGTGGACGACATCGGTTATCCCGCGATCATTCGTCCGAGCTTTACGTTGGGCGGAACGGGCGGCGGCACTGCTTACAATCCGGACGAGTTTGAAGAGATCGCCAAAGGCGGACTTGCGGCGTCGCCAAATTCACAGATCCTCGTCGAGGAATCGATACTTGGCTGGAAGGAATTTGAGCTCGAGGTGATGCGTGACCTCAACGATAACGTCGTCATCATCTGCTCGATCGAAAACTTCGATCCGATGGGCGTGCACACGGGCGATTCGATCACCGTCGCTCCGGCACAAACGCTAAGCGATGTCGAGTATCAGCAGCTCCGCGATATGTCGATCGCGTGCATCCGAAAGGTGGGCGTGGAGACTGGCGGATCGAACATCCAGTTCGCGGTCAATCCCGACAATGGCGACGTTCGAATAATCGAAATGAATCCGCGCGTGTCGCGTTCGTCGGCGCTGGCATCGAAAGCGACCGGTTTTCCCATTGCAAAGATCGCCGCCAAACTCGCGGTCGGCTACACGCTCGACGAGATCCCCAACGACATTACTAAAATGACGCCGGCGTCGTTTGAACCGACGATCGATTACGTCGTTACAAAGATACCGAAATGGGCGTTCGAAAAATTTCCCGGAGCCGAGGATGTGCTCGGAACGCAGATGAAATCTGTCGGCGAAGTGATGGCCATCGGCCGCACTTTCAAGGAATCTCTATTTAAGGGGCTGCGTTCGCTCGAGGCTGTTAAACCGTTGCGTTTACAGGATGTTCCCGATGCCGAGCTTCAGCGAAAACTGGCCCGGCCAAATTCTCAGCGCTTCTCATATATCACCTACGCGCTTCAGAACGGATATTCGATCGAAGAGGTGCATCGACTGTCCAAGATCGATCCTTGGTTTTTAGATCAACTGCAGCAGGTAATGGACCTGCAGTCGGAGATCGATGGAAGGAGGTTCGAAGACCTCTCGCTTGAAACGCTGCGGAAAGCAAAGGAGTACGGATTGTCCGACCGCCGGCTGTTCTTCCTGACTGGCATGGCCGAAACAGACATACGCGAGCACCGCAAAATGAATGGGATCGCTCCGGTCTACAAACGCGTTGATACATGCGGCGCAGAGTTTGAATCTTTCACACCTTACTTGTATTCGACCTATGAACAGGAATGTGAGGCGGAGCCATCTAAGCGACGGAAAATAATGATCTTAGGCTCGGGGCCAAATCGTATTGGCCAGGGCATTGAATTTGACTACTGCTGCTGCCACGCATCGTTCGCATTACAGGACGCCGATTTTGAAACGATCATGGTCAACTGTAATCCGGAGACCGTATCGACCGACTACGACACATCCGACCGGCTGTATTTCGAGCCGCTTACCTTCGAAGACGTGATGAATGTCGTCGATGTTGAGAAACCCGACGGGGTCATCGTTCAATTCGGCGGCCAGACGCCGCTCAATTTAGCGGATCGTCTCCACGCGGCCGGTGTCCCGATCATCGGAACCTCGCCTGACTCGATCGACCTTGCCGAAGATCGAAAGCGATTCGGAGCATTGCTCGTTGACCTAAAGATCCCATGTCCGGAAAACTCTAGCGTTACGTCAGCTGATGAGGCGAAAACTGTTGCAAACAATATAGGTTATCCTGTCGTCGTGCGTCCTAGCTTTGTGCTCGGAGGCCGTGCGATGGCCATCGTCTACGATGAAACGAGTCTCGATGAATATATGCGGTCAGCGGTCGACGCGTCACCGGAAAAGCCGATCCTTATCGACAAGTTTTTGG
>JBDTZO010000238.1:0-1869 GCA_040005135.1 Acidobacteriota bacterium | reverse complement strand
ACGGAATATTTACACCATATGGGATAAACGACGCATTGTCTTCCTAAATGAGGGAGGTTAAAGAAATCGGGACCTAGTATCGCTGTTCCACCAACTTCAGCCCGTGACGTAGAATTGCACGAACGCAAATCGGATGCCTAACTTTTTGACCGCTAATTTTCGCAGTTTTACGCAAGAAAATAGATTAATAAATACGCAACAACAAAGTCTTTATGTGCGCACGAGCACATTTAGAGCAATTTATATCCGTTACTGTGATAGGATCGCGCTTCTGACAAGAATGCAGATGCATAAGGAGTTGGCAGATGTCCCCCGATACAGCAAGAGATTACACGATATCTAACGAGTCAAAGGAAAATCATCTACTCGAAGCCCTGCCCCACGAAGAATTTGACCGGATCAAGCCGCATCTGGAGAGCGTCTCGCTAAAGCTGGGACATGTGCTGTATGAATCGGGCGATAAGATGTCGCACATTTATTTCCCCACCACCGCGATCATATCCATGTTATACATTATGGAAAACGGCGGAACCGCCGAGATCGGTATCGCCGGCAATAACGGCCTGATCGGTATGGCACTGTATATGGGCGGCGAAACGACGACGAGCCGGGCTGTCGTACAGAGCGCGGGCGAGGCCGTTCGGATGAAGAAAAAAGATCTGGTCGAAGAGTTTAAGCGCGGCGGCATCTTTCAAGACATTATGCTGCGTTACGCCCAGTTCATGATAACGCAGATCTCGCAGACGGCCGTCTGCAACCGTCTCCACACCGTCGTACAGCAATTATGCCGCTGGCTGCTGATAAACCACGACCAGCTCCCCGCCGACAAACTCGTGATGACCCACGACCTGATCGCAAATATGCTAGGGGTTCGACGCGAGGGCGTCACCGTCGCCGCCGGTTTTCTGCAGGACAACGGTTATATCAAATATTCGCGCGGCACCGTCACTATGCTCGACCGCCCCGGCCTCGAAAAGATCGCCTGCGAATGTTATCGGGTCGTCTCCCACGAATACGATCGCCTGCTCGGTGATTACGTCCGCAAAAATAAAAAACTCTACCTCTAAACAAATGATGAATGCAGAATGATGAAAGCAGAATACAGAACCGATTCATCATTCTGCATTCTCTACTCCCGTTCGTGCGGCAGCGCACAGAAAAATCTTAGTTTCCGCAGTATTATCTACCCAAATGGTGGCACGGCCATCTATCGTTCTTTCATAATTCATTCGTCATCGAGATTGGTTTAGCAGCTGCTTTGTGCCGTTTGCGTTTTAACGTACTGTCCACAAGGAGAAATTCGATGCCATTAGATTCGACTTCAACAAAAATACGTTCTAACACAATACTTTCCTCCCTGTCTGAAAAAGCAGCCAAAAGCATAAACAGCAAGCTCGTACCTTTCGAGCTAAAATATGGTGAAAAGATATACGAAGCAGGCGATGTGGTCGAACATGTCTATTTCCCCGACCGCGGTATGATATCGCTCCTCGCAACGCTCGGCGGCGAATCCTTGCTCGAGGTCGGCATCGTCGGTTTTGATGGCGTCCTCGGTCTTTCGACATTTCTCGGCTCTCCAGAATCGCCAAACCGCACTGTCGTCCAGGGCCAAGGCGTAGCGCAAAAGATGAAAGCGGCGGATTTTCTCAACGCGTGCAGCAAGTTCCCCGAATTAACTAAGCAGCTCCATCATTATACCCAGGTACTGATGACACAAATTTCTCAATCGGCGGTCTGCTATCGTTTCCATAAGGTCGAACAGCGGCTGGCTCGCTGGCTGCTGATATCGGCTGACTATATGCTGTCAGATGAGTTTCGCGTAACGCAGGATTTCCTCTCGCATATGCTCGGCGTCCGCCGCGAGGGCGT
>JBDTZO010000068.1:0-1884 GCA_040005135.1 Acidobacteriota bacterium | reverse complement strand
GCGGCAAAAGCCGAAATAAATGTAGAAAGCCTGCGTGGAAACATCAGCGTACTTTCTGGTTCGGGTGGAAACATTACTGTGTATTCCCGTCCGGAAGGCAAATACATGGTCGATGCTGGAATAGGGGTGTCGTGCGCCAAGATCACCGCTGCTCTCGACAGGTTAAGTAAAGAACCGGTTAAGTACCTCGTAAATACGCACTGGCATTGGGATCACACCGATGGCAACAAGTGTATTCACGATCAAGGGGCGGCGATCATTGCTCAAGAGAACACGGTAAAGAGGCTCTCGGTTGCGACGCGTGTTGAGGACTGGAATTTCACCTTTGAACCGTCGCCCGCCGACGCTCGTCCTACGGTGCTTTTCAAAACGGATAAAACCCAAAAATTTGGCGGGGAAACTATTGTTATGAAAGGCTTCGGGCCGGGACACACTGATACAGATATTATCGTCTATTTCAAAAGAGCCGACGTTATGGTTCTTGGAGATATTTTTTGGAATGGTGTCTATCCATTTATCGATAATTCCACCGGAGGAAGTATTGATGGAGCGATCAGTCTCGCTAATGACGCTATCGACCGCGTGACGGATAAGACCATTATTGTCCCTGGTCACGGACCGGTCGGCAATCGTGCCCAACTCATCGAGTTTAGGGATATGCTCGTCGGTATTCGAGAAAATGTGTCGCGGTTAAAAAAGCAGGGTAAGTCGCTTGAGGAAGTTATCGAAGCTAAACCAACAGCTCTTTACGATGCGAAATGGGGCGGGTTTGTTATCGACCCGGCCTTCTTTACACGGCTCGTTTATCAGGAATTGTGAATAGGTCCGAGTAAGTTTTCGGTTATAGCCGAAATGGACAAGGGGGATTGTCGTTGTGCTTACCAACCGTAGCGGGCAGGAGCTGCTTTCAAATGACACAACGGCCCACGGGCGTTGCGGCGTCGGCGCTCGTGGATACTTTGAAATCTAAATATTGAGAGGAAAATATAATGAAAGACACTACAGCGGCCAAAACCGCAAAAGCAACAAATCCAACCACAATTCAGAAAATTAGCGGATATCCGTCACCAATACCATTGGCGACACCTACTGGGCTCAAACCAACAGAAGTTTCGTGCATTGTTGAGGTGGTCAATCCGCTGATCGCGGATGCTTTTGCACTATATCTGAAGACCAAAAATTTCCATTGGCATCTGTCCGGTTCGCATTTTAGGGAGTACCACTTACTCCTCGACGAACAGGCCGATTCGATATTTGAATCGATCGATGCCCTAGCAGAAAGGGTAAGACGGATCGGCGGGACAACCATCCGGAGTATTTCTCATGTCGCTCAGTTGCAGACGATAGCCGACAGCAACGAAGATTTTGTGCCGGCCGAAAAAATGATCAAGGAATTGATCGAGGACAATTTGCAGTTGGCCGCAGGACAGCGAGCAGCGATAGAGATCTGTGACGGGAGTCGTGATTCATCTACAAGCAATCTGCTACAGGACTATCTCGATCAAACTGAACGCCGTATTTGGTTTCTTTACGAGGTTAGTACCGGCGGCAAATACGAGGGTTAGTTCCGAAAAAATGTTCGTCTTGTTGATGAACGTAGAGGATCGACAATATGAATGCAGTAGCGGCAAAAGGGGAGGATGAAATGAAAAGAATAAAAATTATGAGGGTTTCGACGGCTGTATTTCTCGTTGCAATATCGATGGCCGTAATTTATGAGGCGGATGTTCGGGCCCAAGACACAAACTCTAAGCCAGAACCGGAAAAATGCAGTGACAAGCTTCGTCAGGCAATGGATGATATGCATATGGCGACGCATATGATGGATTCATCCGGCGACGTGGATGAAGACTTTGTCCGCTTGATGCTGCCGCATCATCAAGC
>JBDTZO010000107.1:0-21033 GCA_040005135.1 Acidobacteriota bacterium | reverse complement strand
GCCGCGACCGCCGGCGGCGACGAATTTCGCGAGTATCCATAGGCTCACGACAGTTCCTAAACCGAAAACGGCCGGCCCAAGACGCGCGGCGAATTCGCTGACACCAAAGACCTTGTATGCAAGTATCTCGGTCCAGTAAAGCAGTGCCGGTTTTTCGAACCAGTTAAATCCGCCGAGTGTCGGCGAGACCCAATCACCGCGATCGAACATCTCGCGGGCGACCTGAGCATATCGCGGCTCGTCCGGGCCCAGGAGCGGGATATTCAGGCCGAAAAAATATACCAAAACCGTCAACGCAAAAATGGCGTACCAGACAAAACGAGATCGGTCGCGGCCGCCATTAACGTTGTTCGTTGTAATTTCGGACATCTTATCTGAGAATGTAAAGTATTGCTGAAAAACGTTTTGTTATCAAATTATGCCGAAAATTGAAAAGCTCAGGGTTGCGGCGATCGGCGTGGGAAGTTTGGGCCGTCACCATGCTCGAAACTATGCGGAGATGGCCGCCGAAGGCCGCGTCGAGCTCGTCGGTGTGTGCGACACAAGCGATGAGACCGGTACCGCGATCGCGAAGGCTCACGACGCGCTGTTTTTCGGAGACTGGCACGATCTGATCGGCGGCGTCGACGCCGTTTCGATAGCGACGCCGACCGAAACGCATTGCGAGATCGCGTGTGCATTTCTCGAACGCGGCGTGCATGTACTTGTCGAAAAGCCGATAGCGATGACGCTTGCGGAGGCCGACAAAATGATCGCAGCGGCAGCGACGTCGGGCGCCAAGCTGATGGTCGGACAGCTTGAGCGTTTCAATCCGGCGATGGTCGCTCTTAGGCCGCATGTGACGGACCCGCTCTACTTTGAGATCCACCGCGTATCGCCTTTTCCCAACCGCTCGCTCGATGTCGACGTGGTGCTCGACGTGATGATCCACGACCTCGACGCGATCCGCTGGCTGGTCGGCGAGGATGTCGAGGTCACCGAGATCCGGGCAGTCGGCATACCGGTCATTTCGAGCAAGGTCGACGCCGCAAACGCACGCATTGAGTTTGCGAATGGAGCCGTCGCCAATATTACCGCGTCGAGGATCGGCACTGAGAAGATCCGCAAGACGCGGTTCTATCAGACCAATTCATACGTCGTGCTAGATTACGGGACCAAATTTGCGTCCGTCACTTCGCTCAAGCCGGACGCGGCACATCCGTTGCTCGGCATATCGATCAACCGACTCGAGATCGTCGACGTCGAGCCGCTGAGAGCCGAGATCTCGGCGTTCCTCGATTCGATCAGGAATGACACGCCGCCGCCCGTATCGGGCGAAGCGGGCCGAAGGGCGTTGGATCTCGCGGTCGGAGTGCTTGCGAAGATCAACGAACATATGTCGCGTCTGAATATTGGCAGCGCGACTTTGGATAAAACAACTTAATGAGATCGGAAAGTGTTACAGAGTTGCTCTCACAGCGAATCGCCGCCGGTGATTTTCCGTCAGCCGTCTATCTGGTCGCCGAAGAGGGCGAGATCGTTCTGCACGAGGCATTGGGCAACGCAGTGGTCGAACCGGAAGTGATCGCAGCCGCTCCCGACACCATTTACGACATGGCGAGTGTGACCAAGGTGCTGGTGACCGGCCTCTTGACCGCGATGCTGATCGAGACCGGCGAAATATCGCTCGACGATCGCGTCGCCGACCTGGTTGCGGAGTTCGATGGCGACGGCAAGCATCAGGTCACGGTGACAGAACTGCTGACACATACGTCGCGTTTGCCCGCATGGCTGCCTCTTTATTTGTCTGTCGACGATCCGTCCGACGTGATCGCGGCGATCGGCCAAACTCCGCTGAACGCTGATCAGCCGGCAGTAACCTACAGCGACCTCAACTTCATCGTTCTCGGAAAGATCATCGAACGGCTCGCCGGCCAAGCGCTCGACGCTGCGGCGGCAATGATCTTTGATTCGCTCGGTCTCAAAGACACTTGCTTCTGTCCGCCGGTGACGCTGAGGCCGCGAATAGCCGCTTCAGAACACGGGAACATGTTCGAACGCGAGACGTGCCGCGAACAGTTTCCCGCGCTATATGCCGCTCGGCCATACGAGTTTCGCACCGAGACCATCTGGGGCGAGGTCCACGACGGCAACGCTCATTTTACGGAGGGCGTTTCGGGCCACGCCGGTCTTTTCTCGACCGCGATCGAAATATTCGAAATAGCCAAGCAGTTTTTGCCGGGCACTTCGACATTCGTCTCTCCGGAACTAAGCAAGCTTTTTCGCACCAACTTTACCAAGGGAAAGAACGAGCACCGCTCGCTCGCTTTCCAGCTTGCCTCGACACTTGATTCGACAGCGAGCACTGCGATGTCGCCATCGAGTTTTGGCCATCTCGGGTTTACCGGCACAAGCCTGTGGATCGATCCGGTCCGCGAACGCATCTTTGTTTTGCTTACAAACCGCACACATCATCGCACGCTACCGTTCGAGAACATCAACGCCGTCAGACGCCGTTTTCATGAGCTCGCGATCGCCCATTTGAACGCAAATTGATTGCAACGAAAAACCAGGAACGTTAATCATAATGCTCGCTTTCCCCAAGCTAAACATTCTTAGCGTGAGGATCACAAACGATGAACAAACTGGCTATCGCCATTATATTTTCCGCTTTCGCTGCGTTCTCTGCCCTCGGGCAGGCAACGACCACGGTCCGTCCGCGCGTCGCGTCGACGCCGAAGCCGCCCGTGCTCACGAACGAAACGGTCCCGCAGCAGCAAACAGGACGGCCGCCGGTTCTCATTGGCGGTCGAAATCCGGGCCAGCCGTCCGCAACGCCGACGCCGAAAGCGGATGACGATAGCGATGTTATCAAGGTTGAAACTAACCTCGTTACCATGCCGGTTTCTGTTCTGGACCGAGACGGACGCTTCATTTCGGGGCTCAATCAGAACGATTTTAAGATCTTTGAAAATGGGACCGAGCAAAAGATCGAATACTTTCAGTCGGTCGAGCAGCCCTTTACGGTGATCATGCTCATCGACGTCAGCCCGTCGACCCAGTTTCGGATCGATGAGATCCAGCAGGCGGCGATCACCTTCATCGACCAGCTTCGCCCCAGCGACCGCGTTATGGTCATCGCGTTTGACGAACATGTCCACGTCCTTAGCCCGATCACAAACAATCGAAACCAGCTGAGAGATGCGATTCGCGAGACCCAGTTTGGCGACGGCACGAGCTTGTACGAAGCGGTCGATTTTGTGATCGGCCAGCAGCTGCAGCAGATACAGGGCCGCAAGGCGGTCGTCTTGTTTACGGACGGTGTCGATACGACATCGAGACAAGCTTCGTTTCAGAGTACGGTGGCGGAAACTGAAGAGGTCGATGCACTGTTTTACACAATTCGGTACGATACGTCCACAGACCTTAACGGCGGTGGAATGGGAAATTCGCAAGGCGGGCGTCGGCGAGGCGGCGGAGGCCGAGGAGGCCGTGTATCGATGGCCGATATCCTCGGTGCGATCATAACCGGTGGGAATGTGAATATGGGCGGCGGAGCACCGGGCGGAGCGAGCCGGGACGATTACGAGCTTGGACGCAAATACCTCGAAGCTCTCGCACAGAATAGCGGCGGACGTGAATTTGAAGCTTCGTCGATGACAAACATCGACGCGGCATTCTCGGGCATTGCGGAGGAGCTCAGGCGGCAATATTCGCTCGGTTACTATCCGGACGTTGTCGGAAAGGTCGGTGATCGCAAGCAGATCAAGATCCGCGTTATGCGGCCGGGCGTTGTTGTCAGGGCAAAGTCGAGCTACGTCGTCGGTCAGATAGACCGCTCGATCGCCGGCAAGTAAAGTCCGGTAACTTTAGCTATAATAAAAGGCCGTGCAAACGCGGCCTTTTTTGCGGTCCGCATTGCATCTTTTTTCGGCCAAACGTGCATCGAACCGTTTAGCTTGGCCCTCACCTATAACGAATGCGACTGTTCTCGATCCCCATATTGTTTTTGGCCCTGATCTTTGTGGCTGTATCTGTCCCGGCGCAGAGCGGAAATGGGGGAACGCCGACCGGCGGCAAGGCTAATAAGCGACCCGCGGCGACGCCGACGCCGGTTCCCGCGATCGTCGACCCGATCGCCTCCAACGACCAGGCCGGGCCAGTTGACGACGCGGATGTGATCAAGGTTTCTACTCAGCTAGTGTCGGTGCCGGTCCGCGTCATGGACAAAAAGGGCAGGTTTGTCGCGGGACTCACCAAGGACAACTTTAGCGTGTTTGAGGACGGAGTGAAGCAGGACGTTCAGATGTTCTCGAACGAACATGAACCGTTCACCGTGGCGCTCGTGCTCGATATGAGCTATTCGACAAAATTCAAGATCGCCGAGATACAATCGGCTGCAATAGCATTTATCGACCAGCTGCGGCCAAAGGACAAGGTGATGGTCGTTTCGTTTGACGGCGACGTCCATTTGCTTTGCGAGGCGACGACTGACCGACAGGCGATCAACTCGGCGATCCGCAGCACAAAGATCGCGACGGGGACCAGCCTTTACGAAGCGATCGATCTCGTCATAAATGACCGTATGCGAAAGGTCGAGGGGCGGAAAGCGATAATTCTTTTCACAGACGGCGTCGATACGACGAGCCAAAAGGTTTCGGATTACAATAATCTCTCGGACGCGCTTGAGCTGGATTCATTGATCTATCCGATCCGCTACGACACATACGGCGATGTCCAGGAAATGCTGAATAAACCGGCAGGCCAAGCTCCGCCGATTAAGATCCCGGGATCGGACTCGGGCTCGTTGCCGGGGATCCTCGGCACACTAAGCACGGTAGGGCCGCCGAGCACTAAAGGCACAACGGCCGAAGATTACCGGCGTGCCGAAGAATATCTCGAACAATTAGCTCTGCGGACTGGTGGACGTGAATACGTCGCGGATTCGCTCACGCATTTGTCCGAGGCATTTTCGCGCATTGCGAGCGAACTGCGTGAATTTTATAGTATCGGCTATTACCCGACAGCTGAACGCGTGACGGGCCGCAAGGCAAGCGTAAAGGTCAAGGTTGATCAGCCGGGGCTTGCTGTGCGGGCCCGAGATGGCTTTTTGATGAGAAAAGGTGCCAAAAAACGGACCTAGATCTGCATATTGTCCGGAATGATAGCGTTCTTGGGGACGATGATGATCCCGTCGCGAATATAATACGACTTGCTTGGGTGGTCGTAATTTTCGATATTTTCACGGTTTATCAGCGTCACGTTCTTTCCGATCCTCACGTTCTTATCGATGATCGCCCGCCGAATGACGGTGTTCTCGCCGATCCCAATGTGCGGTTTTTCTCTTTCCAGGTTTCCTTGGATCTCGCTGATCGACTCGAAAAAATCCGAGCCCATTAGGATCGAGTCTTCGATGTCGACGCCCTTGTCGATCCGGCAGCGAAGGCCGATGATCGAACGCCGCGATCTCACGCCGTTTAATATGCATCCCTCGCTAACCATAGAATTGTCGATGTCGCAATTATGCAGCTTTGAGGGCGGAAGATAACGGCTGCGGGTATATATCGGAGCTGCCGTGTCAAAAAAATTAAATTTTGGGAGGGGCGATGCGAGGTCAAGATTTGCCTCGTAAAACGACCGGATCGTACCGATGTCCTCCCAATAATCCTTAAATAAATGAGCTTGGACGTTGTATTTGCTGATCGCCGCCGGTATTATCTCGCGGCCAAAATCGACCCATGCATTATCAGTTTTTAACAGGTCGACGAGCCGGTCGTAATTAAAAACATATATTCCCATCGATGCCAGGAACGGCCGATTTTCCGCTTCCTCAGCCGTCAGCCCGAAGCTGGTCGTGTCCACTCGCATCGATTCGAGCGCGTCGCCCGTGGGTTTTTCCTTGAATTCGGCGATCGTGCCGTCGGAATCAGTTTTCAAGAGGCCAAATTCGCTGGCCTCGTCTGGACGGCAGGGCACCACCGAGACCGTCAGGTCGGCGCCCGAATCAAAGTGTCGATCCAGGAAATTGCGATAGTCCATCCGATAAAGATGATCTCCCGATAGGATGAGCAGCGTGTCCACACGCCAATCCCTCAGATGAGGCAGCATCTGGCGGACCGCGTCCGCCGTCCCCTGAAACCACTGTGGATTATCCTTGGTCTGCTCAGCGGCGAGGACCTCGACGAAACCGGTTGAGAACGTCGAAAAACGGTAAGTCCGTGAAATATGCCGGTTGAGCGATGCCGAATTATATTGGGTTAAAACAAAGATCTGCGTGATCTGCGAATTGATACAGTTCGACACCGGAACGTCAATAAGGCGATATGTGCCGCCGAGCGGAACTGCTGGTTTTGAGCGTTCGCCCGTGAGCGGAAACAGACGCGAACCCGCACCGCCGCCAAGGATCACCGCAACGACATTCTCGTATTGACTCATAAATTCAGTATTTCTTTACAAAGCAGAAGTTGACACAAGCATAGCCGTAAATGGCGTGATTGTTCAAGATAAAACTCGCCGTCACGAGCGAATAACGAACTTTGTAATTTACAATTCGTAAGCTCTATTTGATAATTCGATAGGCAAACGAGATGTGGTACTGGGTAAAAATCCTGTTTTTGATCTTCGCCGGGGCATTCGCGATCTGGATCGGGTACGAGCTTGTGACGTTCCCGAACATTTCGCGGCTCAGAAATGAGAACCCGACGACGAGCTCGATGATCGAGTATCGCATCTCAGAGGCTGTCGCGGCCGGTAAGGAACCCAAAAAAGCGATGATATGGACGCCGATCGAGCAGATCTCGCCAAATCTGCAGCGGGCGGTTCTCGCCGGCGAAGATTCGCGCTTCTTTGAGCATCACGGCTTCGATTGGGACGCTATCCAGAGCGCATGGGACGACGCGGTTAAACAAGGCGAGAAAGATGCCAAGGAAGACGGCGACTACGATCCCAACGACTGGATACCGCCGATGCCGAGCTTTACTCGCGGGGCGTCGACAATTTCGCAGCAGCTTGCCAAAAACTTGTTTCTCTCCGAAGACCGAAATTTTATGCGTAAGGGAAGGGAGGCCGTGTACACATACTTCCTCGAACGCGATCTTTCCAAAAAGCGCATTCTCGAACTATATCTGAATGTCATCGAATGGGGCGACGGCATCTATGGGGCTGAGGCCGCATCGCGGTTTTACTTCAAAAAGAGCGCGTCCGATCTGACAAAGGACGATGCCGCGTTCCTATCGGCGATGATCCCGAGCCCTCTGAACGTCTTTAATCCGGCCAAAAACCGCAAACGCGTCGTTCGCCGCCAAAAGATCATCCTGCGCGGAATGAACTCAATAAAACTCGCGTTCTAATGAGACGAACTAGCGTTTCGCTGCAAACCAACTGATCAGGGCGCCAAGGCCGAGTAATATAAAACTGCCCGCAACAAGGTAGATCGGAACCACCACGAAGACAAGAGCGTAAGTCGAGGACATATCGCCGAGCGTTGCGAGATAGGCGAGCCCCGTACACACGAGCATCAGGCCCGAGATGACCAATCCTATCCATCCGATCGCTTTCAACCTCGTAAACCGCTCAAGAACGTAAGCCGCCACGCCGAAAAGCAAATATGGAGCAACTCCCCATAACAGGAACCAGGCAGTCGAAAGTCCATTGCCTTCGAATGTGGCGGCGTGCAGCATTGCCCATATCGTGATGACGGCAGCGGCGAATAAAATGGTATTTCGTATGATCGAGAGAGTTCGCATAAAAGATATCAGTGCGGCCGTGGTGGTGGTGGCGTAAACGAAAAGGGGCGGACACGCAGCGTGCGTTTCCGCCCCAACGATCTTCCAAACCTGACCGCGGCTAACCTTTCTTTCCGCCGACGATCTTCATTTCATTGAGCAAATAGCCGGCACCGCCGAATTTCTCAACAATGAAAAGTACGTACCGGATGTCGACCGAGATCGTGCGGTTGACCGCCGGGTCATAGTAAAAGTCATTTCCGAGACCTTCGTAATTGCCATCAAAGCACAGGCCGACCTGTTCGCCGTTGCCGTTCAGCAGCGGACTGCCGCTATTCCCGCCGATGATGTCGGTCGTTGAGAGAAAGTTGACCGGAACGGTCCCATTTTCACCCCAACGTCCAAAATCGCCCGATGCCTGCAGGTCTTTGAGTTTCTGCGGAGCATCGAACGGAATTTCGCCTGTGTCCTTTTCGATCATGCCTCTCAGCGTGGTGAAAGGTGAGCGATATTCGGCCTCACGCGACTGATATCCTTTGACATTGCCATATGAGAAGCGCTCAGTAAAATTTGCATCGGGATACGGTTTTGTACCGCGCATTTCCGTCATTGCCTGCAGATACTGCGTGCGAAGGCGATCGATGTTCGCGGCGAATTTCTGGGAACGGACCGAAAGAGCAAGGCGCTCTTCGGCCAGGCCGTGCGCAAAATTGAGGATCTTTTCGCGGGAGGCATTCGCGTCGGCTTTGGTCGAGCCATATAGGGCAGCGGTTTTTTTGGCGGACGAGAAATCGCCCTTCACGATCGAATCCGCGAACGCGGCCTCGGCGTCGCGGCGTGCTTTTCCTTTGAGATTGCCAAAGAGGTCCTCGGCCGGCTTAAACTTTTGTCCGACGGGCAGGTCGGCGAACGATCGAAGAAAGAATTTGAGCATTTCCGCCTCAAAAACTGGGTCGCCTTTAGCATAAGTCGCCTCGATCTCTTTTTCCTTTGCGGCGCGTTCGTCTTCTTTCAGCGTCTTGTTCTGAAGCCGCGTGAAAACCACGGCGTTAAGGATCTGAGGAAAGATCACCA
Organism: Acidobacteriota bacterium; assembly: GCA_040005135.1. Lineage (GTDB taxonomy): Bacteria > Acidobacteriota > Blastocatellia > Pyrinomonadales > Pyrinomonadaceae > OLB17. Next base: position 12,256 of record JBDTZO010000107.1, on the reverse strand, counting down.
TTGAGTTCGGGTCCGGAAAACGGCGAATGATCACATCACGCTTGGCCGCCGCGTTGGTTTCATCTGACAGCGATCTTAGCTCCGGAAGCACGGTGCCGAAACGCTTTTGGCGATCGGGATTTGCAGCGATCCATGCCGCGAGCCGTGTTTCCTCGGCTTGGCGGGCTTCGACGACGCCTGCTCGGCGTAAACGCAGTGCTCCGCCATCAAATGCTTTTCGCGAATTGTCGAAGTTGGCGATCTCCGACTGAAATTCGATCCGCTTGGCTTCGTCGTTCGCACCGATCATCCGCAGCGAATCGCTTAGTGCGGTCAGCCATTTTACGAGAAAAGGGAAGTTGGCGTCGCGGGCGAATTGGATCGACTGGCTTTCGCGGTAACGTGTCGTGCTGCCGGGATAACCCATAACAAAGACAAAGTCGTTGTCTTTCAAGCCATTCGCGCTGATGGTCAGGAACTTAGTCGGCTTAAAGGGAACGTTGCTTGGCGAATACTCCGCCGACGTGCCGTCCGGAGCGACGTAAGCTCGCATGATCGAAAAATCGCCGGTGTGTCGTGTCCATTCGAAATTGTCCGGATCACCGCCGTAAACACCGATGTTTCGGGGCGGAGCATAGACCATGCGGATATCCTTGATCGTCCGCATCTGATAGAGATAGTAAAAATAACCGTTGTTGAGGCCCTGTATGCGGATCATCGATCCGGACGGAGCCTTGGCCTGTTCGGCGGCCTGCAGAGTTTCGGTGTTCTTTTTGATCGCGGTTGCAAGAGCGTCGCCCGTCAGCGACTCGGTGCCGGACTTGATCTTTGCGGTCACGTCCTCGACCCGCTGGGTGATGTCGATCGAATATCCCTTGGCCGGGATCTCGCCGGCGTGGCCGCCAGCGTTAAAACCGGTCTCGACGAGATCCTTTTCCGGCGTCGAAGCCGTAACGAGTGCGTCAAATCCGCAATGGTGGTTCGTTAGGATCAGGCCCTCGGGCGAGATAAACTCGGCCGTGCAGCCGACGCTCAGGCGGATTATCGCTTCGCTGATGCCACCGCCATTTGGATTGTAGATATCTATCGGCTTGATCTTTAGCCCGCGGCCCTTAAGCGGCAGGTTGGCGATCTGGTCCGGCGTAAACATTCCCTCGTCGGGAATGGCAAATGTGAACGGCGCGGCTGTCAGCAGCATCGCGGCGATCAACAGAAAGCTTAATGCAGTTGTCTGGATCGATCTCATAGCTGGAATTTCCTCGGTGATTTGTAGAATATCGGTGCAAAGTTACAGCTCGATAATATCAATTAATGTGCATATAACAAAAAAAGCGGGCCGACCAACGACCCGCGCAAGAGGAGTATGATTGCCAGGAAATTATTTTACGGGCGGAAGCTCCGTTGGTTCCGCGGGCAGGAAGTGCCGCGGGTTGATCGAGCGATCGTTCAATCGGAGTTCGAAGTGAAGGTGCGGCCCGGTCGATCGGCCGGTCGAGCCGATCAATCCGATCTCGTTTCCGCGCGTGATCGTGTCGCCGATCTGGACCTCGATCTTCGAAAGATGCCCGTATCGGGTCGTCAGGCCGTGCCCATGATCTATCTCGATCATGTTGCCGTAGCCGCCGGTCTGGCCGGCCTTGATCACCGTTCCGTTTGCCGGTGCATAGACCACCTCGCCGCGTTCACCGTCGATGTCCATACCAGGATGAAACTCATACGTACGGCCGCCGAAGGGATTACGCCTAAATCCGAATTCGTTATTTATCTTGCCGGTGTGCGGCCAAACAGTGGGCAAATTTTCAGGAGCCATCGAGACGACAGCTGCTTTTAATTCCTGATCGACCTCTGCATCTTCCGGCAGGCCTTCGAGCAGTTCAGGGCCGCCGGCATTGACGGCGATCTCGCTCGCGGCCGGACGCTGATACGATATCTCGGTCTGTGCGGGGGCAATGAGTGCGGTTGCTGCTATTACGGGTACCTGATCAAGCGTTTTTGCAAAAACGGTGCTGCGGACTACCCCGCTGACACCGACGCCCGTCACGATCAAGCCTAAGATCAAAAACACTGCAACGGAGCCGATGTGCAAACGATCCTTTGACATCTGCACCCGGCGGAAATAAATTCGATTTTTATAAGAACGTGATAATAAAAAAGTATAGTACTTGTCGTCTTTCTGCATCGTGCTACAAAAGCTCCTTTTGATGATCTCGCACCGAAACAAACGTCGTTTCAGCACGTGGAATCACGCAGGTTCAGCCGCGAGCGACTAACGCGAAACCGGGAACAAGAGTTACTTAAAAAATAGATTTGAAACTCTCGTTATTGTGGGAATGTTATTAACAATAACGCTTCCAAACCGTGGGTTGGAACTTTCATAACAACATAAACCGCCGGCGATGGCAAGCGTACTCGGCCTGCGCGACACGGCGGTTTTGACGTAAACGTTGAGTTAATTCGAGTTATACGGCGTTATTTTTCTTGTCCGACCAGGCTCGATATACCATAAATCCAACGGCGCCGATGACGGCGACAAAAGCGAGAACAATGATGATCTGTATTGCAAAGGTGATAAATCCGACGAACGCGATCAACGATTTGATAAACGTAATTACCAGCGCGATGAGGACCACAACGCTGCCGATGATACCAGTTGCTTTTATTGACATATGAGTACGGCTCCGAATCTATTCTTAGTTTAGCTTATCTCTCTCGCCAACTGCCAAATCTTGAACGTGTTGCAAAATCATTTTCACGCTCATGATCGGTCTGCTGTTGAAAATGAGGGTGCATCAATGCAAAGCTCGTTGACGCAGCGTCGCTGTGTGCTGCGGAATAGATCTTTTCCTCGGTCTTCGGTTTAAATACGTATCCGCGAAGCAGATAAAAGCCTAGGCCCATCAGGATCAGCGGCAGAACGCCTCGCATAATAAAACCAAAGTCAAAGAATCGTTGGAACACGAACGAGAGCCCAAGCACCCCGAGCACGATGCCCCAGAGCTTTGGTTTACCCGAAAATCGTTTGACCAGAATGTCCTCCGCAGTATCGGGCGTCACGCCTGCGCGGATCATCTGTGCAGTTCGCCACGAATCGACCAGTGCGAACATCCACATTCCAAACATGCCCAGAACGAATAGCGGCGTTCGCGTCAGGATGCCCATCTGAAACAACCCGACAAAGACGGCGAAATAAACCAGCGCCTTGGTCGTCTGTCCGTTATACGCGGCACCGAGACCCGGACAGACGCCGGACAAAAGCGTAGCAATTACGGGCGAAGTGCGCTTTTTGACGAACGGAACGTAATTCGACTGGTTATGCTGCCTAAGCAGATCGACACCCTGAACGATGCAGTCCTGACAAAAAGGGAATCCCTTAATGCGATGATCGCATGCCGGACACAGCGGCTTGCCGCATCCGTTGCAATTCACGACCGCCCCGTTCTGTGTGTGATACGCACAATTCATTATTTCTTTTCCCCGTTACTATCCACGTAGGTCGTGCCCGTTATTGGATCTTGCTTTTGAACCGGTTGGTTCACCTTGTCGCCTTTCCATGCATCGGCGCTCTGCTCGTACGTCAGTTCAGCAAGCTCGACACTCTTTTGGTAGACGTTGGTGAACGAACCGTCCGCCGAAACTGACTGCCCGAATAACATAAACGCTACGATCAGCATCATTGCCACCGACGCAAGCTGAGGCACCGGTATCGGGAAGCTCAGCCCGCGGATCGCCTCAGCTAAACGCGAGGTCCACGACGCCTTTATTTCCGCGGCCTGGGCCGTTCCGATCGTCGCCTGCAGAATGCGTCCGTGCAGCCCGGCGGGTACGGCGAGCTCGTCCATCTTATATGTGTAACAGGCCGCGATCGAACGAACGACCATACCGGGCAGGTCTTCGCACGTGCCGCAGAGGACCGCGTGGCGTTCCCATCGGTGGAATATAGCGGCGGGCAAAAATCCATCAAGATAATCTGTCAAATATCCTTCAAAATCCTCGCACGTCATCGCCGTCTCCGGCATCGTCATTGAAAGTACGCGTGCCTCGAGCCGCGTCATCGACATCTTCGGTGCCGCGAGCACCGCACAGGCCTCAAGCGATTCCTTGACGTCGTTCAAAAGTGAATGGCACAGCGGGCAGCCGATAGCGTGCTCGGCCACGGCTTTATTCGTTGTCACGTCCAACGCCTTATCCAAATAGTCGGTCAGCAGTTCTTCGAACTGCGAGCAATTGACCGTGTTTTGCATTTCTAAATTCATAACTACTTACCCCTTGAAACCCTTGACGACATGCATCGGGGAATTTTGCATCATTTTGCCGGTCCCGAAATGTCTTGCCGCTAAACCGTCACGACCCTCATTCGCTTTAAGATCTTGGCCAGCTCGATACGGCCTCGGTTAATACGCGATTTGACCGTCCCCTCGGGAATTTTCAATACATCGACGATCTCCTGATATGTCAGTTCTTCGATGTCACGAAGTATCACGCATGTCCGCAGATCCTCGGGCAATTTGTCGATGCCCTCCTGCACCTGGCCGGCCAGCTCCTTCCGCTCGATCTCTTTCTGGGCCGAGGTTCCGACGGCACGCAGATGGTAACTGTGGTCGTCGACAGCGTCGGCCATCGAATTTTGCGGATTACGCTGCCGGTGGCGGTAATCGTCAATTATCAAATTGCGGGCGAGTCGCATTAGCCAATTCGAAAGGTCGCCCTGTTTCGCATCGTATTGCTCCAGAGTCCGGTAGATGCGTATAAAAACTTCCTGCGTCAGGTCCTCGGCAGCATCGGGGCTTGAAGTGAAGCGGTACGCGAGATTAAATATGCGTCGCGAATAGGCCGAAACGACCTCTTCCCAAGCCGTGCCGTCGCCCGAGCGTGCCCGCCGTACGAGTTCAGCACCATTAATATCGGCAGCAGTCTTTAATGCTTCCAAAAAAGTTTCCCCCGGAACCGTCCGCTATCGGTTAAACCGACAAAGCACTAAACTCGCCCTGTCAAGATTTTCTTACGAGCCGAAAACTTGAAAAGTTCCATCGAATTTTCCGTTTGGGCTCCACATAAAACCCGATGCATGACTTATCCGAAGACCGACACGCATCGGGTTCACCGCGGCCTTGGCCGGCATTCAAGGCTTGAATAATCCACCGGCTAAAGGCTGGAACACTTACTGCGGTCTACATATTCCTTATGGCCTTTGTTATTAATGTAATAACAACCGCCTTCCTTGCCTTTTACATACGTATGGGAAACAGCTGTGGACTTCGACGTTTTTGTCGCAGTCGCAGTTTTAGTCGTCGTGGCTGCCGAGGTCGGCGTTGAAGTTGACGTAGTCGGCGTGCTGGTCGACGTGCTGGCTCCCGAAGTTGTTACAGTATCCGTTTTCACGGACTTGGCCCCAGTAGTTTTCCGTTTAGTGTTTCCGGCCCCAGCGGCTGTGGTCGTCGTAGTTGTTGAAGGGCTTGTCGATGTTGCCGACGAACCCGTAGTTGCCGCATCGGTCGTTTTAGCGGCCTTCACCGTCTTCGGCTTTGTTTTCTTTGTCTTACTTGTCGTTGTTGTTGTAGCGGTCGAGACGGGAGTTGTACTCTCGGTTGTGGTTGTGGGTCCGGTCGTCGTAGTTGGCGTGGTTACCTTAGCCTTGGAGGTTTTCGAGACTTTTTTTGCCTTGGTCGTGCTCGTGGTCACGGTTGGCGTCGGCGTCGGCGTTGGGGCCGCTGTCGGTGAGGGTGTCGCGACGCGCGAAAGCGCAACAGCCGCGCCGGTGAAAAATAATAACAAAGCGATCGTGATCATCAGGAGATTTGATCTCGTCGCCCAATTCTGGCTCCTCGATAAATGCATATGATTCTCCTCTTATTCCATCGGACTATTAAACAGAAACACAAATTCTAAAATCTGCATCCGACTGACTCTAGATCACAGTAACGATCAATGCAACATAATTTGTCGCGGCACTTACTTTGAAGCAGTCTCCGCGGTCGTCGGATCAATAATCGCTCTGACCTCAGAAATGCGGTTTGCCGGAAATCCACCGCGCTCTGCGTGCTCGCGGATCAGATCCTCGTTCGGTGCTATGTAGACGCAATAGATCTTGTCGTCGGTGATATAGCTCTGGACCCACTGGATGCTCGGCCCGAGCTCTTTCAGCACGTTGCACGACGTCTGCGAGACAGCCTGCAAGGCCTCCGCCGGCGACGCCCCAACCCCCGCGATCTCGCGTTCAATTACAAATTTTGGCATATTGTTTTTCTCCTGACGTTTCGAGCTTTCCGAAATTATCGCACATCTTTTTTTCGCGCGACGGAAATTCTGCTTTGGCTCGCCGACCGCTCCGAAACGTAGATTTGCGATCGACGGATCAAACTAGTTTTGTAGGCATTTTCCTATATCTTGCGCCCTAAGAACCGATATAGATATGTCAGGGCAGAAGTGCCGGCTTTGCCCAGGTGATCGGGGCCATAAATTTGTTTTCAAATTAGGCAAATAATGAGTTGACAACTGTCCACTCGATTTGTAAACATCAGGTGCTCTTTTTCTTTATTTCAAATCATTTGTCGATCGTCGCAGCTCTTTCCGGAGCTTAGGATGACGTTCAGGGCCTGTTCTGAGGTCAAATCGATGGGTAGGAATATTCCTACAATTGAAGATACTGTATACAAAAATGAAAAACTATCAACGTTCGTATCTCGCCCGAAATCGTCGAGCGATCGTGTGCGGCATTATTTCACTTAGTTTGGCGGTCGCCGTCTTCGCGGGCTGGGGATCGATCCGGCAATTTGGCCTGAAGATGGTCGGAAAGTCTGCCGGCAGTTATGATAAGGACTTGGCTGAAAACGGCGAGCGCCGCGAAGCCGACGGCCCGGACGGACGTGCGAATTGGTTCATGTTCCAGCGTATGTATCCGTTCGGCCAGGTGCCGGATGGCGGCCGTCGTCGGGCATGGGATGCTGTGGCCGCGCGAGGACAGGGATTTGGCCCCACGGGCGCTGCAAACACATGGACGTCGATCGGACCCATGCCGACAGCCGGAGCCGGACCTGGAGGAGCTGTTTCAGGGCGCGTAAATGAGATAGCGGTTAAGCCTGACGACGCTCAGATCATTCTTGTTGCCGGGTCGACCGGTGGTATCTGGCGTTCGACAAATGGCGGCACGACGTTCGCGCCTGTTACGGATTCGTTGGTCGATCTCGCGGTCGGCGCGATCGCTTTTGCACCGAGTAATCCGAGTATTGTATACGCCGGCTTAGGCGACACTGACAACGGGTACTTTGGAACCGGCGTTTTAAAGTCGAGCGATGCCGGAGCTTCGTGGACTCGGGTCAGCGACGCATCGATCCCCGCTCAGATCCGAACAACTAGCATTAAAGTAGATCCGGCAGACCCGAACAAGGTATATCTCGCGGTATCGCAGTACCTCGATCCTGCGCAGTGTACTTCGGAATCTGACCGGCGAAATTGCGGCGTAAATGCCGGCGTCTATATTTCGACGAATGGCGGCGTGGCCTGGACGAGAACGTTGACGGGAACCGCCCGATCGCTGGCTATACATCCGACGAACTCACAGATTGTATATGCGACCGTCGGCTTTGGAGCTGACGCTGCGGCTCCACGAGGTCTGTACAAGTCGACCGATGGCGGAACCACCTGGAACATTGCCCTGGCCTCGCCGTATACCACGTCTGCTGACTCGACCAAAGAATTCCTGGTGGCGGTGACCCCGGCAGCGGCGGATCGCGTATACGCATATTTTGCTGGAGGGAGTCCGGTACAGTTACAGGTTCAAATGAGCGCCGACGCCGGCGCAACATGGACCACCCGCCCGCCGGTTGTTGCTACCGGGGTCGGACTCGATCCGGGACAGGTCGGCTACAACTCATATCTTGTAGCCAGTCCGGTCAATGCGGACGCGATATGGGTCGGTTGCCGCGATTTTTTCAAAAGCGTGGATGCGGGCTTAAACTTTTCAAATCAAAACGGCTCATTCCAGCCGCCTTATCCGGACGGCCCTTTTAGCGAAGGTCAGCAAAAGGTTCATACGGACCAGCAGGCGTTCGCGTTTCTGCCCGGCACTGAGACAACGTTCTTTGTGGGTAATGACGGTGGAATATTTAAGACTGCAGACGGCGGAGCGACCTTTACTTCGCTAAACGCGACGCTCTCATTGACGCAGTTTATTGGCCTCGCCCTTCACCCGACGAACGGCGGCATAACCTACGCCGGAGCCCAGGACAACGGATCACAGCGGCGAACGACAGGTACGAGTGGCTGGGTCGAATTCACTGCGACTGGTGATGGCGGCAGGGTTGCGATAAACCCGCCCGATCCCACGATCGCTTATCTGAGTAGTACAAATGGGGGAATCCTCCGGAATACCGAAACCGGTACTCCTGGCAGCGCGGTCAGCGTCGCTAGCGCCGCATCTTACGGAGAGGGCGGCAATCCTCGAATTCAGTTCTACGCTCCGCTTGCTACTAACCGAGTTGATTCAAAGCTCTATACGGCGACCTGGAAACTTTTCACCTGCTCAGATTGCTCCACATCGGCTGGGGACGGAACCTGGACACAGACAAGCGCAACTGATCTGACGAGCGGAGGTACCGATAGCGTCGCCACGATCGCGGTCGCCAAAAGCAATAACCAAGTGATCTACACCGGATCGGCAGCCGGAAGAGCGATGCGGAGCCAGGATGGCGGTGCGACGTGGACCAACATCACTGCGGGGCTGCCTGACCGCTCGATCACAAACATATCCGTCAGCACGACGGACCCGACCCTTGTTTATCTGACTGTCTCCGGTTATGGAAGCGGTCACGTCTGGAAATCTGTCGACAGTGGGACTACCTGGACAAACGCCAGCACGGGTCTGCCGGACATTCCGACCAGTGCGTCTTTGATCGATCCGACGACGCCGACCACAGTGTACGCCGGTACCGACATCGGCGTTTTTCGCTCAACCGATAGCGGCGGAAACTGGTCTGTTTTCAACACCGGTCTGCCGCCTGTACCTATTACTGAATTCAGTGCCCAGGCGACCGGAAAGATCCAGATCTCCACTTATGGCCGCGGAGTTTACGAACTCGGGCCGGGTACGACGACCAACCGCAAATCACGAGCTGACTTTGACGGCGACGGAAAGACGGACATCTCGGTCTTTCGGCCTTCTGAAGGAACATGGTACCTAAACGGTTCGACGGCTGGATTTAGCGCCGTGAAATGGGGCGTGGACGGTGACATTCCGGTTCCCGGGGATTTTGACGGTGACGGTAAGGCCGATCTTGCGGTCTGGCGTCCGTCGGATGTCGCAAATGATCCTGATTTTTACGTCCTGACCAGCGGCACCTTTGTATTCACGGGATACTCGTACGGTTCGACCGGCGACATCCCGGTCTCGGGTGATTTTGACGGTGACGGTAAGAGCGACATCGCTGTGTTTCGTCCGTCGATCGGTACGTGGTTCTTATTCGAGAGCTCGACACAGCTGAGCCGTGCGGTGCCCTTCGGTTCACCAGGCGACATTCCGGTGCCGATGGATAGCGACGGCGACGGCAAGACGAACCTGACCGTGTTCCGCCCGAGCGATCATTTCTGGTACATCGCGCGAGCGACCGGAACTCCGGCGCAGAATTTCGACGCCATTCCGTTTGGCCTGCCGACCGACATCCTCGTGCCCGCCGACTATGACGGCGACGGCAAAGAAGACGTAGCGGTATTTCGTCCGTCTGACGGAATCTGGTACATCCTTCGCAGTTCTGACGGCGGCGTTACCTACACGCATTTCGGCTCGAACGGCGACATTCCCGTTCCCGGCGATTATGACGGCGACGGCAAAACTGACACGGCCGTATTCCGTCCGTCGACAGGCGAGTGGTTCCTGAACCGATCGACCTCGGGCTTTGCCGCCCAACAGTTCGGTGTGAGCACCGATCGTCCCATCCCCGCCGCATACCGTCCGTAACGGCAAGCGGTTCATTTAAAAACTAGAAAAGGCAGCCCCGATCATCGAGGCTGCCTTTTCTTTCGGTCGAAGGTTCCGTCGCTGGTGTCCGCGGCCCCGGGCTTGACACTCTAAGTTTGGCTCAGATATTGTTTTAGTACAGCAGATTTAGTTTTTATCATTCGATCCATCGAGCGGGTCGGCGCAACCGCTGGTTTTGTGATTTGCTGTTCTACGAAGCCAACTTCCTAATAATGCCCCGTTTGCGGCGTTCCGCAGACGCTGGAGCTGTCCGTTTAATTGGAAAAGCCGCATGCACTGTCCCGTTGTCCGCGTTGCGTACCTGCGCCCGGCTCGGGATATTTGCTGCGAGGTTCAGATCAAAAAGGGAGGTTCTAAATGAATGAAGGTAGTTTCGCCGGTGTCGGCGAGTTAAATATTTTCTGGCGGTCGTGGCATCCCGAAGGGTCGCCGCGCGGGGTCGTGGCGATCGTGCCCGGTTTCAATTCTCACAGCGGCTATTACGATTGGGTCGCTGAGCAGCTTACTGCCGACGGGCTTGCGGTATACGCGGTGGATCTCCGCGGACGCGGAAAGTCAGACGGTGAGCGATACTATGTCGACACGTTTGACGAGTACGTGTCGGACGTCTCGCAATTGGTGTCTCTGGCGAGCTCCAGTGAACCGGGCCTGCCGATCTTTCTCCTGGGCCACAGCGCTGGCGGCGTGGTGTCTTGTTTATATGCGATCGACAACCAGTCGCAGCTTGCGGGCCTTATCTGTGAGAGTTTCGCGTTTCAGGTCCCGGCTCCGGACATCGTTCTTTCCGTGCTGAAGGGCATTAGCCATCTGGCGCCGCACCTGCACGTTTTGCCGCTGAAGAACGCGGATTTTTCCCGTGATCCTGCTGTCGTCGAACAGATGAATAGCGATCCGCTGATCGCCAAAGAGTCGCAGCCCGCCGAAACGATCGCGGCGATGGTGCGTTCCGACGAGCAGCTGAAGACTGATTTTCCCAAGATAACCTTGCCATTATTGATACTTCACGGCACCGGCGACAAAGCGACAAAGTTCGCCGGCAGCCAATTTTTCTTCGACACGGCCGGATCGACCGACAAGACCATAAAGCTTTATGACGGCGTTTACCACGACCCGCTGCACGACACGGGCAAGGAAACGGTGATGCAGGATATCAAGAGCTGGATCGACGCGCGGCTTCCGTCCAATGGATAGAAGTCGCATTTCTCCCACAACACGGAATTGCGGTCGATAAACCTCAACCATTTATTTAAAGGAGATAATTTTATGGAACTCGTACCTGGAAACACATTGATAACTGCGAACGCCGAAGAGGGCAGGGCACTTGCCCTAATGCTTGCCCGCCACTCGATCCATGCTATGCAGCCCGACGAAGCGGTCCTCAAGGCCGGCAGGCCGAATTACAGCACGGCCGCCGATTCGCTCATCGCCGCATCGCATGTGGTCGCGATCGAGTTTGCCACGATCGCTGCCGCTAACAACTATTGGCGGCCCTGAAACGTGGGAGGCAAATAAAATGGAGAAACGGCTGGATTACAGCTCTGCCGCGCCGGGCTCGGCGCAGGCGATGTACAAACTCGAAAAATTTGTTAAAGAGTCGGGGCTCGAAGATTCGCTCCTCGAGCTTATTAAGACGCGTGTCTCGCAGATAAACGGCTGCGCGTTCTGCCTTGACATGCACACCAAGGACGCGCGGGCCCGCGGCGAGACCGAACAGCGGCTATATGCCCTCAACGCTTGGCGCGAAACGCCTTTCTTCACCGACCGCGAACGTGCTGCGCTTGCCTGGGCCGAGACAGTTACGCTTGTCGCCGAAACGCATGTCCCCGACTCTGAATACGGATCGGCCCGTGAGCAGTTCGACGAAGGCGAATTGGTCAATCTCACGATGGCGGTGATCGCGATAAACGGCTGGAACAGACTGGCCATCTCATTCCGCGAACCGCCCGGTGCCTACGTGTCCACGATCGCCCCTGCTCCAACGACGAAGTAAAAAGTAGCCGCGAGATCGTGAGCAGCGTTTTTTTACGGAACTTGGGTGTTGTCGTACCAAACGCGGGCAGAGATGCCCGCGTTCCGGCTTTGGCCTGGTCTCGCTATTCGGTTACTGCTGATATCATTCTTCACATGCGAATGCTGCTCGGAGCGATGATCTTGATGCTGATGGGTGCGGCGTCTATTCGCCTCGGCCGCAGCCCTAAATATCTCAAACCCGCCGCCCGCGTCGCTCAAACCGAGCACGCCGCCGCGCTCGCTGCCCGCACCGCCGGCATCGTCCTGCTTATTCTCGCCTTGGTTTGCCTGCTAACC
>JBDTZO010000115.1:0-6271 GCA_040005135.1 Acidobacteriota bacterium | reverse complement strand
TCTCGCCCGACCTTCGCGTTTCGTCGATCGCCCGCCGCGGGATCGAGCAGTTCAAAGACGGCAATTACGTCGAGGCACAGGCTCAGTTCGAGGCCGCCCTCAAGCTCGATCGCTCTAACTCGTGGATCTATTACCACCTCGGCCTGCTCTTTCTCGAACAGCGAAACTACGACCTCGCCGTCGATAATTTCAAGGCGACACTTGGCGGCAATCTCGATCCAACCTGGCTCACCGTCTGGGCAAACATAAAAATGGGAAATGCATACGACGCCAAAGGCGACCGCACCCGAGCCGTCGCTGCCTATAAGCGTGCCGAAAACATGAGCGACAACTATGACAACGCCCAGGACGCCGTAAAAAAATACCTCGCCGAACCGTACGACCCGAAATCAAAGCAAACGACAGCCGTGAAATAGTCACGTACTGCATAATTCGAAAAGGCTGCCTTCGATCCGGCAGCCTTTTTCTTTCGGAGTTTACGACAGTATTACAAGATATTCGGGTAAAAGGTTGCCAATGTCGGCGTTCCTTTTTGTCGCTACAGATCCTGTAATTGCCTTTGCCTTTGTTTTTCAGGCTTTTGCCCACAATCGCGTTATCGTTCCGGCGTGGTAACGGGGCGGGAGACTCAAAAAAGAAAAAAGGCTGCGGGCAAAATGCCCGCAGCCGTCAGGGTACGATCCCTTGAGACCCCCTTGAAAACTAGAAGTTAAACCGCAACCCGAACTGGATCTGGCGGTTCGAACCGAGGCCGACCGTGCGACCGACCGTTGCTCGGAGCACGCCGAACGTTGCGCCGGCCGCTCCTTGCGTAAATGCCTGGCCAGGCTGCACGGCATTCGAGGTCGTTGCTGAGTAGACCGATGTCGCGGCGTTAAAGGCAAGCGTCGGCAGAGCGTTATTCAGCGTAGTCGAGGGATTAGTGAAGTTCGCCTGGTTAAAGATGTTAAAGATCTCGGTACGAAACTCGAAATTCAACTTTTCCGTAAAGCGGAACCGTTTGGAAACGATCATATCGACCTGCTTGAACGTTGGGCCGGAAAGAGCGTTGCGGCCCAGATTCCCCCACTCGCCCGCGGTCGGGATGGCGAACGCCGCGGGGTTGAGGAAATTGCGGTCGTTGTTGAGATACGGGTTGACGCCGGCGATCAAGTTTGGCCGGCGTATGTTTCGCGAATTGCCGCCGCCGGGCGTATTGACCACCGCCATAAAGCCTGTCGGGAGTGCCGGAAAGGACGCTCCGAACGCCGGCTGCTGGGCCGTGAATCCGTTGGCAAATGTGCTGCCCGCACCGTTCGGGCAGCCGGCCGCGAGCCGGCACTGGACGACGACGTCGGGCCGCACGACCAGCACCTCGAGCGGCACGCCGCTGCGGGCATTGACGATTCCGCCGAGTTCCCAGCCGCCAAGTAAACGGTTTCCGGTACGTCCGAGGTCGAACCGGTGCCCGCGGCCGATCGGCAGCTCGTACAGGGCGGACACATTAAAGGTATGACGCACGTCAAAGTTGTTGCGACCGCGATCGCCTTCGAAATTGTCGAGCTGGGCGGATGTCCGAGCTTCGTTCGAACCGCTCGAGAGGCCCTGGCTCTTACCGAACGTGTACTGTGCGTTCATCGTCAGTCCGCTCGAAAAGCTCCGCTGCAGCGACATCTGAAGTGCGTTGTAGTTGTCGTCGCCGCCGCTCGTTTTATAGTCGATCTCGGCGTAAGGGTTTTGGACGGTCGTTCCGCTGACGATGCTGAACTGGCGAACCGTATTGACCCCGACAACCTGTCCGGTCCCGGGATCCGTTCGGTTGACGACACCGACGCCTGTCGGGATATTCGACCCGTTAACGATCGAGGTCTGTCCGGGAAGTATGAGGTTACCGACGCTCCGCAAAAACAGATTGCGGCCCTGGCTGCCAACATAGGCGATGGTCGACGTCAGATTATATGGCAGCTGCTGCTGCCACGAAACAGTGTATTGGTAGATGCGTTCGGGGATCCTGTAATCGTTCGCGTAGGCCCGCGGCTGAAAATTGCGGTTGTTCGGATTGCTCGTGAAATTCGAGACGATGGCTGGCAGGTTCGCTGGAAATGCCAGCAGGCCGCCGCTCGTGATGGTCGAACTGACCCGATCGCTTTCGACCGCCTGGATCTGGTCCTCGGTCTGCCCGGGGCCGTAGTAAATGCCGAATCCGCCGCGAATAACGCTCTTGCCGCCGCTGAAGAATCCCGATCCGGACCGGGCCGGCGACCAAGTCAGCGCGATACGCGGACCAAAATTGGCCTTCGACGACTGATACGGCTTTCCGCTTCGCGGCCTGAGCGTGCCGGTCGCAAGGTCGAAGAGGACCTGAGCGTTATTCTGCTCGCGGAGCGGCGAATAATATTCGTATCTGAGGCCGTAGTTGAGCGTCAGGCCCGGCCGCAATTTCCACTCGTCCTGGGCATAGCCGATGTAATACTCCTGCTTCGCCAAACGGTTTCCGGTAAACCCGTCGCTGAACGGGCTCGGGGCACTGACGTCCCCGAGATACTGGACCGACGCGGGCGTGTTGGCGAGAAACGCGGGAAGATTAGAGAAAGTGTACGTCGTGCCGCCGAGCCGGTCCGTGTAGAGACGGACGAGACGAACTTCGCCGCCGACCTTGACGTTGTGATTGCCCTTAATCCAGTTAAGGCTGTCGATGAACCCGAGCGAATACGGCGTGTACGGCTGGCCGCGGCCATTCGTCGCACTGTTCGCACGGACCAGTCCGCCGGGGATCGAGATGCCCGACGAAGTGCCCTGGCCGGCGATGCCGGTATTGGCGACGCTGCCCGAGATGTTAAGAGTGATCGTCGTAAAATCGAGGCCGTTGACCGTCGGGGCCGAACCGTTAATGCGTGTGCGGGCACCGTTGTAACCGATCTTGAATTCGTTGATCAGCGAACCGCTCTTGCTGAGGATCGATTGAAATCCGAGCACGCCGTTCTGAGGGATCGCCTCGATAGTGACGACACGGCCCGAAACGCCCTCAGGCGCGATGTCCCTGCCCTCGTCGCGGAAAAATCGCAAGTAGAGCTTATTCCTCTGTCCCATCTGGTAATCGAGCCGAAGTGCGACGGCCTTTTCATCTGTCTTTTCGAGGCTCTGGAGCTGGACGATATCAAATCCGGAAACCGCAGAACCGCCCGGTACAGTAATCGCTCCGGGGCCGCGAAAGGCACTGATGTACGGCTGGATCGCCGGATTGACGGGCGTTCCCAGCGGATTGGCCGGCGAGATGGAACCAGGAATGATCGCTCCCGGCTGAGCAAGGCTCAGGCTCGGGGCCGCCTCGACAAAATTAAGCCCGAAACGGCCGCGATATTTTTCGAAACTTGCAAAAAAGAAGAGCTTGTCCTTGATGATCGGGCCGCCGACCGACCCGCCGAACTGGTCGAGCGTCAGCTTGCTTTTCGGAATGCCGGGAGTGATGTTGTCGAAAAAGTTGCGGGCGTCGAGCGAATCCCGTCGAAGGTATTCAAAGACGGAGCCGTGAAACTCGTTGCCGCCCGATTTGGTCACAACGCTGATCTGGCCACCCGTACCCGTGCCGAACTCGGCGGGGAAGTTGCTCGAGTCGACGCGAAACTCCTGTACGTTCTCGAGGCTCGACTGCAATCTGAAGGGCGACGGAACCTCGCCGTTCAAATTGCCGGGGCTCGCGTCGATGATCGCCGAACCTTCGACACCATCGTAACGAATGACGTTCTGCTGATTGGCACGTCCCGAAAACCGGATATCGGCGAACGTGCCGCTGCCGCTGTTGACGCCTCCGGGCGCCTGCAGGTAAAGCTGCGAGAGCTGGCGGCCGTTGATCGGCAGACCCTCGACCTCGCGGGCATTTACGTTGGCACTCATGCTTGCGGACGAGATGTTCACGAGCGCGTCGGCGCCCGCCATCACACTGACCTCGACCTTTTGGCCCGCCGGCCGCAGCAGAAGCGCGAGGTCGAGCGGCTGGCCGACGAGGAGCTCGAGACTGCTGCGTTTCGCGATTTCAAAATTCGTCGCTGTGGCCGAGATCGTGTAGACGGACGGCCTGAGAGCAGAGAACCGGAATGCTCCGTCAGGTTCCACTGTGATCGTCCGCACTTCGCCGGTCCGTTCGTTGGTCAGTGTGACCGAGGCTCCGACGATGGCGGCACCGTTGACGTCGGTCACGCTGCCGGCTATTCGCGACTGGTCCGCCTGTGCCGCGGCGTCTGTTATGCAGATGAACGTGCAAATAAGTATCAGCGATATGGAACGAAGGTAAGATATTGGTTTCATCGTATTTCCTTTTGCGTTTTGTAATAGTCTCGCGGCTCGCTGGTTTCGGGCCGTCGTCGTCGTCGTCGTCGTTAAATTGGTTGCGGTAAGAGCAAGAATAGTCGGGACAGGTTACATATGCGTGAATCTCACGTTAACAAGCTGTTAAATAATAAATTCCGCGAGGTTAACAAATTGTTAAAAAAGGGATCGGCGCTACTATCCGCAACAATTGGCTTGTGATTAAATCCTAGTTGGCCGCGAGGAGATCTCTATATGCAGGGACGAATTTTGATCGTAGAGGACGACCCGGACATCGCCGAGAGCCTGCGATACAACCTGGGCCGCGAGGGCCTCAAGACAGAGATAGCCGAAAGCGGCGAGAAAGGGCTGCGTCTCGCGATTGAGACCGGTACGGCTCCGTTGCTGATCGTGCTCGATCTGATGCTGCCCGGAATGAGCGGAATGGACCTGTGTAAGCGGCTCAGGCGGGAAGCCGTTACCGCTAAGACACCGATCATCATCCTGACGGCAAGGGCCTCGGAGTCAGACAAGCTTTTGGGGCTCGAGCTCGGGGCTGACGACTACATGATCAAGCCCTTTTCGGTAAAAGAGCTGATCGCCCGCATCCGAGCCGTGATCCGCCGGTCGGAGCCTGAAGAGGGGTCGAAGTACCAGGACGGCCAATTGACGATCGATTTTGCCGAGATGCGCGTTGCCTGTCACGGAGAAAACGTTCGGCTTACCAAAAAGGAATTTGCATTGCTCGAGGCGCTCGCAAAGAACGCCGATCGTCTGGTCCCGAGGCAAAAACTTCTCGATGACGTGTGGGGATACAGCTATTTCGGGGATTCGCGCACGCTCGATGTTCACATCCGCCGGCTGCGGCAGAAGCTTGGCGAGTGCGCGGCGCGGATCGAGACGGTCGTCGGTGTCGGCTACCGATTTAGGGGGTCGAATTGAATCCAGCGGTTGAAAGCGCGACGGTCCTCGATGCCGGCTTTTCGTCACGCGAGCTGCTGCAGAAGATGATCAGCAGCATTCGCGAGGGCGTAATAGTCATCGACAGCGATTGGCGGATATTCGCGTCAAATCCGGCCGCCCGTAACTTGCTTGCCTGCGGTGCCGGTATCGAATCGCGTCATCTGCACGACGTTATCCCGGACGAGACCGTCCACACGGCCTTTCGCGACGCATTCGAAAAGGGGGAGAGCTCGCAGACTAAGATCGAGATCGCCGTTCGCAGCGATAACCGAGTCTATGACCTGCGGGCCGCTCCGCTGAGCTTTGCCGAAAGGAAGGGACAGCGTCACGCGATCGGCATTTTTTACGACATCACGCGACTCGAGCGACTTGAAAAAGTGCGGCAGGAATTTCTCTCAAATGTGTCGCACGAGCTTCGAACGCCGTTAACGTCGATACTGGCTTTTGTGGAAACGCTCGAGGATGGAGCGCTTGAAGACGAGGAGAACAATCGCCGTTTTTTGGGTGTCATACGACGAAATGCCGAGCGCATGCATCATCTAATCGACGATGTGCTCGAACTTTCGCTGATCGAAGCGGGAAAGGTTAGCGTTAAGCCAAACTCGATCATGCTCGCCCCGCTTGTCGACGAAGCGTGGCTCGCGATCGCCAAAAAAGCTCATAAGCGCGGCGTTTCATTCGAAAATCATGTGTCGGCTGTGGTAGCGGTTTATGCCGATTCCCGCCGGCTCGAGCAGATCCTCATCAACCTCTTGAGCAACGCCATCAAATTCAATCGCGAAGGCGGCAGCGTGTCCGTTTCGTACGAAGAAATGGGCGATCACCATCAAATAACCGTCACCGACACCGGCGACGGCATCGCGCCGCAACATCTGCCGCGTATCTTTGAGCGCTTTTACCGGACCGATACGGCGCGTTCCCGTGAGCTCGGCGGCACCGGACTCGGGCTGTCGATCGTAAAACACCTGACCCGCCTTCACGGCGGAGAGGTCACAGCCGAATCAACGATCGGCAAGGGCTCGAC
>JBDTZO010000187.1:0-6313 GCA_040005135.1 Acidobacteriota bacterium | reverse complement strand
GATAATACATTGCGCCTAGCTCGGTCAAGAAAAATGTTCCTCGATGATTCGTCTCGCTCCCGGTCTGACATATTCTGACCACGGAACACTGAATATTCAGAACTACCACCTCGCCTGAGCCGGTCACCGCTCCTAAACAAGGAGGGGAGTTTTTGTGCTTCGAGTGCAAGCTTTAGCTTGTTCCGGCGTCGTGGGTGTACTGGGTTGGGACGAGCTAAAGTTTGCACTCTGAGCATTTTACTTGGCTTTGAGCACCCAGCCGTCGGGGTCGATGACGGGTGGGGTTGTGCTGGTGTAGTGAATGGTGGCGTGGCCGTCTTTCATTTCGATGCGTTGGGTCTTGCCGTTTATGACGACGTCGATGGGCATTGGGAAGGGCATGTTGTTGGGGGTTTCCCAGCTGAGCTGCATGGTGCCCGATGAGCCTGCGCCGACGTTGGATACGACAAGTCGCGGCAGCTTTGGCTGGCGGAGGTAGAGTTCGAATAGCCAGTCGAGTTTCATACCTGAGTCCTTTTCGGCGATGGTTAGGAAATCGTCGGTGTTAACCAGCCTTTCCTGGCGGCCGTCGGTCAGTTTCTCAAGTTCCTTCGTCGGGTACGCCATGTGATGGAGTGCGTTGAAAAATGCCTTGTCGCCGATCAGGTATCTGAGAGTGTGGAGAAAATACGCACCTTTGCCGTAGATATCGCCGTCAGAATTCACATAATCGGGCTCGGACATATAGACCTGATACGCGATCTTTGGCTCACGCGGAGCGATCGGCTGCTTGTTCTTAAATCCTTTCTGCCGGCTGGTCATTGCCTTGATATATGCGTCCTTGCCATGAAGATACTCTTGGTAAAGCGTGTCCATGTATGACTGAAAGCCCTCATGGATCCAGAAATCACGCCAATCGCTGGCGGTTACGAGGTTGGCCCAATATTCGTGGCCAAACTCATGCAGCAGCAGAGAGTCCGTGCCGTCCTTGTCGTATTTGAATTTGTTGCCGTACGCGATATTGGTCGAGTGTTCCATGCCGAGATGCGGAGTTTCGACAATTCCGACCTTGATCGCACGGAACGGGAACGGGCCCAGATACTTTTCGTAAAACGCGAGATATTTCTTTTGCTCGGCGATGAGGCCGGCTCCCTTGTCATAGCTCTCCGGCAAGATATAAAAATCGATCGGCATCGTTTCGCCGGTGATCGACTTGTATTTGTCTTCGATCAATTTGTACGGAGCGGCGTTGAAAACGAGCGAATAATTGCTGATCGGCTCAGGCATCCGCCAGTTATAGGTTGATGTGCCCCCTGAGTTTTTCTTGACCGACTCAAGCTTGCCGGGGCCCGTGGCGACAAGCGGATCAGGGACGGTGATATGCATGGCCGAGGTGGCGGCCTTGTCGGACGGGTGATCTTTGCACGGGAACATCAGATCGGCACCGTCGTTTTGAAGCGCGACCGACACCCAATCGGCACCCGACGGCGTTTTGGTCCAGATAAAACCGCCTATCCACGGCGGACGCGGTGCCTCGCGCGGCGTGCCGGCGTAGGTGATCACGGTTTTGATCTCGTCGCCGTCCTGCTTGGTCATCGGGAACCAGATCCAGATCTTCCCGCCGCGCCGTTCGTGTTTGAGGTCGTGCGTGCCGTCCGTCAGCTTGCTGACCGTATAGGTCGTATCGAGATCGAGCACGATAACATTCGTTGGAATGACCGTCTTAGCGGTCATTATCGTGGTGCCTGTGATCGACTTGGTTTTGGGGTCGACATTGAGCGTGATGTCATAATTCTGCACATCGAATGCCGCCTGCTCGAACATCAGCGGGCCGCCGGTGTCGGTCGGGCGGACACCGAGTTCGCGCTGAGCGAACGCATAGGTCGATAACACGAGAAGGACAATGGTTATGGATAGCTTTTTCATGCTTTCGGGTGACGGATGTCTTTTCGCTTTACAGGTTATTTGAATTTGCCGAAAATGTAATCGATGAATGCTCGAATTTGTTTTACGTTGGCCGCGGCCGTATTGTTTTTCTGCTCACCAGGTCTTGGCCAATCTGCACAGCCGACGCCGGTCCCAAAGGCGTCCGACAAGGTGAACGCGCGTCCAACTCCACAACCGAGCGCGGAGCCCTTCGACGGGGCGACTGTGAAGGAGATGGCCGCAAAATGCGTTCGGCTCGCAACCGGATCGGGCGACATCGACATCGAGCTCTATCCGGAAAGCGCTCCAGAATCAGTACGAAACTTTCTGAATCTAACGGCCACCGGCGCTTTCGATACGACCACTTTCAGCCGCGTGGTAACAGGCTTTGTCATCCAGGGCGGCAGTCTCTGGACGCGCGAGGGCGGAGTCTCGATGGAGCTCAGCCGTCGCGCACGCCGCATAGTTCCCGACGAACCGAACCATATACTTCACGAACGCGGCGTAATGTCGATGGCCCGCTCGGACGAGCCAAACACCGCGACGACTCACTTTTTCATCCTCGTCGACACGGCCCCGTCGCTCGATGGTAAATTTGCCGCCTTTGGGCGTGTTACCAAGGGAATGGATGTGGTCGACGCAATAAACAAAATGCCCGTCGAGGGCGAAAAGCCCGTAAAACCTGTACGCATAAATAAGGCGTCGATCGCCGCCTGTGTCAGTGCCGCGGCCGATGTTCGCTAGTAACACGCGCCCTTCGGAGCTGCGCTAGTCGGCATAATCGAGATCCAGCGTCATCCTGTATTCATTCGCCATCGACGGGTGGCCGTGCGCCATCGACGTTTCTATGCCGGCGGACAGCGTCTGTTTTGCTTTTTCGCGGTCGCCGGCCTGGTCGTAGGCCTTTGCGAGAATGCCGTAGGCGTTGCCCTCGTCATCGGCCTTTGCAAGATAGGTTTCCAATAGCGGAATGATGTCGCTGTAGCTGCCCAGCTTTTCATATTCCTTGGCGAGCCCGAACATGACCATCGTGTTTTCAGGGTCGTCAGCTAACATTTTGCGAAATACTTCGATTCGTTCACTCATTTGCTTAAAGGTACCATTTCACGTGCCGCAATTTCGAGAATACGCATGCAGAAGTAAGACGTTTTATGAGCTGAAAGCCATAAATGCACCAGCGTCTGGTGGAACCCGACGAGAAAGTCGAAATGAGTTCGGCCCCTGAAAGGAACAAACAACCTGACGTTATTCGACCCTTACAGGGACCTCTATTTTTTGTCCCAATTACGTCGGGTTTCACCCGACGCTATTACATTTGTCCCTTTCAGGGACTATCTATTATTCAACTCGTTGACGAGTAACACCGATCACTTAGTATATTTTCCGACCGTCTGGGCAAGTCGCTGCAAAGCGCCGGGAGCCGAAGTCGATTCCATCGGCGGATCGCCAAGGATCTCTTTCGCAGACCTGCCATAAACAGCCGTGTTAAGGTCGCTGTCGGGTGCAATGTAAACTCCCTTGAGAGCTAGGCCGGCAAACAGGCCCTTGGTACGCGAATAGGACAGGATCTCGGCGTCGAGCGTGACGTTGGTCGATGCTGCCGCGGTTCGTCCGACCGGCCCGGCGGCAACGCTGCCCTCGCCGCCGATCTCAAATTTATCCTGCATCAGATTCTTGAGCCCTTTATCGTTCATTATCAGCAGCACATAATCGGTCTTTTGCCCGCCGATCTGCGCGCCAAAGCTGCCGCCGCCCATGTTCAGGAATGCCGGTGCACTCCATCCGTCGGCCGTGCGTCTGATGACAACGCCGACGCCGCCCTGACCGCCAAAGATAAAGGCAGCCTTAAGTGCGCCCGGAAATATCACGATCGCCTTGGCCTTAGCCAAAAGGTCGCTCGGTATCGATTTGTCTGAGATCGACATGATCTCGTTCATTACGGTCGAGGCGTTATCAACACGCTCGACGGCCGTCCGCAGCTCTTTGCCATTCTTTTTTCCCTGGCCAAAAGCAGCGGAGCCGAGCCCGAGAGTCGCAAGGACTAAAATAACTGAAATAATAGAAATTCGTTTCATATGAATACCTCCAAATACACGCTAAATCCCTTGTTTATGCGGTGCCAGAAAAATCCGTTTAGCGTTTCATTTAGCGTTTTCGCTTCCGACACCGTAGGTCGTGCAAATACAACAATTAGCATTTCGAGCTCGTTCCACGTTTTTAGACAAATGGAACGGGCTAAATGCCGCGGTCAAAGAGCTTACCTATCGAATCGTTCCACTTATGTTCAAGAGCTGATAAATGGAACGATATTTCTCAAAATATCAGAGCGGTCATGGCCGTACTTGCGCTCACGCTGCCGACTTTAGAACAGCCTCGGCTGAACCGGTTCGGACCGCTCCGGAACAGGTTCGGGCTCAGGTTTTTCGTGGGCCTTAAAGCCCAGTTTGCGAACATGAAAATCGAACAGCTTAC
Source organism: Acidobacteriota bacterium (assembly GCA_040005135.1). GTDB lineage: Bacteria > Acidobacteriota > Blastocatellia > Pyrinomonadales > Pyrinomonadaceae > OLB17. The sequence goes on along the minus strand of JBDTZO010000187.1, from coordinate 1,936 downwards.
GGGTTACTTCCCACTGCTCGGTCTTGCCCGTCATACGCTCCCTAAATGTACGATGCCTAAGCGTGCCGCCGCGTTCGCGCTTCATTGTGTTTATCACCTTGGCAGCAGCGGTGGGCGAGAGGCGTTCGTTCATCTTAAGTACAAAGTACTCCTCTATCGAATCGGTATCAAGATGCAGCATCGACATGAATGCCCGCGTCGCACCGCACTCCTTGGCACGTTCGAGCAGGCCGGGAATGTCTGACTCGTTGTATCCCGGAATGACCGGCGCGATGCCGATCCCGACGGTGATCCCGGCGTCGGCGACCTCGCGCATGGCGCGAAAGCGGGCATCCGGAACGGGCGTGTATGGTTCGAACGGATTAGAACGCTCCTTTGTCAGGAAAGGCAGCGAAAAAAAGACCGAGACCTTTTTAAGCCTCTTTAACAGGTCGATATCGCGTGTGACGAGCGGTGATTTAGTTATAACGCCGACCGGCACTTGAAAGTCGACACAGACCTCAAGGCATTTTCGCGTCAGCTCGTAGCTCGCCTCAAGCGGCAGATACGGATCTGTCGCGAATGAAAAATCGAGATGCGGCATCTTGTCGCGGCACTTGATCAGCTCTCGTCGCAGCAATGCCGGAGCATTCGGTTTGACGACGATCTTGGTCTCAAAATCTGTTCCGGCGCCGTAGCCGAGATACTCGTGATACTGCCGAGCAAAGCAATACGTGCATCCATGGACACATCCGCGATAACAGTTGACGGTGTAACGCCAACCGCCTTCCCAATCGGATGCAAACGCCTTGGTAATTATCTTTTTTGTCGCGGTTTCCTCAAAGATCTCAAGCTTGGTCGGCGGCGGTTCACCCACATATTCTGAGGAATATTGTGAGTAAGGATTGGGTGGATTTGTAATTTGTCGCACACATGCAACATTATCGCATTAATGAAGAAAAGTCAAGATTTGCCGGGAACGCAGGCGAGGGCGCCTGCGTTCCCGGCTAAAGGTCTTTTTGCATCAACAGATCCGTCTGCGGGTCGGAGCCGAGTTGGAAGATGTGGCGGCCGACGGGGCGAAAGCCGTTCTTTTCGTAGAAGCGTTGGGCGCGGGGATTGTGTTCCCAGACACCGAGCCACATGACATCGTGATCGCGCGTCTTGGCGAGATCAAGACACGCGTCCATCAGGTTTTGGCCGACGCCTTTGCCGATGTATTCCTGGTGCGAATAGAGACGTGACAGCTCGATCGGGCGTTTGGCAGAAATGCCGTCCTCGGTCGTGCCAATATTAATTTTGGCGTAACCGGCAGCTTTACCGTTCGTCTCCGCGATCAAAAATATCGAATTTGGCTCCGCGAGCTCTGCCGCGATCTGATCGACATTGAACGCCTGCCGCATGTAGTGAGCAAGGTCGTCCGGCGCATTTTTCGGATGGTGGGCGAACGCGTCCCAGAACGTGGTGTACGAGAGGTCAGTGAGCAGCTTGGCGTCTGCGGCGGTGGCTGTGCGTATGATTATCTCTGGCATATTGAAAACAGGATCAGCAGGATAAACAGGATCTTTCCCCATCCTGATCATCCTGTCCATCCTGTTCGAATGCTATTTTCCGCTCATGATCAACTTGGCGATCGTTTGGAGCTGCATGTTCGAGGTGCCTTCATAGATGGCTCCGATCTTTGAGTCACGCCAGAATTTTTCGACGGGATAATCCTTGACGTAGCCGTATCCGCCGAAGAGCTCGATGGCCTTGGACGCGACGGCCTCGGCGCATCGCGATGAATAAAGCTTGGCGATCGCGGCTTCTTTGAGGAACGACTGGCCGGCGTCCTTGCGGCGGGCGGCGTTGTAGACGAGCAATCTCGCCGCCTCGATCTCGACCGCCATTTCGGCGAGTTGAAACTGGACGGCCTGAAAATTATTGATCGACTGGCCAAACTGCTCGCGTTCCTGCG
>JBDTZO010000072.1:0-21539 GCA_040005135.1 Acidobacteriota bacterium | reverse complement strand
TCGAACAGGAGTTTGAACAGCACGCTTTTTCTATTCGCGAGGTCCAGAATCGCCGCGACACTCTGCACGCCGAACGTGCAGAACTCGAAAAACAGATCGCGGAGAACAAAACATACCTCGAGCGGGCGGACCGTAACCTGAAACATGCTCAAAACCAGAAAGAGTATGAGACAGCAATGCGGGAGACCGACGCGATCCAGAAACAGATAGCCGGCTTCGAGACCAAGATAGTTGAGAAAATGACAGCTGTCGAAGAGGTCGACAAAGATCTCACGGAACGAGCCGACGAGATCGAAAACCTCGACGGAAAGCGCGACGCTGCATTAAAGGAATTTGACTCTAAGATCGCCAAAGAGCGATCGGAGTTCACATCACTGACGAAAAAACGCGGTGAGGCATTCAGCACCGTGCCTGCACGGCTCGCGTCGATCTACGATCGACTCGCGCAGCGTAGCCGCGACGGTATCGCCGTTGCCGAGGTCGTTAACGGTTCTTGCAGTGCGTGCTTTATATCGCTGCGGCCGCAGATCCTGCTTGAGGTGAGGCAGGCAAATACGATCATTACGTGTGAAAGCTGCACGCGGATCATGTATATCGCGGTTCCGGCCCAATCCGAAGCGAGCGCCAGCTGATCGGCTCGCGATATTAACCATTCGGCGTTGAGCACCTTTCCGGTCTCAACGCCGATCTTTTTATGGAAACTATCTCACCCGAAGAGATCGAGCTAAATAGAAAGCGTCAGTTGCTTGAACGCCTCAAGGACCGGCTTGCCGACCGCGAAGAGGCGACGGCCGACCTTCGAGCCAAACTTGAGCGCTTCGAGGCCCAATATACGATGAGCGTCGCCGGACTATACGCCGAGCTCGACGAGATCGAAGCGGATATAGCCGAGGAAGAGCTGAAGCTAGTGCCGGACGATGAAGAGATCAAGAAACGGGTCGAGGAGCTTCGCCGCCGTGCCGAAGAATCGGCCGCACGCGCCGCCGAGGCCATCAATGCCGACGGAGAGAGTTGGCAGCCGACCGCCGAAGCAAAAAAGGCGTATCACGATCTCGCCCGCAACATTCACCCAGATCTCGCTATCGATTCCCAGGAAAAGGAACGCCGTCACGTGCTGATGGCCGAGCTCAACCTGGCATACACGTCTGGTGACCAGCAAAAGTTAAATAAGCTCGTCCACGATTACCGCAACAGTCCCGAACAGGTCCAGGGCGACACGATCGGCGACGAACTTGTGCGTACAATTCGCCAGATCTCCCAGGTAAAGCACCGCTTCGCCGAGCTAAAGCAGGAGCGGCTCGACGCCGAGGCTTCCGAGCAATTCGAACTGCACGAAAAGGTTGACGCCGAGCGAGCCGAGGGCCGCGACATGCTGGCTCAAATGGCTAATCGCACCCGCACATATATTGTCAAAGCTCAGCGGCGGCTGACCAATCTCCGCAGTGTCAACGAGGCCGCCGAGGGTTACGTTAAAGAAAAATACGGTATGGATATCGAGGATTTTCGGAAAAATTAGATCGCGTCGCCCGCGGCAAAACCGCTTGACCATGCCCACTGAAAATTGTATCCGCCGAGCCAGCCCGTAACATCGACGACCTCGCCGATAAAATACAATCCGGCCGCTTTTTTACTCTCCATCGTTTTTGACGAAAGTTCGTTAGTGGACACGCCGCCGAGCGTTACCTCGGCCCGATCGTAGCCTTCGGTTGCCGTGAATTCGACCTGCCAATCGTTGAGAGCTCGGCCGATCGTCGCGATCTCGGCTTGATTCAGCTGAGCGAGCGGCTTATTGATCTTGATCCGCTCGGACAGATATTGTGTGAGACGCTGCGGCAGAAACTGGCTGAGATAATTTGCAACGGTCTGGCGGCTAGAGTGGTCGGCCGCAACTCTTTGGGCGGCATCCATATCGGGCAACAGGTCGATCGAGATACTTTTGTCTTTTTTCCAGTAGTTCGATATCTGGAGTATCGCGGGGCCGGACATACCGCGATGTGTGAACAGGATGTTTTCGCGAAAGCTCGCTTTTCCGACCGCGACATTCGAGTCGACAGAGAGGCCCGCAAGCTGGCTCCAGCCGCCGCCTTTTGCGACAAGTGCAACGAGCGAAGGGCGCGTCTCGATGATCCGATGACCAAATTGTCGAGCGACGGCGTATCCAAAATCGCTTGCGCCGATCTTGGAAAACGAAAGCCCGCCCGACGCAATAACTAGATTCACGCCGAAAACGATTCCTTGTGACGTTTCCACTTCGAAATGCTCGCGTTTAGCGACGCGGCTCACGGCACAGGCCGTACGGATCCGGACATTTGCTCCGCGACATTCCGCTAACAGCATGTCGACGATCTGCCTTGAGGTTTCGCGACAAAAAAGCTGCCCTAAGGTCTTTTCGTAATAGGCGATCTTGTGCTTTTGGACTAGCTCAACAAAATCCTGCGGAGAATATCGCGACAATGCCGATTTACAAAAATGCGGATTGCTCGAGATAAAATTCTCCGGCCGTGTATGTCGATTAGTAAAATTACACCTGCCGCCGCCGGAGATCAGGATCTTGCGCCCACACTCGGCGTTATGCTCGATCACGAGCACGCGTTTTCCCCGCTGGCCCGCAGTCAGCGCACAAAACAGGCCGGCTGCACCGCCGCCGATGATTATCGCGTCATAGATCATCTACGCGAGATACCGCTCTTTCAGGAGCGTCACGTGATGCCGAATATGGCCGCCCATTATGTAGACGATCGCTCGAGCGGAGACCGGGCTATCGCTCGCGATACCCATCAGGCTGGACGCTGCGTCATCGACCTTATCGAGCATCAACAGATTTGAACGTCGCTGCAGCTCGAGTTCATCAAGCAGGCTGGCAAATGACCGATCGTTGGCATGTGAATTCGTAATGTAATCGTCTTGTTCAAACCCTTCGATGGGAGTCGTGTCGCCGCGTGAAATTCGCAGGGCCCTGTACGCGAATATGCGTTCTCCGTCGATCAGATGACTCAGCAGTTCCTTGATCGACCATTTTCCCTCGGCGTACGCGTAAGCTCCTTTTTCTTCGGGAACTCCTGCAAGAGCTGACCTAATTTCGGCGGGCTGTGCCGCCAGAGCAACTCTGATATCGGGTTCCGTCATCAGTGATATGTATTTTTCGTAGTAAGGATTATATTCTTCCGGTCCGGGCTTATTCATAATTAACTTTCGCTAGCTTGGTTTTAAAATATTCGATTTCGATAATAATATCAGAAACATCTCTGGGTCGCCGATGGTATCAAATATGAAAACGCTGTTATTTTTTGTTTTGTGCTTACTCGTTTCGTTGCCTGTCGCCGCTCAGAACGGCGGCAAGGCTGAACCCAAAGAGATCAAGTTCGCGGCCGGAGCGTCAATCGCCATCGTAACCGGGACGCTGTCAAACGGACAGGAACACGATTTTGTTTTCTCAGCCAGAAAAGGCCAAAAGGTAAAGATCACGAATTCCCACACGAGCCAGTTCGACTTTCGCGTGTTTAACGAGGAGTTTAATTTCGAGACCGAGTTTGAAAGCTCGCCGACCTTGTCATTTGAAATTCCCGAAACGGGAGATTATCTGTTCTTTGTCCGCAAGAAAATGACCGCGCCGCGAACGGCTAGATTCTCTCTCACCCTGAAAATCAAATAGGTGGATTCAGGGGGAATTTCGAGGTCTCTTACCGACATCGGTAAATGCGATGTCGTAAATCGCATACTGCTCCCAGTCCTTGTAATCAAAGTGCCACCATTCGTTCGGATTTACGGTAAAGCCCGCCGCCTCCATCGCTCGGCGCAGTTTTTCGCGATTGGACCTTTCCTCGTCGGTTCCGCCCGAATAATCGGGGGATGCGCGTTCAGAAAATTCGTCATAGCCCGACGGCATCGGTAAGAGTTTGCCGGTTTTTAGGTCGTAGATGCTCAGATCGACCGCGCAGCCGCGATTGTGCTTTGAACCTTTGGCGGGATTTGCGACGAACTTTTGTTTGTCGGCCGGCGTTACTTCCCAAAACAGCTTTGTGATCGCCCACGGCCGATAGCCGTCAAATATCACTAGCCCGAGTCCTTCTTTTTTAAGCAGCTTGTGGACCTTGATTAGAGCCTCGGCTGCCGGCCGCTGCAGGAACGCTCGGGCCTCGGTATAGACTGGGCGGCCGACAAAGTTGTTCGCGGTCGCGTACCTAATATCGAGTTTTATTGTTTTGCTAAGTTTGGTGAGTTCGATCAAATCGGCCTCTCGCTTGTTATCTTCCCGGGGCGGGCCGTCCTGGCCGAATGCCCAAGAAAAAAGGATAAGGCAAAAGGCGGCGGCGGTAAACAGCGATACTAATTTTCGTTTCATTTACGGCAAAACAGCGAATTGTGGATTGAAAAATCCTCTGTGAAAAGTTATTTTGGAATTGTAATGGACGAGATCACCAAAGTTAAAGCTTGCCCGGCCCGAAAATGGACCAAGCGTGCCGGCATCATCGCGTTCCTTTTCTTTCTCGGCAAGGGCCTTGTCTGGCTCGGGATATTCGCGGCCGGAGCCTACTATTCGTTAAACTAACTGCTTGCCGGCTTATGGTTTTATCGGATCTTTATCCGGCTGAACGTCATCATCCCTGATCACCACATCAGTACCGTATTTCTGATAGTCCTTAAATCGAATGATGTTTCGCGTCTCGATGAGTTGCGAGCCGTCTTTGCTCGTCAGCCGGACATCCGAGACTGACGGCAGCAAATACTTTTCGTCGGCGATCGTAACCCAATCGTAATCGATCACTCGTTTGGCCGACCGCACTGGGAATGTGTCGGGGATCTCGGTCGCATCACTCTCGATCCTTAGCACGCGGGCGTCGTCGCGATCGATCCAGATGCGTCCCTTCATTCCGGCGATGGTCGAATTGACCGTCAGTACACCTGCCGCCGTGATCAGCTGTTTTGCCTTTTCCTTCGTAGTTGAAAAATCGAAAACAATAGCCTTGCGCCCCCGGATGACGTCGGTGTCGACTACGTCGAATTTAGTCTCACTCTCGGGCTTGAAGACCGTAGCAAGTACGGTCACGAACTCGCCGGTCGAGCTGGTGCCGCCGACATCTTCATAACTCTGTTTGGTCTTCGGCTCAGTGTTCAGTATCCCGTTGGTCGAGAGGACTCGATAGTCCTCTTCGCCGGTCGAACGGTAGCTCACCGCGACGACCAGCCGGTCAAGATTCTTGAAATTATTGGTGTTAGCAAAGGCCCAAGACCGCTGGATCTGCTGCTTGACGACAAAATCGGGCATTTCCCCGACTGCCTCGAGCGTATTCTTTCGTGTGCTCTCGAGCGCAGCCATCGCATTGACGGTCGACGGCAACGTGCGACCCTCCGGATTTATACGGCGGCGGTCCGCCTCTTCGAGAGCTCGCTGCAGCTCGTCGTCATTTCCGGCCTTAGATTTTGCCAGTCCCCGAATTCCGTCTGTCAGCTCGAATGCGATACCGCGTTTACGCAACGCTTCGACGATATCCACGCGGACCGAGGGCGTCTTCTGTACGGCATAAAGCATTTTTACAAATTCAGCCTGTGTGAGCGGCGTCGTTTGCTGACCGAATGCAGCGAATGTAAACAGAAGAATAGTTAAAACAGCTGTGGCCTTTTTCATCTCAGTCTATGATGCCCGCACCCGTGCTCGCGTTCGCTTTTCGACAGCCTCTCGCCACCGAAAGAATTAGCGGGGAAACTTCAAAGAAATTTCCCCGCTTCCTATTATTATAACGATAGAAGATCAAATATTAATTAACCCATTCTTCTTCGTAGTTAAGCTGCCAATGTCTCGTCACCCATTCTTCGGCGGCGGTCATAGCGACCGACTTCCATTTCTTTAAATTCTCAAGAACTGTAAGTGCGGCTAAAGGTTTGCTCGGATCCCGTTCAACCCTTATGACCTGCGTCGAAACTTCGATGATCGTCTTATCCTCTTCCATGACTCTAAGACGAACCGCACTGCCAACCGGTGGCAACGTTTCGAGATTGACGAGCGTGCTGGTTTCGCCAACATTCTCGGTCATTCCCTCAACATTTATAGTTTCTCCACTTTCGGCATCCACCCAACTAGCCACGACGGGCATGTGGGCAAGAATGCGGTGATGCAATGGCGTTTTGTATGATGATGTCGAATACTCTACGTGTGCCATTTATTTCCCCCTTTCTCGACTTCCATATTTAACACTTCCCGAGGCTGAAAAAGTTCCCGCTTATCGGTAAGCGAGACCAATGTAGAATAGTCTTACAAAAAAGTCAAGTATCCAAATATTTCGGTCAAACCGTTGAATTTGCTTAGGTTTACCGTTAAATTGTTGTCAAACAAGGGCTTTTGTAACAGAAAGTATTACAAATTTAGTGTTATCTGGAATACATATAGCATAATATCGTTCAGTCAGGTTGCATTCACCCGGCCAACCTAACATCGCAATCCAGAAACGTTTCCAGCCAGTCGGGAAAGTTTGGTCATCAATGTTTGGATAAGGGAACTCAAATTGCCTAAATGGATAGTGGGTGAATCGCTACCCAGCCGCTATGGGCATCGTGCTATGAAACGCGGAGTGGGAAATTACGAGTTAAATACTTGCGATTCAGATATTTACGCCATTGTTACATCGGGAATTTATTTTTCAGGTTCGGTACTTGTCCGGCATCTTTTTACCGCGCAAATCCGAAAAGCAAAATAAATATCCGAAATTCAAAATTTATTCAGTATTAGCGTCATAGGGACGAGAAATTTTTTGGAACAGTCCAATCAAACGAGGTCAAGTTAAAGATGACTAGAAACTTAATGAACAAATTTATGTCAGTCGCAATTTTTTGCGTACTGATATGTGTTGGGCACGCCTTTGCCCAATCGACCGTCACAGGCGGTATTAACGGCAAGGTTACCGATCCGCAGGGGGCCGTGGTGCCAAATGCAAAGGTGACAGCTACTAACCGCGGCACGAACAGTACCGTTACGGTCCAGACGAATTCCGACGGCGAATACCGCTTGCTGAACCTTCAGCCGGGCAAGTATTCGGTCGAGGTCTCTGGAAGCGGCTTTGCTCCGGCTAAGGCCGACAACATCACTGTCGAGGTCAGCACAACGACAAGCATCGATATACCGCTCACGGTCGGGACGGCGGTCGCTGAGGTTAAAGTAACCTCCGACGCACCAGTCATTAACACGTCCGACAATTCGGCCGGCCTAAACATCAACCAAACCTCGATCAACGAGCTGCCGATCAACGGCCGCCGTGCGTCGTCATTCGTTCTGGCAAGCCCGGGCGTCGTTCCGGACGGCGGATTTGGGCTCTATAGTTTCCGCGGCATCTCAGGCCTGCTGAATAACAGTACGGTCGACGGCGGCGATGATACGCAGGCCTTCTTTTCAGAAGCTCGTGGACGCACACGCATCTCGTACTCGATCAGCCTAGACGCCGTCCGCGAGTTCAGCGTCAGCACATCGAATTACTCGGCCGAATACGGACGTGCAGCCGGCGGCGTGGTCAATACGATCACCAAGAGCGGAACGAACAATTTTCACGGCTCAGCTTTTTATTACCTCCGCGACGCGGCATGGGCTGCCCGCAACCCGCTTAGCTTTCAGTCGGTCCTCGTCGGCGGCGTCAATAGGACCGTTGCCCTCAAGCCCGCTGATAAGCGTCATCAGTTCGGCGGATCGCTCGGCGGCCCGATCGTTAAGGATCGTTTGTTCTTTTTCATGAGCTATGACGAACAGCGACGCAACTTTCCGGGTGTCGCAGCGCCATCATCGACGACGTTCTTGACCCCGCTCATCGTTCCAACCGGAACATGCCCGACTTCCAGTCCTGATCCCCGACGTCCTGATTTGCTCTGTGTTCGCGGAATAACACAGGCTCAGGCCGACGCCGGAATGTCATACATCCGAAGCCTTACCGGGTTTGTTGCCCGTAAAGGTAATCAGCGTATCCTGACCCCTAAACTCGATTGGGTCATCAACAAGAGCAACACTTTGTCGGCCGTTTACAACCGCATGCGTTGGAATTCGCCCGCCGGTGTCCAAACCGCAGCCGTGGTTAACAACGGCATCACGTCGTGGGGCAATGACAAGGTCACCCTCGATTCGCTTAACGTCCGCTTGAATTCGACATTCGGCGGTTCGATGATCAATGAAGCACGTTTCCAGTGGTCGCGAGACCTCGAGCAGCAGTTCGGCCAGGCCCCGGTTGCCGGTGAGCCTGTTGGCCCCAGCGGATTTCCTCCCTCGGTCTTTACCGGAACGGGCGGCATCACGCTCGGCAAGCCTAACTTCCTCGATCGTGCGGCATATCCGAACGAAAAGCGTATCCAGTTCGCCGATTCATTCACATGGACCCTTGGCCGTCACAGCTTGAAATTCGGCGGTGACTTTAATAACGTTTCGGACGTCCTCGATAATCTTTTCCAGAACGCCGGAGTTTACAGCTACTCGACGCTGGCGGACTTCCTAACCGACTTTTCGGTTCCCTCGCAGAAGCGATATTCGTCGTATAACCAGGGCTTTGGCCCGTCGGCGTTCAGCTTCAAGACGCAGGATTACAACGCATTCGTTCAGGACAATTTCCAGATCACCCCGCGATTGATGCTTAACCTCGGCCTGCGGTACGAGTACGAAAAACTTCCCGCCCCGCAGATCCCGAACCCGCTCGTACCGCGGTCAGGCATCTTCCCCCACGACCATAATAACTTTGGCCCGCGTATCGGTTTTGCTTACGACGTGTTTGGCGACGGCAAAACATCGCTCCGCGGCGGATACGGGATCTATTACGGTCGTATCATCAATTCGACGATCTCTAATGCGATCACCAACACGGCAGCGGTTGGTAGTCAGGTTCAGTACTCCTTGACACCCGCAAATGCTGGATCGCCGATCTATCCGAACGTGCTCACAGCAGCTCCGAGCGCGAGCGGTGCAAAACCGGATATCGTCGTTTTCGCTGGTAACATGCAGATGCCGCTGATCCATCAGGCCGATGTAATTATCGAACGTCAGCTCGGATCGAACACGGTAGTTTCATTCTCAGCCATGTTCAGCCGCGGCCGTGATCTGCCGACCTTTGTCGACACAAACCTGCCGGCACCGGCGGGAACCACGACTTACACCTTCAACGGCGGACAGTTCGCCGGCCAGACGGTGACCGTGCCGAAATATTCCGGTTTACGCCCGAACACGAATTTCGGCCGTATCACCGAGATCCAGAGCACGATCCATTCGTCGTATCAGGGTTACGTTGTGCAGCTTAACCGCCGCATGACTAATGGACTCCAGTTCCAGACGAGCTACACCTACTCGCGTGCTCGCGATAATAACCAGGGCTCGGTCACCTTCTCGACGCCTAATGTTCCGCTTGATGTAAACAATCTGGCCCTTGACGAGGGAGTTTCGAATTTCGATGTTCCCCACCGTTTCGTAGCCAGCCTTGTTTACGCCCCGAGGACCCTTTTCAGTCTGGGGGGCGGTTCGAAGGTCGGACGAGCGATCCTCGGCGGCTGGTCGATCGCACCGATCGTTGTCGGTGCGTCGGGCAACCCGTATTCCTACAATGTCAGCGGTAACGTTTCCGGTGGAATTTCCACGGGTATCCTCGGTGCCGGCGGAGCTAACCGCTTGACCAACGTTGCACGTAATCGCCTGAGAACGCCGTCGACGTGGAATACGGACCTCCGCATTTCGCGTCGCTTCCGGTTCACGGAATCTACGAACCTTGAGATCCTCGGCGAGGCTTTCAATCTGTTCAACCGCTTTCAGGTAACCGGCGTTGGAACGACCGCGTATTCCATTTCGGGAACGACTCTGAATTATCAGACGACGACCTTTGGAGTCCCGAGCGCGGCCGGTAACTCGATCATCCGTGAGCGGCAGATCCAGTTCTCAGCTCGTCTGAGCTTCTAATAATTCCTCTTTTAGGAACTTTAGGCACGCTTGGATACCGAGCGTGCCTTTTTTTTCTTCCCGACTGGGTGTAATCTTTTGATGACGTGCAATCTGCAGGTCCCAACGGCGGGTCCGTCGGCGGCGGCCAACGCTGCTTCGTCGATGAAAGAATAGATCGGGCACCTCCGAAATTCGCAATTTATTCAATATCAGCGTCAAAGCGACGAGAGATTTTTACGGAACAGTCCGTCAATGAGGTCGATTACAGATGACTAAAAACTTAATGAACAGATTTGTGTCAGTCGCAATTTTCTGCGTTCTGATATGTGTTGGGCAGGGGTTTGCCCAATCAGCCGTGTCCGGCGCGATCTCGGGAAAGGTGTCGGACCCACAGGGCGCCGTCGTCCCGAACGCGGCCGTGATCATAACAAATATAGATACGAACGCTGCCGTGACCGTAAACACGAGCGATGAGGGCGTATTCAGAGTTTCGAACTTAGCACCGGGAACTTATCGAGTCGAAACGACGGTGTCGGGTTTCGCACCCGCCAAGGTGGAGCGGGCGATCGTTGAGGTCGGCAAGGCGACCGCTATCGATTTCTCGCTGACCGTCGGTACCACGACGGCTGTAGTTCAGGTTACGTCTGAGGCACCGGTCATCAACACGACCGACAATGCCAACGCAACGAATATCGATCAGACCCAGATCAGCGAGCTGCCGATCAACGGACGACGGGCTTCTGACTTTGCACGGCTTACGCCGGGCGTCAACCCCGAAGGCGATTTTGGATTAAACAGCTTCCGCGGGCTCTCGTCATTAATGAACAACCATACGCTTGACGGAACCGATAACAACAACATGTTCTTTTCGGAAGAACGTGGCCGATCCCGTATTCAGTATTCGGTTAGTCAGGCTGCTGTTCGTGAGTTTCAGGTAAACAGCACCAACTTCTCTGCCGAATACGGACGAGCTGCCGGCGGCGTGATCAACACAGTCACTAAGAGCGGAACTAACAACTTTCGCGGTGAGGTGTTTTTGTTCGACCGAGACAATGTCTGGGGAGCCAGCAACCCGTCCGCAACGGTCCCGGGTGCTGGCGGTATCCAAATCCACGTCAAGCCGAGAGACGTTCGATACCAATACGGTTTTGGCGTGGGTGGCCCGATCATCAAAGATAAATTGTTCTTTTTCCTAAATTTCGATCAGCAAAAGAGACTTTTTCCGGGTGTCGCAACGCCCCAAGTGCGGACGGCGTTCGACCCCATTACCCCGCCCGCCGGGCTAACGCAGGCTCAGACAGATGCCGGACTCGCATTTCTTCGGTCTCTTACGGGAGTTGCCCCGCGCAGGCAGGACCAAACTATCATGTTCCCGAAAATCGACTGGGTCATCAACGGTCGAAACACTCTGACACTTTCGTATAACCGTGTTCGTACTTCAGGTCTCAATGCATTCCAGACGCCAACGGTTGTAAGCGTTGGCTTAGCCGATTTCGGCGACGACCTCGTCGGTATAGATACGTTCAACGCCCGGTTGGCGACGACTCTGTCATCGACCGTCATCAATGAGTTTCGTTTTCAGCGGGGCCGCGAGAACGCTCGCTCGATTCTGCAAACGGAAACCGACTCGGAAAGAGCTCTGGCCGCCAAAGGTAATACGGTCAACGGCCTGCTGCCGTCCGTATCGTTCTCATCTTCATTGGTCGGAAGTTTCCAGTTCGGCACAAGTACTAATTTCCAGCGGGCCGCCTTTCCGGACGAGCGTACTACGCAATTTGTCGATTCGATCACAGCTACTCTCGGAAAGCATACGCTGAAGACGGGTGGGGACATTAAGTTTACGAACGATTACATAAACAATCTTCGAAGCGAATACGGCACCTACTCGTACTCCTCGGTTGCAAACTTCATTCTCGATTACACGTCGGCGATGAGTGGACTGGCTCCTTTTTGCTCAACGGGCAGCGGACCAACGCTGAGAAAAGTCGGATGCTATACCACCTTCACGCAGGGCTTTGGTCTGAGGGATTACACGCTCAAAACACCTGACTATTCCTTCTTCGTCCAGGACAACTGGCAGATCGCCCCGCGGCTGACTCTAAATTTGGGCCTGCGATATGATTATCAGAAGTTCCCGGACCCGCAGTTCCCGAACACTCAGACGCCGACACTCAATACGCTTACTGGGACGATCCCGCAGCGTTACACACAGGCACAGGCTAATGAGATCATCGCGCGAACTGGCAAGTTTGCCAGCGATAAGAACAATTTCGGGCCCCGTCTCGGATTTGCATGGGATATTTTTGGTGACAACAAGACGGTGATCCGCGGCGGCTACGGGCTATTTTATGGCCGCGTGCCAAATACCTTCCTGTCGAGCGCGGTAACTAACACCGGTGGTGTGGGATCTTCTTTAGCTGCTTCGTCGGTAAGACCTACCGACACTCTTGATGCAGGCGGAGGCGCCATCGTGCCGCCCATCTTTCCCGGCGTGCTTGCTGTAACTCCGTCGAGGACCAATGCGGCGCTGAGCATCACGACAATGTCCCCGAATTTCCAAAACCCGGCGGTTCACGAGGTCGACATTATCTTCGAGCGTCAACTCTCAAAGAATACTGCGTTCTCGGTGACATATTTGTACACGAAAGCAACGCATCTGCCGGCTTTTGTCGATCTCAATCTGCCGCCGCCGACAGGTACTAAGACATATAGGTTCAGCGGCGGTCCGCTGAATTCCAATACCTTCACCGTTCCGTTTTACTTGAGCTACGGCGCTTCATCGACTACGACTCGTCCGATAACGAATTTCGCGTCGATCATCGACATGGAGAGCATTGCCAATTCAACATATAACGGTCTCGTGCTTCAGATACAGCGCCGCATGACGGAAGGGTTGAGCTTCCAGGCAAACTACACCCGTTCAAAGGCTACGGACCAAAATCAACAGTTCGGAACTTTTGCAGCATCATTTATGACCGTGAGCGACCCGTTCCACCCGGAGACCGACAATGGCATCTCGAGCAATAACATTCCGCACAAGTTCGTCGGCAGTGCGGTTTGGGTCCCGGCAACGTTCTTTCATGTGGCCAAGACAGGCGCGGCCCACGCGATTTTAGGCGACCTGCAGATCTCGCCGATCATGATAATGTCAACCGGATACGCGATGGCTGCGACGACCCCGACCTCTTTCCCGCCGAGCTTCAGCACGGTGGGTAACACGATCTTCGGCGACGGCGGAGTGATCGGTATTCCGTTCCTTCGCAATGCGTATCATCGCCCTTGGACATGGACGACCGATCTGCGCATTTCGAAGCGGATCCGCTTTGGCGAGCATACAAATCTTGAATTCCTCGCTGAGGGATTCAATATTTTTAACCGTACCAATGTAACGAGGGTGAATGATCAGTACATCTCGAGCATCAATTTCGGTGCTACGTCAGACGTCGGTATTTTGACATACAACCCGACCTACGGAACGGCAACTACGGTCAATAACACGACCATTTTCGCACCGCGTCAGATACAGTTTGGCGTTCGGCTGCATTTCTAGTTTCCTTCTAGGAAATATCTCAGGCACGTCCGGTTTTCCGGGCGTGCCTTTTTTTTCGACCCAAGTGCGTGTAATCTTTTGAGGTGCGCATCCTGCAGATCTCATCGGCCAAAACCTTCGGCGGCGGCGAACGCCACTTCGCCGACCTTTGCCGCGGGCTGCAGGAAAGAGGCCACAACGTCTTTGTCGCCCTACGTCCGACGAATGAATGGAGCGGCCATCTTGACTTTATTCCACCCGAAAATTTCCTGTATGTATCGATCCGGAATTCGTTTGGGATGTTCAGCGCCAAGCGGATCGGGCGATTCCTGGCTGATAATGAGATCGACATTGTGCACGCTCATGTCGCACGCGACTACATTGCCGCGGCCGTCGCCAGCCGCGTTTCCAAGGACGCGAGCTTTGTGCTGACGCGACACGTAATGTTTCCCCTCAAACCATTTCACAAGCTGGCGTTGAGAAATGCCGCGGCGGCGATCGGTGTGGCACCGGCGGTGGGAACCCAACTCGAAAAAATATTTCCCGCGAGCAAGGTGCACGTGATCCCCAACGGGCTCAGCATCGTCGACGCAGGGCCGGCGACACATCTCCGGCGGGAGTTTCGCGAATTTCATAATATCCCGCTCGATGCCGCACTCGTCGGCACACTCGGCGAGCTCAAACCTCTAAAGGGACAGCGAGATTTCGTGATCGCCGCGAGCGAGATCGCAAAAACGAACCCAGACTGCCATTTTGTCGTTGCGGGAGCCGAACACACCGAGAACGGCCATTTTCGGCGCGAACTTCGGCGGCTCGTGATGGTATTTGGGCTCCAGGACCGTTTTTTGTGGCTCGATTGGCTCGATGATACTGCTCCGTTCTATGCGGCGTTGGACGTGTTCGTTTCGCCCTCACACTCCGAGAGCTTTGGCCTCGCCATTCTCGAGGCTATGGCCCGCGGCGTCGCGGTCGTAGCTACTAAAACCGATGGAGCAAGAGTCCTGCTCGGAAATGTTGGAATCGTCGTTCCGATCGAAGACCCGTTAGCGATGTCTGCTGTCATCGTTGGATTGCTGGCGGACGATGCTAAACGCCGAGCTATCGGAGGAGAACTTCAACAAATTGCGGCGGATAGTTTTTCTATCAGCCGAATGGTGGACGCGACGGAGGGCCTTTATCGGAGGATCCTCGCAAAACGTAATTGACCGAACGTGATGATGAACTTTGACGAAAGCATTTGTACGAATTACGCAGCCGCGTCGAGCCGCGAGTGGCTTGAGGCCAACGGCATCGGCGGATTCGCATGTGGGACGATCTCGGGATCGCATATCCGACGATACAACGCCCTTCTCACTGCGGCTACCGAACCGCCGCTCGGGCGCATCTCCATGCTGTCGAAGTACGAGGAAACGGTATACGTTGAGGGAAGACGGTTCGATCTATCGACCAATTTATTTCCCGGCACGGTACACCCCGAGGGTTACAAGTTCATCAAGTCTTTCCGGCTCGACCCATTCCCGATCTGGACGTATGACCTAGGCGGCGTCATTCTCGAGAAACGCATCTTCATGATCTACGGACGTAACGCGACCGCGGCATCATGGACTCTCCTTTCAGCCGAAAATAGCAGCGCTAAGGTCGCTCTCGAGGTGCGTCCGCTGCTTTCATTCGTCGACTATCATCATTTACAGCACGGCAATAACGAATTTGCGGATGACATCGTTGAAACAGGAAATGTGATTACGATGCAGCCGTATGCCGCGATGCCGCCGATCTTTTTTACACACAACGCGTCAGCCGGCGAGAAAAGCGGATATTGGTACCGCGACTTTGAATATTCCATCGAAAAAGAACGCGGTTTCGATTTTCAAGAAGATCTCTTTCAGCCGTTCGTCCTGAAATTCGACCTGGCCAAACCGGCTCACGCGATCGCCTCCGCCGGCGTTGCGGTCGCCGCCGACATCGCAGAACTTGAGGCTGAAACCATCGAACGTCGCCGTTCATTGGTCGCGAAGGTTGTGCCCGAAAACGATCTTATTTCCACCTTGGTCGCGGCAGCCGATCAGTTTATCGTGGGACGTGGCGATGGGCACACGGTGATCGCTGGGTATCCGTGGTTCTCGGATTGGGGACGCGACACTATGATCGCTCTCAATGGATTGGCACTCGCCGCCGGCCGCCCTGAAATCGCCAGAGACGTGATCGTCGAGTTTTCTAAATATATTTCCGAAGGAATGATCCCGAACCGTTTTCCGGACGAGGGCGAGACCGCCGAATACAACACTGTGGACGCAACGCTGTGGTATTTCGAGGCGATCCGAGCTTATATCGCGGCAACCGGCGACAAGGATATTTTGAAAGACGGCCTTTACTCAAAGCTCGTCAATATCATCAATTGGCACCTGCAGGGCACGCGTTTCGATATTCACGTCGACACCGACGGCCTGCTCTATGCCGGCGAAAAAGGCGTTCAGCTTACGTGGATGGACGCCAAGGTCGGTGATCTCGTGATCACACCGCGAACCGGCAAGCCGGTCGAGATCCAGGCATTGTGGTATAACGCTCTGCGGATCATGTCGGACCTCAGCCTTATTTTTGGCGATATAGCGGAAACCGATCGCTTCGACGATATGGCCGAACTGTGCAAGCAGAATTTCAATGCCGCCTTTTGGAACGAAAGCGAACAGTGCCTTTTTGATGTCATCCAGGACGGCTTTCGCGACGCTTCGATCCGCCCAAATCAGATCTTTGCCGCCAGCCTTCACTTCTCAATGCTCGACGACGCTCGGACGCGTCTCGTCGTCGACAAGGTCGACGACGAGCTGATTACGCCGGTGGGCCTTCGTTCGCTTTCCCCTCGTAACGCTAAATATTGCCCGATCTATACCGGCAGCCCGCTCGAGCGCGATTCGGCATACCATCAGGGGACCGTTTGGGCGTGGCTCATAGGTGGTTTCGTCGATGCCTATGTGCGTGCATATCCTGAAAATACCGAACGCGTCGATGCGATCATCGACGGCTTTAGATCGCAACTATCGGAGGCCGGGATCGGTCAGGTTTCGGAGATATTCGACGGCGACGCTCCGCACGATCCCCGCGGATGCTTTGCACAGGCGTGGAGCGTCGCCGAGCTCCTCCGAATAGCTGTTTCGGCTAATCGCTAATATTGGTGAATTCGCTTGGTTCGGGGACCATCAGCTGGCACGATGCGATTATCGCCGGGCCTTGCGGCACGCCGGTCGTCGATTGGCAAAGTCCGACGCTCGCCTGCGTCAAGACCGGAATACCGCGAACCATCATTGTTGGCGAACCCGTTATCCAATTCACGCCGACGCACGGACTCGGTTGGCCGGTATAGAATGGACAGCCTTGGACCAGGTATACGTCCGAAAGCAGCATTGGCGGCCGCCCTTCGATTCGATAAGATGTGAATGTGCCTGGGACATGCGTGACCACTCCACCATGTGGACACATGATCACACTATTAGTATTCAATAATAATTGCGCCATATTTTGCTCCGCCGCTCATCAATGGATTGACGAGATAATATCAGTTTTTTGCCATTTAGTGCGAGTAATTTGAAGGAGCTCGGCGAGCGAAGTCATTCTGCTAGATTAATGCTTGTAAAAGTTGAACTTATCCGCGAAAGCAGTTTATCTTAAACGATATGAGAATCGTCCTCGCGGTCTTTATCGCCGCAACATTGGCCACAATGAATGCCTATACTCAAACTGCGTCTGATCTCGCGACGATCTGGGATAAAGAGCATGTTTCGACGATGTTTCCGTCCGATGTCCGTCACAGCGACCTAAAAAAGCAGCTGGAAGATCTGAAAAAGCTCGGGCTCAGGGTCGACGAGGTCGGCCGAAGCTATGCCGACCGTGAGATATATCAGGTCGAATTTGGCAAAGGCCCGCTCCGCGTTTTTATGTGGACGCAAATGCACGGCGACGAGCCCACGGCGACCTCTGCGGTCATCGACATGCTCGCCTATTTTCAGACGCATCGCCAATCCGCCTGGGTAAAGCAGATCGAACAAAATCTGACCATTCGTGTCGTTCCTATGCTTAATCCTGACGGTGCCGAGGCTTTTCAACGGCGTAATATGCAAGGCATCGACATCAATCGTGACGCGATCGATCTAACGACGCCGGAGGCGCGTTTGCTCAAGAAACTTCGCGATGACTGGTCGCCGGCGATCGGTTTTAATCTTCACAACCAGCAGGCCCTCACGACGGTCGGACGAACGGGACGACAGGCGGCGATCTCGCTGCTCGTTGTCTACGGTGACGCTGCCAAAACCCCGACCGACGGTCTCGAACGCAACCGCCGCGTTGCCGCAGAGATGGCCGACGCTCTTCACCTTTTTATTCCCGGGCACATCGCGCGTTACGACGACGAGTACACCGCGACGGCATTTGGCGATAATTTCTCAGCCTGGGGGACGCCGGTGATCCTCGTCGAGACCGGCGCCCTTTATGGCCGTGACGAGATGTACCTCGTTAAGATGAACTTCGTCGCATTTGTAACGGCGATCAACGCTCTAGCTACCGGCAGCGAACGCACTTACAGTCCGCTATCGTATGCTTCTCTTATCGGTAACAGCTCAGGCGGCCTGCGGAATTTCGTCTTTCGCCACGCGACGATACGCGAGTCGGCGGCAACTGACAATCTATTTATCGCCGACATAGGCGTCAACACGCTGCGTCGTCGGGCGAGCTTTACTGCTCCAAACGTTATTCGCGACATAGGCAGCCTTTCAGGCACGCAGGGATTAGAGGAATACGACGCTAGCGGCTTTACCATGGTCCAGCGCCTAGGTAAGCTGAAAGTGGGCGAGCTGGCGGAGTTTCTATTTTACAAAAAGGACCGTGTCGTCGATTGGGGCTCCGTCGAACTCGAAAAGGCATTTCCACCCGACGCCATCTTTTCCGGCGGCAAATGGATCAAAGGCGAGGGCCTAGTGCCCAAGATCGCTAGATAGATCGTGTTAAGCCACCTAAAGATCAAGAACATTGCACTGATCGATACGCTCGAGATCGAGTTTGGCGATGGCCTTAATCTATTGACCGGCGAAACGGGCTCGGGCAAATCGATCATTGTCGACAGCCTCTCCGCGTTGACGGGTGAACGGGTCAGCTCTGACCTGATCAAGCAGGGCGCGGCGTCCGCGCAGATCGAAGGCTTGTTCTCGGTCCGGGCCGACGTCGATCTTGTCGACGAGCTTGAAAGCAGCGGCATCGATTTCGACATGGCCGACGTGATAGATATCATCGTCCGCCGCGACCTGTCGCTTTCCGGCAAGAACCGAATATTCATCAACGACCAAATGGTCACGCAGACACTGCTCAGGCGGATCGGATCGCGTCTCGTCGATATCCACGGGCAAGGCGAACAAGCCGCTCTCTACAATGTTTCATCGCACATCGCGATGCTCGACGTGTACGCCGGCAACAGCAAGGAAAGAAACAGCGTGGCTGACGCTTACAGGGACCTCGCCGAAATTCGCCGTGAGCTCGATTCGATCGAAAAGGACGATTCGGAAAAGCTGCAGCTCGTCGACATCTTAAAATTTCAAATAAACGAGCTCAAAACCGCAAACATTCAGACGGGCGAAGATACCGAGCTTGACGACGAAAAGCGCCGTCTCAATAACGTCGAAAAGCTCTCGGCCCTCAGCGACGACGCCTACGCCCTGCTTTACGACAATGCCGAAGCAACGCTCGCCACGCTCGAACGTGCCGCCCGCAAGATCGCGGATCTCGGTGAATTTGAGCCCGCGTTTCGTGAGTTTGACGATGGGATCCGTACAGCTCAGGCCTTGCTTGAGGAGGCCGCGTTCGCCGCTCGCGACTATCGCCGCCGCGTCGAATTTTCGCCGGAACGTCTCGAGCAGATCGAGAGTCGCCTCGCCGAGATATCCCGCCTAAAACGCAAATACGGCGACTCTGTCGAGGCGCTGCTAGCTCACCTCGCCGCCAGCGAAGCTCGTCTCGCGGACATCGAGACTTCCGACCTGACCGCTGTTGAACTGCGTAAACAGCTCAAGGAAAGACGTTCGGAGTACGTAGCTGCTGCCCAAAAGCTCCACGAATCCCGCGTTGGCGCAGCTCAAAATTTCGAGAAAAGCGTTGCGCAAAACCTCGCAGATGTCGCGCTCGAAAAGGCGAAGCTGGAGACGCGTATCGAGTCGCCGGCCGCCGCCGAGCTGAACGATCCCGATCATATAAGGTCGTTTACCGCGAACGGTTTTGACCGCGTCGAATTTTACTTCTCTGCCAACGCCGGCGAGGCGCCTAAATCGCTCGCCAAGGTCGCGTCCGGCGGCGAAGCGTCGCGGCTGATGCTGATCCTCAAGACGACGTCGAAGGCAGGCTCGGGCGAAAAGGCCGCGGTTTTTGACGAGATCGATGTCGGGATAGGCGGCCGCGTGGCTGAGGCCGTCGGCCGTAAACTCAAGGAACTCTCGGGACGCCAACAGGTGATGTGTGTCACGCACCAACCGCAGATCGCTTCGCTTGCCGACCGGCATTTTGTCGTCGAAAAAGCGATGTCCGGCGACAAGACCTCGGTCTCGATCCGCGAACTAAATGCCCCGGAACGCATCGAGGAGATCGCCCGTATGCTCGCAGGCGAACACATTACCGACGCTGCCCGCGAAAATGCACGTGCCATGCTCGCCGGTGCCCGATGATCATCAAATATGACTTCAGAGATCCTCGCAAACGTCATTCGCGGCGAAACGGTCGAATCGATCCACCGCGGCCACTTTATCGTCATCGATGGCGCGGGCCGTACGATCGCGTCGGCCGGTGATCCATCGACCGTCACCTTTTTTCGCTCAGCCTGTAAATCGCTGCAGGCAATGCCGTTCATCACAAGCGGCGCGGCTGACCGTTTCGGCTTTTCCGAAGACGAGATCGCCCTTGCGGTAGCATCGCATTCGGGCGAACGGATCCATGTTGAGACCGCGGCCCGCATGCTTGCAAAGGCTGGCCTCGCCGAGTCTGACCTTCGATGCGGTACGCACCTGCCGTTCAACGAAGCCGAGGCTCATCGCATGATCGCCGCCGGCGAAAAGCCGACGCAGCTTCACAACAACTGCTCGGGCAAGCATGCCGGAATGCTCGCCTTTGCGAAACATATCGGAGCCGACCTTGCGTCGTATGAGTCGCCGGCAAATTCGGTTCAAGTTGCAATATTAGATTCCGTCGCCCGTTTCACTGAGATTCCCGCCGCCCAGATCGCGACCGGCGTCGACGGCTGTGCCGCCCCCAATTTTGCTGTGCCGATCGCGGCAATGGCCAAAAGCTTTATCAATCTGCTCTCTCCACCTGCGTCCTTTGACAAATCGACTCGCTCAGCCTGCGGCCGGATCGTTGCCGCGATGCTCAGATATCCCGAACTGGTTGGCGGCACGGGACGGCTGGACACAATGATGATGGAGGTCGCTCCTGGCAGACTGATCTCAAAGGTCGGAGCCGACGGTGTCTGGCTATGCGGCGTATTGCCGTCCGAAACATGGCCGACGGGACTTGGTATTGCTCTCAAGATCGAGGATGGCGACGACCAGCTTTCTCGACCGACAACCTCGGTGGATATTCTGCGGAAATTAGGCGTTTTGGCAGAGAGTGATCTCTTCGACGTGTCGCCGATGCCGATCAGGAATCGACGCGGCGACACGGTGGGCAGGATCGTCTCGAATGTTCGACTTTGAATACCGACGACGGCTAAGCCGCACTTCCAAACTGCATTTTGAATTCGTCCTGTCCAAATATTCGGTCCAGCCACAAATTCGTTAGTTTCTCCTGAATACTATTAGCACGCAGCCGGTCGTTAAGATTCTTGAAATCGACGAAATCGAGGTGCTGGTCCTGGTTAAAGCATGAGAATACAAAGAATTCCTCGCCCGTGTGCGGATTTACGTGACGCTGCAGACATTGGGCGCAGACTTCCTTCATCATGCACTGCATCGGCGAGTTGATCGATCCGATCGCGGTATGCTGCTCGTTTAGGAAGGGCTTCAGAGTTGAATGGCGTGCTTCGCGAACTCCATTCATCATGCGGTCCGAGCCGATCGCGATGATGCGGTTCACATCCAGAAGGTCGACGCTTTGCCC
>JBDTZO010000170.1:0-6426 GCA_040005135.1 Acidobacteriota bacterium | reverse complement strand
GATCGATCTGCCGATCGGCAACATATCTCTGTACAGCCGGAATTTCCGCCAAGCTCACGGCGATCGTCCGATACCCGCACTCGCCAAACTGACGGGCACGTCCATCTCAAACGTCAGCCGCGACCGCCAAACGCTCGGGAGCAGACGACGAGTTTGGTAAGTTGGTTGCTCCTCCTTTTGAAATTGGTTAGAGCTTTTTCAAACGAGCGCAAAGAAATCGGGGTCATCTATGAAGTTCCCGTGTGAGTCAAGCGCAGGCGTATCCGTTGCACCGTGAACCGGTGTTTTTTGGTGTTGGGATTGGATCCTTTTTGACAAAAGATGAGGATGGCCTCGTTATTTAGTTAGATCTACTTTCAAATATCGCACGACTTTTTAGGCGACTGCCATCATCTATTCGTGTAAGACGTCTGGGCTCACGGCGTCGGAGCGGCGGCTGACCAGCGGACTCCGGCGCGAGCTCCCGGATCTCATTATTTTTTCCTTGACACTGGAACTAATTCCATAGTTTAGACTGTAGTATGAGCTCGGAAGAGGCGGAGCAAAGAGCATGGCGGGCTGGCGAATTGGCGGCGGCTGCGGGGGTCAGTACGGACACGCTCCGGCATTACGAACGAATGGGTGTGCTGCCTCGTCCACCAAGGTCGTCGAATGGATATCGTTCGTATCCGGCGGCCGCGTTCGAGAGGGTGATGATGATTCGACGGGCTGTCGCGGTGGGTTTCACGCTTGGCGAGCTTGCAGCGATCCTGAACGAATTTGACCGCGGCGGAGCTCCGTGTGCAAAGGTCCGCGAGCTGGCGGCCGAAAAGCTAGCGGACGTTGACGAACAGCTCAAAGCCCTGAAGGTGGTCCGCAGCCAGTTGAAGGGTATGGTCGGCGATTGGGACGCCAGGCTTGCGGCAACGCCGGCGGGCGAACGGGCGACATTGCTCGCTAATTTGCCGGACACGGGAACAGCTCAGAAAGCGCGGCCGAAAAAGGGAAGGGCAAATGTTCGTTTGAAACAAAAGAAGACTTGAAAGGAGATCATAAAAATGAAAAGCGTAATTAAAAGTAAGTATTTCTGTCTGTTCGCCGCGATCGCTTGCGTCATGTTCACCGCGGCCGTCGGTATGTCACAGACAACGCCGCAGAAGTCCGACAAGCACGAAATGTCCATGGACAAATGCCCGGCCGATTGCCCGATGATGAATAAAGACGGTGCCAAACAGGACCATCACGCCGATGTTATGAAAAACGGCGAAAAAGCGATGGGCTTTTCGCAAACGGCGACGACGCATCATTTTTTGCAGCTCGCCGACGGCGGAGCGATACAGGTCGAGGCAAATGACCCGAAGGACACCGCGAACCGCGACGCCGTTCGCGGCCACCTCGCCATGATCACCAAACAGTTTGGCGAAGGCATCTTCACCACGCCGTTCGCCGTCCACGGCACCGTTCCCGACGGCGTTCCCGAAATGGACAAGCTCAAGGCCGATATCAAATACACCTACGAGGAGACCGCCAACGGCGCCCGCGTCCACATCTCGACCGCCAACCCCGAAGCCCTTGCCGCGATCCACTCATTCATCCGTTTCCAGATCAACGAACACAAAACCGGCGACCCGCTAACGCTTGATAAGTAAACGTAGACAAGAAACCTGTGATATTTGATCGGGCTGACGCTCAGAGCTTCGGCGGGTTTTCGCAGATGATGAGATTGACGATGCCGAGGGCTTTGCTTTTGACCTCGAGGACGCGGAGCCCGGCGGAGGCAGCGGCGTCGGCGGTGCGGCGGTTGAAATGATCGTCGATGAGGGCGGCAGTCAGGACATTGGCGAGATCGAAGATCGGGCCGAGGATACCGGGCGGACGAACGTGCTCGAGCAGGACGACCTTGCCGCCGGGCTTGACGACGCGCATTACTTCGGCAAAGGCGACGGACGGATCTGGGATCGCGCAGAAAACGAGCGTGGCAAATGCCGCATCGAAATGGCTGTCAGGAAAAGGCAGTAGTTGAGCGTCGGCCTGGACGAGGCGGACGAGTTCGGCTTTTTCGCGTGCATAGACGAGCATTCCAGCCGATAACTCGCTCGCAACTGCTTCGCGGCAATGCGGGTAGAAGGCAAAGTTCGCACCTGTCCCGGCGCCGATCTCAAGTATCGACGCGCCCACGGGCAAATACCCCAAAGTCTCTGCCCGCCACGAGCGCAGAAAGCGCTTTTCGAACGGAGAAAAAGCCCTGTCGTAAAAACCAGCGATCTTGTCGTATGTCGGCGGCATCTACCTTGTGAATCTACATCACTGCAGCCGCCATGCAAAGCCGTTCAAATAGACGCGTGCGGCGGGCTTAAGCTATATTTGTAAGTTATGGCAAAGAAGGGTTCTATCCTGGTCTGCGACGACGAAGAGATCATGCGCGACGTGCTCGAGACGATACTCTCGAACGAGGGCTATAAGGTCGAACTCGCGAAAACCGGCGAAGAAGCGATCGATCTGTATTCGCAGCGGTCGTTCGATCTGGTGCTGATGGACGTTTCGATGCCGGGCATCGGCGGGCTGACCGCGCTCGAGGAACTGATCAAACTCGACAGCGAGGCGGTCGTTCTGATGGTCACGGCCTACGCCACCTTCGACACAGCGATCTCGGCCTGGGAAAAAGGGGCCGCGGGCGTCATTCGAAAACCGTTTCAAAACGACCAGATACTTGCGCTTATTGCCAAAGGGATCAGGAAACGCCGGAAGGAGGAAGAGCTCCAGACACTGCGCCACGCAATGGTCCGTTCGGTGCGGCGCGAGGGCTTTATTGGCCGATCCGAGGTGATGGAGAACGTATTTCGTCTCGTCGACCGCGTCGGCCCCGCGAGGTCGACCGTCTTGATCACCGGCGAGAGCGGAACCGGCAAAGAGCTGGTCGCCAAGGCGATCCACGAGGCGAGCCCGCGAGCGGAAGAGCCGTTCGTCGTGGTCAATTGCTCAAATATTCCATCTGAGCTGCTCGAATCCGAGCTTTTTGGCCACACCAAAGGTGCCTTTACCGGAGCTGTGTCGGCGAAGAAAGGCCTATTCGAGGTCGCCGACGGCGGATCGATCTTTTTGGACGAGATCGGCGAACTGAGGCCGGAGACGCAGGTCCGTTTGTTGCGCGTGATCCAGGAAAGGGAATTTACGCCTCTCGGGGACACGTCGCCGGCGAAGGTCGACGTTCGGCTCATCGCCGCGACCAACGTTGATCTGAAAGAGGGCGTTAAGAACGGCACATTTCGCGAGGACCTTTATTACCGCCTGTCGGTCGTCCCGCTCGAATTGCCCGCACTTCGCGACCGCCGCGAGGACGTGCTGCCGCTTGCCCAGCATTTTATCCGCAAATACTCTAAGGAGAACGCCCGTAACATTTCCGAAAACCTTTTGCCGGAGGTTCTCGCCCTGCTCGAAGGCTATTACTATCCGGGCAATGTGCGCGAGCTCGAAAATATCATCGAGCGTGCCGTCGTGATCGCCCAAACGGACGAAATCACGGTAGAGTGCCTGCGTCCCGAGGTCCGCGACCCGGACCTGGCGATGGACATGGTCCGGCGGACCGAGGGCATGTCCGACGAGATCGATATCTCACGCGGCATCAACTTTTACGATGAGATCAAAAAATTTGAGATCGATCTGATCCGCCGGGCCCTCGATCAAACCGGCGGCCACCAATCGCGCGCTGCCCGCCTGCTCGGGCTCAACGCGACGACTCTAAATTCCAAAATAAAGTCCCACAATATACCTACTCGTTTTTAACGAAACCCGGACCGAAGCGGAAATTGGCGAAGTCTCAGGCGCGAACCAAACACGCCGATCCGCGCTTCGTAAACTTTTGAACCGCTTAGGTTTGTAGGATTTCGCCTACAAGGTATTTCAGGATACCGACAATGCGAAATAAGTGAAATTCAAATTTTCGTACATTAATTCAATTGGTTAGACCAGCCAGTCGTAGAGAGAATAAAAAGCCCTTTGTTCGCATAGGTTTAGACCTCGCAAACCTGTGGCATAGTTTTTGATTCTATTTCGGTACCACATAACACTAATTTTCATTCCGAGATCAGTGGCTTAGTGTCAAAAACCTTAGGAGGAGCACATGAAGAGATTTTTACTTGTAGTAATCACTACAATTCTCGCCAGCGTCGCGTTGTTTGCACAAACGCCGACCGGCAGTCTCTCGGGCACGGTAACGAGTCCCGAAGGAGCTGTCGTGCCGGGAGCGACGATCGAGATCAAATTTAAACAGACCGGCAAGGGCCAAACCGCAGCCGCAGGAAACGACGGCTCATATAGCTTTACGCAGCTTGAGCCGGGACTTTATACAGTTACGGTCACCGCAAAGGGATTTAAGACCTTTGTCGCAAACGATGTAAAGGTCGATATTGGCCGCGAATATACTTTGTCGTCGCCACTGACGATCGGCGAAGTCTCCGAGGTCGTCACTGTGACAGCCGGAGCAGACGTCATTACGTCGACAAGCGCACAGGTGACCAACACGGTCAGCCCGCAGCAGATCCTTTCGCTGCCGCTGCTTACACGAAACCCGCTGAGCCTGACGACCCTGCAGGCCGGTACAGCGTCGAACCCTTTTCAGGGAACGTCGATCAACGGTCAGCGCACAACTGCTACCAACATCACGCGTGACGGTATCAGCATTAACGACCAGTTCATCCGAACGAATGCGACCGATTTTGCCCCGGGCCGCCCTTCAGTGGATGACACGGGTGAGTTTTCGATCGCGACGACCAATATCGAAGCCGATCAAGGCTCAGGCGGAGCACAGATCTCGCTTGTTACGCCGCGCGGCCAGAAAAACTTTCACGGTGCACTGTTCGCATACAACCGTAATTCGAGGTTCGGTGCTAACACCTTTTTTAATAACCGCACGCTAAACGCAAAGAACCCTGTCACGGGGGTCTATGAGCAACAGTCTATCGCCAAGGCTCCGCCTTTCCGTAACCGTAACCAGTACGGCGGCAAGGTCAGCGGCCCGTTCCCGGTTCCCGGATTTGGCGAAGGCACGCCGATGTTCTTCCGCGACAAGGGTTATTTCTTCATTGCATATGAAGGTATCCGCGATCCGCTGGCAGCCCGTGCAACCCGCACGATCTTGACACCCACCGCGAGAGCCGGAACATTCCAGTTTCTGCGTGCCGCACCGCCGAACGGAACGACAGCTAATCCGATCAACAGCGGCGGTCTCTCATGCCCCTCCGGAGCGACCGGCAGCGTGTGTACCGTAACCAACATTTTTGCGTTTGCGCAGTCGGTCGGCCTTCCGGGAATCCCGGCCGGTATTGACCCTCTTATTGCATCGCTTGTCCTGAACCCGATGCCGACGACCGGGAACACGACTGGCGGGGACTCGTTGTACACCACTGGCTATGGATTCAACCGCCGCCAGGACACGACACGTCGAACGACGACTACCCGTTTCGATCTTGACTGGACGGCCAAAGATACGGTCAATGCTGTATTCAACTGGAACAAAGAGAACCTGCTTCGTCCGGACGTCGATACGACGGGATTCAGCGTTGTTCCCGAAGTTTCGCAGTATTCGAAGAACAAATCATTTGTTCTGACTTACAGACGAATATTGTCGGCGAGCATGGTAAACGAAGCCCGTTGGGGAATATTTACCAGTGAGGTTCCTTTCAAACGGACCAGCGCCATTCCCAACTTCTTTCTCGGAGGACAGGGAACCACCAGCGGCACCCTCGCCGGGCTTGTCGATCAGCCGAACATCTTCCTTGATCAAGGACGAAATAATAAGCTGTTTACCCTGGCGGACAACTTTAATTGGGTCGTCGGCAACCACTCGCTCAAATTTGGAGCCCAGTTTCAGCGTTACAAGGTTAATTCGTACAACGACGTATTGATCGTTCCGAACTATGTCATCGGTCCGATCACTCTGGCAGGTGCTGCAACGAGCTTTACAGCCGGCAACTTCGCGAATAATTGTACGCCAGCCTGCGCGGGCAGCAGCGTTATTAGCAGCGGTTCACTGTCGACGGCAAGTAACTTGCTTGCTCTGTTGGGCGGTTTTGTTAACCAGCGCGTTCAGGGTTTCAATACCGTGAGCCCGACGTCCGGTTACAAGGCCGAACGGAACCTCGCCCCGTATCGAAACGACAACCACGCGTTGTATGCATCGGATCGTTGGGGAGTTACACGCGGCCTAACAGTCTCGCTCGGACTCCGATGGGAGCTGTATCCGGCTCTGAAGCTTTTTAACGGTTTGGCACTCGAACCGGTAATTTCCGATCCTAGTAACCCAGCGGCATCTCTGATGGGCAACGGTACGTATAACATTGTCGGCACGAATGCAGGCAAACCGTACCTTTATTACAAGACCGATTATAACAACTTCGCACCAAACATCGGCGTCACCCGGACGTAACCGGATCAGAGCGATCGAACGGA
>JBDTZO010000172.1:0-1941 GCA_040005135.1 Acidobacteriota bacterium | reverse complement strand
GACGGTGATGGAAGGGCCGATATTGCGGTATGGCGGGATGAACCGTCGAATCCTAACAAGGCGAACTTTTATATCTTGCAAAGTTCCACTAATACGCTTCGTGTGGAGCAGTTTGGACGGACGGGCGATCTGCCGACAGTTGTCGGTGATTGGGACGGAGATGGAAAGGACGATCCCGCAGTGTACCGCGAAGGGACATCAGGAGGCCAAAGCCACTTGTACTATCGCCCATCGTCCGCGCCTGGGACGGATTACATCGTGATCACTTGGGGAACTACGGGCGATAAACCGGTTCACGGTGATTTTGATGGCGACGGCAAGCTTGATGCAGCCGTCTTCCGGCCGTCCAATTCGACGTGGTATATCCTCAAGAGTTCGAATCTACAGACTCAATACGTGAAATGGGGACTTGCGACAGACCAATTAGTGCCTGCTGATTTTGACGGCGATCAAAAAACCGATGTCGCGGTTTACCGCAACGGTATTTGGTACATAGATCAAAGCTCAAACGGTCAATTGCGGGCCCAATCCTTTGGGCTTGCCGGCGACAGTTTGGTTCCGGCGGATTATGACGGAGACGGGAAGGCTGATCTTGCAGTAGTTCGCAACTCGATCTGGTACATCAATCAAAGTGCAGGTGCAATGATGTACGCCAAATTTGGAGCGACCGGCGACCTTGCCGTCCCGCATTCATATATCGCTCCTTGAAGTAGCGTTTAGGAATACGAACGGACTTGACCATTTTCTAACAAAGTGACGAGATCTTTTCTCTAATTTTGATCCTACTGTCGAGCTCTGGCCCACACTGGGGTTCGTTTTTGGGCGGCTTTCGGGCCGCCCTTCTTTAGATCATTAGGAGTTCGCGAAGTTCGAGTTCGCGGGCGTTCATCTCGCCTTTGTCAGTTTCGTGGTCGTAGCCAATTAGGTGAAGCAGGCCGTGGAGGATGAGTTGTTTTATTTCGCCTTCGAGCGTTAGGCCATTTTCTACGGCTTGTTTTTGGGCTTGTTCGGCGGAGTTCACAGTATCGCAAAGAGCTGTTTGTGCGGAGTGCGAGCTTGGGCGTGTTCACTATCATCGAACGGGCCAAATCCCGCACCCGAAACGAAATTGTCTGCGTCAGAAGAAAATGAAAGTATGCGGGACGTCGTGTCTTTCCTGCGAAATAGCTGATTTAGCAGCGGCATTCGCCGGTTGCCAATGATTATGACCGAAGAGAAATGGGCACGATTTTGCCACTAGACGTTTTCCAATCTACCACCCGAATATAAGCCTCGTGCACCGGAGAGGTTGCCTGCAGGGTAAGGCCGATGCGTTAGTTTTCGAGATAGCCCTGCGCAAGCTTGCGCAGCTTGCTAAATACGAGAGGCAGCGCTCGTCCCGAGCTGACGCATCACCTTCACCTATCCGGTAAAGCTGAATTGTCGCATAAGTCGAATCATGCATAGCGGAAAATTCATCGGAATTTAAAAAATTATAAGACCAATAGGGTTATTCGAAAGTTTTTTATTATTTTGACCCAATAGAAGCGCTTAATACGCCTTGTGGGACGAATGACGGGTTTTTTCGTAGGAGAACTAGGATTTTTATCGCAAGTGAGTTCGGTTACCTAACCGCTATTGATGGCACGAACAATCGCACCATTACGACTGTCGCCACCGCATCCGGACTTCTGGGCATCGCCATAAATCCGGTAACAAATACGATCTACGACACCAATCATTCCAGCGATTCTGTTTTTTTTCCGCTTTGCAGGGCGAAACAGAAAGAAATGCCGATTTAGGTAAAAAACTTACCCAAGGAGATATATTGTTATGAATTCAGAAAATTTCTTAGACCAAAGGGTATTTGGCAAAGCATTCACAAGGATTTTGTTTTGTCTGCTGATCGGCAGTGCCGTTTTATCCGCATCCGCCAATCCGCAAGCCGACGGCGATTTGGAC
>JBDTZO010000110.1:0-6472 GCA_040005135.1 Acidobacteriota bacterium | reverse complement strand
CATAACTACGGCCTAAAAACGGGCGTTCCAGCCAAAATGTGGTACGTACCACATATAAAACACGGAGTTATTTATGAAATAGTTCCAGGACACGATCGGTCAGCCGAAAAGCGGCCTGAACGCGGGCGTTTAACACGGAATTTCGCGGCAGCGAAACAGGCGGCAGCCATGTGACCCAGGTGGATCGGCTCGGTGTACAAAAAAAGAGAGGACGTCAGCTGAGACGGCCCCTCGATTCGAAATAAAATGTGGTGGCGGGGGGGAGACTTGAACTCCCGACCTCGGGGTTATGAATCCCGTGCTCTAACCAGCTGAGCTACCCAGCCACAAACAACTAATTATACTTTCCTGTCCGGTCACGTCAAGATATGAGGGAATCGATTTTGCCGCACTGGTCAGAGCCGCCCAAAAGATACTATTATTAAGGAATACCAGCAGCCGCCATAACCCGCGTTGTTACATTTAGATAACGCTTTATT
This sequence comes from Acidobacteriota bacterium, assembly GCA_040005135.1. Classification (GTDB taxonomy): domain Bacteria; phylum Acidobacteriota; class Blastocatellia; order Pyrinomonadales; family Pyrinomonadaceae; genus OLB17. Next base: position 5,993 of record JBDTZO010000110.1, on the reverse strand, counting down.
CCCCTTAGTCTTTACCGGGCCACACATGGAAATTGCCATAATTTTGACCTTTCTGATCGGCTATGCGGCGATCGCGCTTGAGCATCCGATAAAGATCGATAAGGCAGCGAGCGCCCTGCTTACCGGCGTTCTCTGCTGGACGATCTACGTATTCAGCCAGCCCGACAAAGAAGTAGTTTCGCACGAAGTGATCAGCCATCTAGGCGAGATCTCGGGGATACTTTTCTTTCTATTGGGAGCGATGACGATCGTCGAATTGATCGATGCTCACGACGGCTTTCAGATCATAACGGACAAGATCAAGACGCAGAGTCTTCTGAAACTGATCTGGATAATAAGCACGATCACATTTTTCATGTCGGCCGCCCTGGATAATCTGACGACCACCATTGTGATCGTGACGATGCTCCGCAAGATCTTGGGTGATCGCGAAAAAAGACTGCTGGTCGTCGGGCTCGCGATCCTTGCGGCCAATGCCGGCGGTGCGTGGTCGCCCATCGGTGACGTTTCGACCACCATGCTCTGGATAGGCGGCCAGATAACGACACTGAAGATAATTACCGGTGTTTTTTTACCGAGCGTCGTCTGTCTGCTTGTCCCCCTCATCTGGATCTCGATCAAAATGCGAGGCACCTTTGAGATTCCCGAAGTCGATGAAGCCGCGTCGACCGCCATTCCGTCGGAGAGAAGTTTCCTGTTCTTTCTGGGCCTCGGAATTTTCATTTTCGTGCCCATTTTTAAGACGGTGACGCATTTGCCCCCGTTTATGGGTATGCTCCTCGGCCTCGGGGTGATCTGGGTCGTGACCGAGCTGATCCATAAACCGAAAGATGACGAGGTAAAAGAGGAGCTTTCCGTCGTAAATGCTCTTCAAAGGATCGACGCCCCGAGCATTTTGTTTTTCCTCGGGATCCTACTAAGTATTTCCGCTTTGCAATCGTCCGGGCTGTTATCCCACGCTGCGACATGGCTGGCTGAGTCGGTGGGGAACGACACTGTCATCATACTTGTCCTCGGCCTATTCTCGGCGATAGTCGATAATGTTCCGCTGGTCGCAGCCGTTCAAGGAATGTACACCCTTCAGCATTATCCGACGGACAGTTATTTTTGGGAGTTTCTGGCGTATGCTGCCGGAACTGGCGGCAGCACCCTGATAATCGGGTCGGCCGCAGGAGTTGCCGCGATGGGCATGGAGAAGATCGATTTCTTCTGGTATTTCAAAAAGATCTCATTTCTAGCGTTGCTCGGATATCTTGCCGGTGCCGCAACATACATCATTGAACACAGTTTTAGGTAGCCGATCGGGCAAATGCTACGCGTTGAGAGTTTGCGGGCCGGCGAGGTCGGATTCTATTTCTTCGCCGATCTTTGACGATGCCTCGTCCACCTCAGTCACCAGCTCGTCGTAGACAATGTCAGAAATTATCCCGCTGCTGAGCAGGGTCTTAAGTGACGCACGCTGAGCATTTAATCCTTCGCGCAGAGCGTCTACTCGTTCTTCAAGCTGCAAACCCGGATGTTTCTTTAATAGGTCGTTTTGAGCGGCCAGAGCGTCCTCGACCTGTTTGAGCAGTTCGGGCTCATACTGCTTCCATATCGTCACCGAGAATAGATTTGCATGATACATTTCCTGGATCCGGCGGCGGGCGGCCTGGGCAGCGATCAATCGTCCGTGACGGCGCTCGTATTCAAGTTCGAGCTCAGGGGCAACGCCGAGGCCGAGCCGGGCCATGAAAAACTGCATCGTGGTTCCCTGGGCTAACAGCGTGAATAGCACAACGCCAAACGTCATTACACGCAATGTTTCACGTTCGGCGAGGGCGAGCGGCAAAGACAGAGCCAATGCCAAACTGATCGCTCCGCGCAGCCCTCCCCAAAAAAGGACGTGTCGATATGCGAGCGGGACCTTGTCGGTCAAGCGTAAGTTTGCGAGAGCAGTGAGCCCGTAAACCACCAACGCCCTGCTCAGAAGAACGGCGAGGAGAGCAAACATGATCGGAATAATATTCGACCACAATTCTCGAAGGTTAACATCAAGACCGATCAGCAGAAAAACAAGAGAATTGGCAACAAACGCGAGAAATTCCCAGAAATTGAAAAGGACGATCCTTGTCGTCGGCGACATTCCCTTTAATCCGACGTTGCCCGTAACTATGCCGGCCGCAACTACGGCGAGTACGCCTGAGACGTGAAATCGTTCAGCAACGAGATATGTTCCGAAGGCCAAAACCGTTGTCAACATCGTCTCGATAAGGTAGTCATCGACACGAGCGATAACCTGTGCGATCACCCATCCAAGCGCAACTCCGACCAGCACTCCGCCCGCAGAAACGCGGAAGAAATCGACCGTTGCCGCGAGCAGATCGAACGGTTCCGCTGATTGCCCGGAGTTGCTAGCCGCCGCTAACGCCACCACGAGAAGTAATTTGAAGACGACGATCGCCGTCCCGTCGTTGAACAGACTTTCGCTTTCGACGAGTGTCGTAAGGCGTTTTGGAGCCCCGAGAGCTTTGAAGAGTGAAACGACGGCTACCGGATCGGTCGCCGCGATCAGTGCTCCGAAGACAAGAGCACTGGACAGCGGGATACCGACTCCCCAAGAAACGATAGCTCCGACGATAAAGGTAGTAATTAAGACACCGGGGACGGCAAGTCCTACGATAGGCAGCCAATTTTCACGCAGCTTCGTGAAGTCAAGATGAAAAGCGGCCTCAAAGACCAATGGCGGAATAAACAGCGAGAGGATCAGTTCCGGTGTCAGATCGATCTCAATTCGCTGTTGGAACGTGATAAGCAAACCCACGACGACCAGCGCAACCGTGTATGGGATACGCAAACGTCTAACCGCCAGAGCTACTAGCGAGACGACCAGCAGTAGCTCGATTATGAGCGTCTCAGTTGCTAAGAATTGTTCCATAAAGACGTGAAATAGGCCCTGAATGTTGCACTATCGTGAGTGGTCCGGATCGGCTACTATGGAAACAGCAATATGGAGTCAATTTCGGTTCGTTTTGATAAATGTATTATGTCACAAGAACGTTTGACCCATGAAGTGGCATGCTCGCAGGATGCCCGAAAATACTCCCTGTTCGTCGACCGAACTGTGGTTGGTTTTTTTCTAAAAGTATTCGCGACGCGTGGCGTCGAGGAATGAAGTGAGATCGAGGCCGAGAGAGTCAAAGCTGATGTTGAAGCTCTATCTAAAGGAGCTAAGCGACTCGAGAATGATATTATTAAGGGAGTTCATGGAATCAAACCTGAGCTGAAATATGCGGCTTGGGATTCGGAAGCTCACTGCGAGATCGGTGACGATGGACGTAAACGAACCCTGCGGGACAACCGATCGATACTGGTTTTAGGCTCGAGAACGTCGATTCTACAAGGAACTCGTGGATCGATCAGATCAAAGGTATGGCCCAACGTCACTTGCCGGATGAATCTTTCACTGCGCTAAAAGTTGCTCTAATAGGGGGAGTTAGAAGATCTGATGCGGAATTTCTCGAAAATTGATATCGGAAGGCTGATTAAGCGCCTACTACTAACTGCGCTAGTTCTATTGAGTTTTACGCTGCTCGCCGCTCCACAGGCCAAGACCGTTCGGCGGGCGGAATCCTCAGTTGTCGATAGGACGATCACTATCGAAACCGAACCTCGAGCGTCGATATGGATCGACGGCGTGCTTTTCGGAAAGACCGACGATGCGGGCCAGCTAAAAATTAGGACTGTCGCAAGCGGCAGCCACAGCGTCAGGCTGAGAGCCGACGGATTTAAGGAGACGTCCCACACTCTTACCGCTGCCGAGAAGGGCGACATCAAGATCGCGATGCAAAAGACGACGGATGCGGCTGAGCTTGCCTTTCAGGAAGCCGAACGGCTGTCACTGATTGACCGTGACCGCGCGGCTGAGGCATACCGAAAAGCCGTAAAGTTACGGTCCTCGTACGCCGAGGCGTATTTGGCGCTTGGCAGACTCTTGTCCGACGCGGGCGATCTCGACGGGGCACAGAAGGCATTATCGATGGCCAAGCGGCTTCGTCCCGGCTACGCCGAGGCGTCAGCGGTCCAAGGGCGGATATTTAAGGACGGCGGTGACGAGGCGAACGCGATCGCTGCATTTAAGCGGGCGATCGCCGAAGGAAAGGGTTTTCAACCGGAAGCTCTCACCGGATTGGGGCTCTTGTATAAGGAAAAGGCCGAGGGGTTTGGCGGCTCCGGAGATTTTGAACAGGAAAAGGCAAACTACGACGAATCCGCGAAATATCTTAAACAGGCGATCAGGCAGTTGTCAGGTGCGCCCGATAGCCACGTGGTTTATCAGTTGCTCGGACTTATCTACGAACGGGAGCACCGCTTTTCCGAGGCGATCGCGTTGTATGAGGAGTTTCTAAAGCTATTTCCCGCCAGTCCCGATGCGTCCGTCGTGCGTTCGTTTATCGATCAGATCAAAAAGCAAATGAACATACCTAAATAGGTATCGATTCACTTTTCACCTTCTCCGCAAGCCTTCCCGGCGTTAATTCCCGTCAGAAAAGACTTGTTGACACTCGTCGGTTTAACGATGTATTATCAGTTGTCAACGATGTTTATCATCGTTTTCATATAAGCCTCGCATTATCTTGATCAAACAAGTCGCTACCGCCGTATCCCATCATTTGGGAGTAATCAAATAGGGAACGCCTTCTTCAAATGTCAGCAAAATTAGGGGAAATTCTTGTCCGCGAAAATCTAATCACATCGCAGCAACTGCGCGAAGCGTTGGATTATCAACGTTCGAGCGGCGGCAAGCTCGGGTCGAATCTTGTCAAGTTGGGTATCGTCTCGGACGATGTGATCACCGCCGTCCTATCCCGTCAATACGGGGTCCCGTCCATCAATCTCGAGCTTTTTCAGATTGAAACGGCCGTTATCAAGCTGATCTCACATGAGGTCGCTCAAAAATATACTGTCCTGCCAATCTCGAAGGCCGGAGCCACGCTAACGCTTGCGATGGCTGATCCGACCAATGTTTTTGCGATGGACGACATTAAGTTCATGACGGGATTTAATGTCGAACCTGTTATTTCCGCGGAGAGTTCGATCCAGCATGCGATCGCGAAATACTATGTTGGCTCGAACGAGATAGACATTTTCGATGCGGCATTCGCAGTCGAGGCAGAGGCTGTCACTGCGAAGAACGGCTCAAACGGTTCGAACAGCTCGAACGGCCACCGCAAGGTGGGCTCGAACGGCGTTGCAGCGGTTGGCGAGCGTTTGAATGAGTCAGACCTTGACGTCTCACTCGACAGATTCGAGTTCGGGACACACGAAGGCGAAGAATTTGAGGTGATTGAGGACAACGAAGAGATCGATCTCGCCGCTCTGGCCCGGGCCAGCGAAGATGCACCGGTCGTTCGCCTCGTTAACGTCCTGATGGTCGACAGCCTACGACGCGGCGCATCGGATATTCACGTCGAACCCTACGAGCGAGACTTCCGTATCCGCTTCCGAATCGACGGCATTCTTTATGACGTAATGCATCCGCCAATGAAGATCCGGGACCCGCTCATTTCGCGGCTCAAGATCATGGCGAAGCTGGACATTTCCGAAAAGCGCCTGCCGCAGGACGGACGCATCAAGATCAAGGTCAAGATCGATAACCGCTCGCGCGAACTAGATTTTCGAGTGTCCACCTTGCCGACATTGTTCGGCGAAAAGGTAGTGCTTCGTCTGCTGGATAAGGACAAGCTGATGCTCGACATGACCAAGCTCGGTTTTGAGCCTGAGAGCCTCGAGAAATTTAAGCGAAATATCGCTAATCCTTACGGAATGGTACTCGTCACCGGCCCGACGGGATCTGGTAAGACGAACACGCTATACTCGGCGCTTCAGGCATTGAACACGTCCGAGACCAACATCATGACCGCCGAAGACCCGGTCGAATTTAACCTCCAGGGAATCAATCAGGTGCAAATGAAGGAGCAGATCGGACTCAATTTCGCCGCCGCACTTCGTTC
>JBDTZO010000144.1:0-6508 GCA_040005135.1 Acidobacteriota bacterium | reverse complement strand
CGTCGCAGCTGTCGCAGTTCATGGACCAGACCAATCCGCTATCCGAGATCACGCATAAACGGCGACTTTCGGCTCTCGGACCCGGCGGTCTTTCGCGTGAACGTGCCGGCTTTGAGGTTCGCGACGTCCACCCGACGCACTACGGCCGCATTTGCCCGATCGAAACGCCTGAAGGACCGAACATTGGTCTGATCTCGTCGCTTTCCTGTTTTGCACGCATTAACGAGTTTGGGTTTATCGAGTCGCCTTACCGGCGCGTCGAAAAAGGCCGTGTGATCGAATATGTCCGCATTCAGAATGGCGGCGACACGTCGTTCAAGCCCGGCGAGCACGTGCCTCTTGAGGATGTCGAGGCTGCGAACGGCAAGCTAAAGGGCGGCAAGATCGCCGAATTCGAGCCGTGGCCTTTTTACCTCACGGCTTGGGAAGAAGATAAGTGGATCATCGGCCAGGCCAATATTGAGCTGGACGAAAAGGGCAATATCGTCAACGAGCGCAACGCTGCTCGACAAAAGGGTGAGTTCATTACGGCCCATCGCGACGATACCCAGTACATGGATGTCAGTCCGAAACAGCTGGTTTCGGTCGCTGCCTCGCTCATCCCGTTCCTTGAGAACGACGATGCTAACCGAGCTCTCATGGGCTCGAACATGCAGCGTCAGTCGGTCCCTCTGCTTCGTGCCGAGTCGCCTTATGTCGGCACCGGTATGGAAAAGATCGCGGCCCGCGATTCGGGTGCCGTCGTTATCGCAAAACGAGACGGCGTGGTCGACTATGTCGACTCCGAACGCATCATCGTCAAGGCTGACCATCAGGTCGACGGCACGATCTCGCGTGAGGTTACGGCGGATATCTATTCGCTGGTCAAGTTCAAGCGTTCAAACCAGAACACGTGTATCAACCAACGTCCGATCGTTCAGGTCGGCGAGCGTGTGAAAAAGGGAATGGTCATCGCTGACGGCCCTTGTACCGACCGGGGCGAGCTCGCTCTCGGCCGTAATGTGCTGGTCGCGTTCATGCCTTGGCGTGGATACAACTTTGAGGACGCCATCCTCGTATCCGAGCACATGGTCAAGGACGACTACTATACGTCGATCCACATCGAGGAACTTGAGATCGAGGCCCGCGACACCAAGTTGGGTCCTGAGGAGATCACGCGTGATATTCCGAATATCGGCGAGAATATGCTCCGCGATCTCGACGAGAGCGGCATTATCCGCATCGGTGCCCAGGTCAAGCCCGGCTCGGTGCTTGTCGGAAAGGTCACGCCAAAGGGTGAGACCCAACTGACGGCGGAAGAAAAACTGCTTCGAGCCATCTTCGGTGAAAAGGCCGGCGACGTTAAGGACGCATCTTTGACCTGCCCGCCGGGAATCGACGGAACGGTCGTCGACGTCCAGATCTTTACCCGAAAGGGCCAGGACAAGGACGAACGAAGTCTCGATATCGAGGGCATGGAAGAAGAAGATCTCCACCGCGATCTCGATGACGAAATTCGTATTCTGCAGGAGCAGAGGGACGAGCGCATCTACGAGCTCTTTGACGGACGCAAGCTCAACAAGGACCTTGTCGAGGCCAAAGAGGTAATGATCAAGAAAGGCGAAACGCTGACGCGCGAGGTTTTGACCGGCATTGACATCAAATTGCTCCGCAAGGCCGAAGTTTCGGCGGGTTCGATCGATATCTCGGCCGAGGTCAAGGAATACGAACAGCGGACCGAACGTCAGATCAATATTCTTCGTGACATTTACGACGAAAAGATCACCAAGCTCAAGCAAGGTGACGAGCTGCCTCCGGGCGTGATCAAGATGGTCAAGGTATTTGTCGCGATGAAGCGTAAGCTTTCAGTCGGCGACAAGATGGCCGGACGCCACGGCAACAAGGGCGTCATCGCTCGCATCCTGCCCGAAGAGGATATGCCGTATTTGCCGGACGGAACTCCGGTCGAGATCGTGCTCAATCCGCTTGGCGTTCCGTCGCGTATGAACGTTGGGCAGATCCTCGAGACACATCTAGGATGGGCTGCACGCGTCCTCGGGCTGCACTTCGCGACTCCTGTTTTTGATGGAGCGAGCGAAGAGGAGATCAAGGGCTATATCACCCAAGCCAACGAGAAGTACGACGAACTCGGGCTTCCGCCATCGGTTGGTCCCTCGGGCAAGACGCGTCTTTATGACGGCTTGACGGGTGAGCAGTTCGAGCAAAAGGTGTGCGTCGGATACATCTATATGCTCAAGTTGTCGCATCTGGTCGACGACAAGATCCACGCACGTTCGATCGGACCGTACTCGTTGATCACACAGCAGCCGCTCGGTGGTAAGGCACAGTTCGGCGGACAGCGTTTCGGAGAGATGGAAGTTTGGGCACTCGAGGCATACGGCGCCGCTCACATCCTGCAGGAATTGCTCACGTGCAAATCCGACGATGTGGCCGGACGCTCGAAGATCTACGAAACGATCGTCAAGGGCGTTTCGAATTTCGAGCCGGGCATACCCGAGTCGTTTAACGTTCTGGTCCGCGAGCTGCAGTCTCTCTGTCTGGATGTCGAGCTCATTCAGGAAGATGAGATCGATCCGGACGAGATCGCCGCCGGCGTGGACGCGATCGTCGGAGTTGATTAGTTTGTCCCAAGTCCATGGCCAAGGTCAGAGGTCAAAAGCCTTTTGACTTTGGGCCAGGGACATTGGACGTTGGACTCATTTTTGGAGAATTATGTTTCGATTCAATAACGAAAGCAAGACAACATTGACGGCTAATTACGAGGCGATCCGGATCTCTCTGGCGTCGCCCGACAAGATCCGCTCGTGGTCGCACGGCGAGGTTACCAAGCCCGAGACGATCAACTACCGTACATTCAAACCGGAAAGGGACGGACTGTTTTGCGCCCGCATCTTCGGCCCGGTCTCCGATTGGGAATGTTTGTGCGGTAAGTACAAGCGCATGAAGCATCGCGGAGTGATCTGCGACAAATGCGGTGTCGAAGTTACACAGTCTAAGGTCCGCCGCGAGCGTCTCGGCCATATCGAGCTCGCGAGCCCCTGTTCACACGTGTGGTTCTTTAAGGGACTTCCGTCTCGTATCGGCCATTTGCTCGACATCACTTTGCGCGATCTGGAAAAGATCCTTTATTTTGAGACATATATCGTTGTCGACGAGGGCGACGTACCGGAGCTCAAACAAAAGGACTTGCTCACCGATGAGCGTTTCCGCGAATTGACGCGCGATTATCCTAATCAGTTCGTCGCCAAGATGGGCGCCGAAGCGATCAAGGACCTTTTGCAGAAGATCGATATCGCCGAGCTGGTCGAGGATCTTCGTGGAAAGATGCGTGAGGAAACCTCACAGCAGAAAAAACTTAAGTATTCTAAGCGTCTAAAGGTGTCGAACTCATTCCTGCGTTCCGGCAATCATCCTGACTGGATGATCCTCGACGTGATTCCGGTTATCCCGCCCGAGCTTCGCCCGCTGGTGCCCCTCGACGGCGGACGTTTCGCGACGTCGGATCTCAACGATCTTTATCGACGCGTCATTAACCGAAACAATCGCTTGAAAAAGCTGATCGAACTGCGTGCCCCCGAGGTCATTGTCCGCAATGAAAAGAGGATGCTGCAGGAGGCTGTCGATGCGTTGTTTGACAACGGACGCCGCGGCCGCGTACTTCGCGGTGCCAACAATCGACCGCTCAAATCGCTTTCTGGCACGCTCAAAGGTAAACAGGGACGTTTCCGCCAGAATCTGCTCGGAAAACGTGTCGATTATTCGGGTCGTTCCGTGATCGTCGTCGGACCCGAGCTTAAGCTCCACCAGTGCGGTTTGCCTAAGAAGATGGCCCTCGAGCTGTTCAAGCCGTTCATCTATAACAAGCTTGAAAAGGATGCTCATGCGGCCACCATCAAACAGGCCCGTGAGATGGTCGAACGCCAAGAGCCGATCGTTTGGGACATTCTAGAGGAAGTCATTCGCGAGCATCCGGTCCTTTTGAACCGTGCTCCGACGCTTCACCGGCTGGGAATTCAGGCTTTCGAGCCCGTCCTGGTTGAGGGTAAGGCGATCAAGATCCATCCGCTCGTATGTACGGCTTTCAACGCTGACTTCGACGGTGATCAGATGGCTGTCCATATTCCGCTGTCGCCTGAGGCACAGATCGAGGCGAGCGTTTTGATGCTTGCGTCTAACAACCTTCTAAGTCCGGCTAGCGGCCAGCCGATCGCTGTTCCTTCGCAGGACATCGTTCTCGGATGCTATTACCTGACACTCGGACGGGACGAGATGGTAGGCGATAACAAGGCTTTCAACTCGATCGAAGACACGATGCTTGCCCTCGATGCCGGGGTGATCGAAACTCAGACCAAGATCCGCCTGCGTTGGCGTGGCGATCTGATCGATCTGACACTCGAGCACAATAATCAGGACGTGATGCGTGCGAACGTTCGCGAAAAGGTCGATATGGTCATCGAGACGACGGCCGGACGAGCGATCTTTAATGAACGCCTGACGCGTGACGGCCTGCCTTACATCAACGGCACGATGAAGAAAAAGGGCCTGCAGTCGCTCGTCACGTATTGTCACCTCAAGCTGGGACACGACCAGACGGTGGCTTTGCTCGACGATCTCAAAACGATGGGATTCCTGTACGCGACCAAGGCCGGTATGTCGATCGGTATCGACGACATGGTCACACCGCCCACCAAGAAGGCCATCATTGAGGAAGCTCTTAAAGAGGTCGAAAAACTTCGCCTTCAGTACGAAGATGCGACCATGACCAACATGGAGCGCGAGAACAAGGTGACGGCCATCTGGTCCGAGGTCACCGATCGCGTCGCCAAAGAGATGTTCAAGGCGATGCACACTCGCGAAAACGAGCGAAAGGAGCTTAATCCGATCCTCGTCATGGCCGATTCCGGAGCCCGAGGTTCTGAAGCTCAGATCCGACAGCTCGCCGGTATGCGCGGCCTTATGGCCAAGCCGTCGGGCGAGATCATCGAAAATCCGATCCTTGCCAATTTTCGCGAAGGATTGGACGTTCTGCAGTACTTCATTTCGACGCACGGCGCTCGTAAGGGACTTGCCGATACGGCTCTCAAGACGGCCGATTCGGGTTATCTGACGCGTCGTCTCGTTGACGTCGCTCAGGACGTGATCGTGTCGGAACAGGATTGCGGAACGCTCCGCGGTGTCTGGGCCGAGGCCATTATTCGTAATGGTGAAGAGGTCGAATCGCTTCGTGACCGAATCGTCGGCTGCACGTCGCTTGACGACATCATCGATCCGGTCGACGGAATGACGATCGTCGCTGCCAACGTCGAGATCAACGAAGCTCTCGGTGCTCAGGTCCAGCTTTCGGGCCTGCAAAAGGTGCGTATCCGCTCGGCCCTGACCTGCGAGTCGCGTCGCGGTATCTGCGTCAAATGTTACGGCCGCAACCTCGCGACCGGCAACACGGTCGAGATCGGCGAGGCTGTAGGCGTTATCGCTGCACAGTCGATCGGCGAGCCCGGCACGCAGCTCACTATGCGTACGTTCCACGTCGGTGGTACGGCCCGACTCGAGCAGGAGACAAAACACGCGGCGGCAATGGACGGAACGGTCCGCTACCTCGGCGATCTTAAGGTCATTAAGAACCGCGAGGGTGAATACGTTTCGCTTCGCCGTCAGTCAGAGCTCGCTCTGGTCGACGAACGCGGTCGCGAAGTCGCTCATTATAAGATCGTCTACGGAGCTCAGATCCACGTTCAGGACGGCCAAAAGGTGAAGGAGGACGACATCCTTGTCACTTGGGATCCGTTCACGTTCGCGATCCTTTCGGAGGTCGACGGTACGATCAAGTATCAAGACCTTCGCGAGGGTAAGACGGTCGAGGAAGAGATCGACAAGGTCACCGGCCAGAAACGCCTTGTAGTCAAGGATTCGGATGAAAAGAATCAGCCGCGTCTCGAGATCCGCAACGGCAATAAGGTTCTGAAAACGTACCAGATGCCTATCCGGGCCAATCTTCACGTTGAGGACGGCCAGGAAGTTCAGGCCGGCGACATTATCGCTAAGATCCCGCGTGAGACCACCAAGACCAAGGACATCGTCGGCGGTCTGCCGCGTGTCGTCGAGCTGTTCGAAGCACGGCGTCCCGGCGAAACGGCCGTCATGTCCGAGATCAACGGGCATATCACGTTCGGACCTATTTCGAAGGGTAAACGTAAACTGATCGTGACCGGCGACGACGGCAGCGAGAGGGAATACGACATTCCGCGTGGAACGCACATCAACGTGCAGGAAGGCGATCACGTCCGTGCGGGTGAACCGCTCATGGACGGCCCGCTCAACCCGCACGACATCCTGCGTGTCCTCGGAATGGAAGCGTTGCAGAACTATCTCGTCAATGAGATCCAGGAAGTCTATCGTCTGCAGGGCGTGAACATCAACGATAAGCACATCGAGGTGATCGTCCGTCAGATGCTCCGTTGGGTCAAGATCAAGGAAGTCGGCGATACCGAATTCCTGCTTGAGGAACAGG
>JBDTZO010000248.1:0-21823 GCA_040005135.1 Acidobacteriota bacterium | reverse complement strand
GATCATACTTTGGGACTTTGAACGAGCGTCGTGGCAATGGGATGTGCTTTGTCTTGTGATCATGGCTTTTATCTTTCTTACGCCAAAAGCCTGGTTCGATGATAGATATAAGTCTGCAACCCAAACCCCGCCGACGGCCGTCAAACCCCAAGCCCTTTCGCTACGCTAGATGAGAAGGCAAGGATCTGTTTATGAAACTGCAGAAAAAGATATTAAGGCTCGGAACGATCGCCTTTGGCTTGGCTATTTTCGTGGGAGTATTCGGAGTGGGAACTTCGCGTGCTCAGGTAATCAAGGAAGTACTGGACCGGATGGACGGGAACTACAAGACGCTGAGCTCGTTTCGAGCCAACGTTACAATGGTCAAATTCAACGATAACCTCGGTATCCCCGACACGACCGAGGGGACAACCAGCTATCTTCCTAAAAGTGCAAAGACCAAAAATCTGATGTATGTCCGTATTGACTGGACCAAGCCCGTCAATGAGAGCATCGTCGTGATCGGTGATAAATATCAGCTTTATCGACCCAAATTGGGACAGGCGATTCAGGGAACGACGTCAAAAGCGAAAAATAGTGGTTCAGCTGGAGGGGCTCTTGCATTCATTAGCATGTCAAAGGCTCAGCTACAGTCGAATTATAATGTTCAGTACATCGGGCAAGAAGCTGTCAGCGACGGCACTCAGACCTGGCATATTCTGATGACTCCCAAAGCCCCGACTAGCTACAAATCGGCGGAATTGTGGGTCGATGCCAACGGAATGCCTCGCCAGGCTAAGATCACCGAGCAGAACAGCGATACGACTACGGTGCTTCTGACAGGTATTGAAAAGAATGCCGACATCAAGGCATCGGTCTTTGCGATGGATCTGCCGGCCGGTACAAAGATTGTCAAAGGCTAATCGTTCATGCGCCGGTCGATATGAGTTTTAAGCCCTGCTTCGGCGGGGCTTTTGTCTGGTTTGAAAAGATGTGCGGCAAAATCTATAATCAAAAGTTTGGTTGAGTAAGAAAGTATGCCCAAGGCAAGCAGTTTCAGCAGATTTACACGGGGCGTCAAGCACACGGTTAAAGCGTTTGCATCTACGCGCCATCCGGTGCTGGTGCACATTGTGCCTATGCGCCGGTGCAACCTGGCATGTACGTATTGCAATGAGTACGACAAGACGTCGGATCCGGTGCCGATCGACGTCATGCTCAAACGCATCGACAAGCTTGCTGAATTTGGCTCATCAGTTATCACGATCTCGGGCGGCGAACCGATGATGCATCCGGAGATCTACGACATAATTGTCCGCATTCGCCACCATGGCATGATAGCCGGCCTTATATCCAATGGATACTATTTTCAGCCCGAAAAGGTCAAAAAGTTGAACGAGTCGGGCCTCGATTATTTGCAGATCTCTATCGATAATGTGACTCCCGATGACGTTTCGAAAAAGAGCCTGAAAGTCCTCGATGCCAAGCTTGTAAATCTCCGCGATCACGCGAAATTCAAGGTCAACATAAATTCGGTCGTTGGCGGTGGGGTCGCCAATCCGGATGAGGCTCTTATAATTGCAAACCGAGCACTTGAGCTCGGCTTTTCTTCGACGGTCGGCATCATCCATGACGGCGACGGTCTCAACAAGGGACTGACGGATCGCGAAAAGGAAGTTTACAAAGAGATAAAAGCAAAAGGTGCACGCTCGTATGCCCGTTGGAACTGGTTTCAGGACGAGCTTGTCGACGGCGGCGAGTACGAATGGCGTTGCCGTGCCGGATCGCGTTACCTCTATGTCGACGAAGGCGGTATTGTTAGTTGGTGCTCGCAGCAACGCGGAACGCCTGGGATTCCGCTCCTCGAATATACTCACGAAGATCTTAAACGCGAATACAACACCGAAAAGTGGTGTGCTCCGACTTGTACCATCCAGTGCGTCCACCAGGTTGGCCACCTCGACGCTTGGCGCGACCCGCAGATGTCGCTTTCCGAATACACGAAACGAAACGGAGGCCTCAAGAAAGAAACTGTCGCTCAGGTGCTGGGTGCCGACTAGACGTTTCGTTATTGTGATCAATGGATAATGGAATACGAATCGCACCCCATCGCGGCGTGGCATCACATCATATCCTCGCGGGACGTACGGGCGATCGACGGTCTATTGGCGGACAACGTAATTTTCTTCTCGCCGGTCGTTCACGCGCCTCAGTTGGGCAAAGCTCTCGCATCGCGGTATTTGCATGCAGCATTCGACGTCTTTCTGAATGACACCTTCCGATACGTCCGCGATATTATCGGGATCAACGACGCCGTGCTGGAATTTATCGTCGAGATCGACGGTATAACAATCAATGGCGTGGATATGTTCAAGTGGGGCGATGACGGTAAGATCACGGAATTCAAAGTCATGCTACGTCCGCTCAAAGGCGTGAACCTGATTCATCAAAAAATGGGCGAGATGCTTGAGAACATGGCTCGCGGCTAACGTTCTGACACGCGTTACACAGCAATGTCTCACTGTGGCGCCTGCACATTATGACCGAGGCCAAACTCTTTATTCCTATCCTGCTCGGCACCAATCGAAAAGACCGTGCCAGCGAGCACGTTGCAAAATGGGTGCATCGCAAGGTGCTTGAACGGGACGATATCGAAACTCAGTTTTTTGACGTCCGGCACTTTGACCTTCCTGGTGACGATTATGGAACGGGGATCGGCCACTTGTTCCCGGAGTGGCGCGATGCCATCGTTAGGGCAGATGGCATTATCGTCGTGACTCCCGAATACAACCACGGTTACCCCGGCGTCCTCAAGTCCGTGCTCGATACACTGCTCAAGGAATATATCCATAAGGCCGTTGCGTTCGTCGGAGTGTCGGCCGGTCCATGGGGCGGTGCCCGCGTGATCGAAGCGATGGTCCCAATGGTCCGCGAGCTGGGCTTGGCCGTTACTTTTACGGACCTCCAGTTTCCGAGCGTTCGCTCCAAATTCGATGCTGACGGCAGTCTTCTCGACCCGGCGTATGATAAGCGGGTCGTTGCATTTCTCAACGAGATCGCATGGATGGCGAGTGCTCTTCGATGGGGCCGTAATAATATGCCTTCCAAATACTGACTGTCAAAGACCTGACTTTATCTGCGCCGTTTATTCAAAATCCCGCGAATCGGTTATCCTATGCTTCTCTAAAGGAAAGCGACGATCATGATTCACAACGAAATGCACCGGACCCATCGCATCGGGTGGCTCAGGGCCGCCGTTCTGGGTGCAAATGACGGTATCGTATCGACGTCGTCACTGGTCATAGGCGTTGCGGCGGCGGCGGCCTCGTCGCATGAGGCAGTAATGATCGCTGGCGTTGCCGGCCTGTGTGCCGGAGCCCTCTCAATGGCCGCGGGCGAGTACGTCTCCGTCCATTCACAGTCTGATACCGAAAAAGCCGACATCGAGCTCGAAAAGAAACACCTTGCCGACGAGCCGGAATACGAACTTCGCGAGTTAGCGCATATATACGAAAGCCGCGGGCTCGACAAACCATTGGCACTCGAGGTTGCACGGCAACTGATGGAGCATGACGCACTCGGTGCACATACTCGCGACGAGCTTGGCATCACGGCCACGCTAAGTGCCAACCCGCTCCAGGCAGCCGGCTTTTCTGCGGCTAGCTTCGCGTTGGGTGCCACGCCGCCGCTTATCGTCGCCTGGCTCGCTCCCGGGCATTTGATGATCTGGCTTGTAGCGGCAAGCTCACTGCTTTTTCTCATTCTCCTTGGTGCTGTCGCCGCGCGGGCCGGCGGCGCGAGCATTATTACCGGAGCCTTTCGCGTACTCTTTTGGGGAGCGATCGCAATGACTGCAACGGCCCTTGTTGGGAAGCTTTTCGGTGCGGCCGTATAGTTTATCGTCGTATTTAGCCCAAACAAGGCCGTCACCGCCGTCGTTCGCTTCGGCCTACCTCCTCGGCACGTCCTCGCCGATGGTCCACACGACCACCGAGCTCGACAACCCCGACCCTGACAGGCGGCCGGCCATCATTACCAGCGTTTCATTCCGATCAACAACGCCCGCCTCAAGCAGCGTCGTTTCTCCGATCTTGAGTAAGTCTTCAGTGGATGTCGGCTCTTCGTGAACGAGCGTCTGCACGCCCCAGATCATCGAGAGTTGGTTGCATGCATCGTCCGATGTGGTCAGTGCAAATGTCTGAAGGCCTGAGCGGACCGACGACAACCGGCGGGCCATGAGGCCGGATTCCGTAAAGACCGCTATTTTTTCGGTCATGAGTTCCTTTGCAGCGTAGGCGGCGGCCTTGCATAGAGCCTGGCTGGTCCGGCCTGATGGCGGCTGCGAGAATTTGATCGGCCGTCTGAGCTGGGCAGGTTTGATCGTTTCGGCGGCGTCGATCATACGGATCATCGTGCGGACCGATTCGACGGGATATTTGCCCGATGCCGTCTCTGCCGACAGCATGACGGCGTCGGTGCCGTCCCAGACGGCATTCGCCACGTCTGAGGCCTCAGCCCGCGTCGGAAACGGATTGTCTATCATCGACTGCAGCATCTGCGTTGCCGTGATCACAAATTTATCGTGAGCGACGGCCTGCTCGATGATCCGTTTTTGATATACGGGCACTAGTTCGACGCTGGTTTCGACGCCGAGATCGCCGCGGGCGACCATCACTCCGTCAGTTTCCAGAATGATCTCGTCGAGGTTATCGATCGCCTCGCTCTTTTCGATCTTGGCGACGAGCAGAGCACGGCCCAGCTTGCGTGTATTGAGCCGTTTAATTATGTCTTTCGCCTCGCGGCAGTCCTGGGCTGTGCGGACGAACGAAAGCGCGATGTAATCGACGTTCTGCTCCATCGCCCAGATCAGGTCCGAATGATCCTTTTCGGTCATCGACGGTATCGGCAAAGCGGTGTTGGGCAGATTGATGCCCTTACGCTCGCTCAGCACGCCGCCCAGCAGCACACGGCAAAGCACGTCCGTGTCGGTCTTGGATATTACGGTGAGTATCAATGCTCCGTCATCGAGCAGGATCCGCGCTCCCGTTTCGACTGAATCCGGCAGGTGAGCGAATGTTGTCGATACGATCGAATCATCGCCCACGATGTCGCGCGTAGTGATGGTGAATTCCTGCCCCTCGACGAGCGTTACGGATCTGCCGTCCTCAAGTGCTCGTGTGCGGATCTTTGGCCCCGAAAGGTCTACAAGTATCGCAAGCGGCTTTTTGGCTGCCTTGGCGGCCGCTCGTGCTCGTGCGACGGTTGCGGTGTGCTCCTCGCGGAGCCCATGGGACATATTTATGCGGACCGCGTTGAGTCCGGCGTTGATCATTGTTTCAATAGTCGTCTGATCGCTGGACGCGGGGCCCAGCGTGGCAAGTACTTTAGCTCTTCTCATTTAACCTAAGTTTATCGCAGACGCCGACCGTTCGCTAAAAGCGTCCCTTTCCAGCTCCTTTACCTTGTCTAAATAATTGTGGATCGTCGCGATATAGGTCGAGTGCGACCACGTCAGCGGCGAGACCGACACATGCTTGCCGGTGACGGGATCGATCTGTTCGGCCAACACGCCTGACGGCAGGGCCCATTCGACGACCCAGTTGAGCAGCTCGATCGCCGGGGCAAGATCATCCCTTGTTTTGGCTGCCGCGATGTAGTAATCCGCCAGCCACAGTGTGCAGATAAACCAGGAATTGCCGATTATCCCAACGCTCTCGCGCATGTAAGAGTCATCCTCGAATCTCGCGATGCCGCCAATGTCGGTCCTGTTTGCGAGCCTCTCTTCGACCGCCAGCATTGTGTTGACCACCATTTCATCGTCGGTCGCAAAGCACCCGAACGCGAATATGCCGAACATCGAAGCGTCCACCGCGGGGTCGGGCGTTAGACTGTCATCAGTGCTGATGAGAAGGCCGCGCAGGAAACGGCCGTGCTTTTCGCTGTAAAGATGCATTCGCATCGCTCCGACTATTTCGTCGGCTGCGGTCGCATATTTTTCGGCGCGCTCGGTTTCGTCAAAAAGCGTCGCGAATTTCGCGGCGGCCCTGAGGCCTGCGACGACGGTCGAGCAGGTAAAAGTGTGAACCCCGCGGCGGTCTTCCCACAGATTCCAACTCGCTTTGGGCAGATGAGTATCGGGATCGCGAAATTCCACCAAAAAATCGGCGCAGAGCACGGTCAGCGAGCGGTACATTCGATGTGCAAAGTCGATGTCGCGAAATATCTCATAATGCTGCCACATCGCCCACAGCACAAGCGAAGTTTCGTCCTCCTGGATGGGCATCAAAGCGATCTTGCGATTAGCGTCCCATGACGCGTGCCAGCCTGACGCGACTGTGCCGTCAGGGTTATATTTTTGCAGGAAATAGCCCTTTGGGTGCACGATCTCCGAGCATAAAAGGTAAAATGCCCGTCCGACCTCCGCGTAGCCTGCACGATCGAGGGCGTTTGCGACAAAGGCTCCGTCGCGTGTCCACAAATAGCTGTAATGGTCCGTCGCACGCTCGGTCACGTCGTGATCGTTGGCGGCGAGTATCGCTCCGCCATCGTCGATCTGGGCGTCCGCGATCAGGAGCGAACGCTTGTACAGGCCGATCAATTCATCTGAAAGGTCACCGAAATCGGTCGAGTTCTTATTTACCCACGCCTTCCAGTAATTTGCCGTATAGCCGAGAAAATTTAGCGGCCCGCGTGCGAGAATGTGCTTATTGAGCTTTTCCACCGCGGCGTGCGACGTTCCGGCGGCGATCCAGTAAAAGAACTCGTATGTCGCACCTGCCTCAAGCCGAAAGTACACGCCGATGGTCGAATCGACCGAGCCCTCGGTCGTCGCTCCGCCGTTGAGGCGGCCGTCCTCGGCGTCGCGCCAAGTGCCCTCGCTTTCGCGAAATGCTTTGCGGCCTGTGGCAAACTCATCAAAATGCGGCAGGGTGTTGATCAGGAAATACCGGTGCTTCTTATAGTGGATCAGCGAAAACGTCTCGGGATCATAATACGCGGTGTCGCCAACCTTGTTCTCATAGATCCTGAAATCGTGATGCAGAAATACGCGGACATTGCGGCCTTTGCCTGTCGTGTCAGTAACCTGGATGCAGCGTAGGTAAAGATCGTCGTGGCTCGCGACAGTGTCGCTGCAGACCAACGTCAATCCGAGCGTCGCATTAGTAAGCGTAACGTCAGTGACGAGCGTGTCCGGCCGGTACAGAAGCCTGCGTTCCCAGTCGTCGCTCGCTATCCACGAAAAGTCGCCGTCCACCCAAACCCCGAACCGCGAAGGGAAGCCCTCGGTGTGGTTCTCCTGGCCGACATGAGGGAAATAGATGTCGCGTATCTGATATTTATCGTCGAAATTGACCAGCAGGTTGCCGTTGCCGACCGGAATGTCACGCATAATTGAAAGGGTAAAACTCTAAGATCGATGATACATCACTTGCAGCATTCATCACTACTGAAGGTCCGCCGCGGACGGCCGGGCCGGGCATTTCGCTGGGACGCGAACCTGATAAATTACATTCACTTCGTGCCAGAATTGACGTTAGGTGGAACGAGATAAATGCTGTAAAAAGGGCAGTTACTTGCAATTCTATCCCATTAGTGTTTCGTGTAGAGCTAAATGGGACAGATCTGATGTCGGAGGTTAAGCGTAAGGTTGTAAATGTTATAAATAAAGACAATAGCATTGGGAAATGCATCGATCGTTAATGGGATCATGCGCTGTTCTGACCACTGTTGCTGGCTGGGGCCGAGAATGCCTGATCCATAGGCCGGATGTCACCTTTTAGAACGCTGCGAGCCGCCCGGCAGTACGCCGACGATAATATGATGTTGCATGAACAAGACACCAAAGTCAATGTCTTCAGACGAACCGCGGACGTTTCGTCCGCGTCTTTTTCTTCAGTTGCCAGTGTGATTCCACGCCGCGCATTTCGGAAGCCTCGAGCTCGAATAGCGGACGAGTCGGCCGCGGTCCGAGAGGCTAGTTTGTGCCGAGGGCGGATTCGACGGCGGTGTCGAGGGCTTTTTTGGCGGAGTTGTCGAAGCCGACAATTTTTGTGATGAGTTTGCCGGATCGGTCGAAAACGGCGGTTTGGGGAATGCGGTCGTCGTTTCCGGTGACGAACTGGAGCAGATCGTCTTCGGGGAAGGCGATCGGGTACGAGACCTTGTATTCCTTGGCAAATGCCGGGATCTTTGGCTTGTCTTCGTCGCCGCCGACGTTGAGGCCGATGATCTGCAGGTTATCGATTCCGTATTTTGCCTGCAGCTCGTTGAGGTGCGGAATCTCGTCGCGGCACGGCGGGCAATAGGTCGCCCAAAAATCGAGAATTATCGCCTTACCTCGAAGCTGGCCCATATTTGCGGTCGTCCCTTCCATGCTGGTCCAGACCATCTCGGACACCGGACGTTTGGGCGGCATCGGGAGGTTCGTGTCAACCTTTTCGCCGGGGCGAATGGGCCGCGTCGAGACCGAAACCGGAGCGGCGGCGGGCCGGCAAGAGAGGATCAGCAGCGGCAGTATCAGGATCAGCAGAGCTTTCATAGCGAGACCGAGATAATTTTACACCAAAGACACGATTCTTTCATTCGTTTTGAGCGGTGGGTACGTGGCAAAATCGAAAGGTGTCATTATATCCGGACGAGATCAACGAACGAGCGGCGGCCGCGAAGTTTGCCGGCAAGGCAGCGCACGAATCGGCGACGGGCGTTGCAGCAAGTTTTCGGTGCGGTTCGTTCGTGCGGTTTTGTGTTGATATCGATCCGGCAAGCCTCATAATTCGCGAGATAAAATTCCTGTCGAACGGCTGCGGCTACGCGGTCGCGATCGCCGATCGGCTGGCAGAAGCGATGGCGGGCCGGCTTCTAACGGACCTGCACGGGCTTGACCGAGTGGATGAGCTTGAGTCCATCGCGAGCGAATTCGGCGTCCTGCCCGATGAGCGAAAACAATGTGCCGAGATATGCTTTGGGGCAATGTCGGCGGCACTAGCGGATTTTCGGGAGCGGCGCGTTCAGGAGTTTGTCGGTGAAAGGGCGTTGATCTGCAGCTGTTTCGGCGTCGGCGAGGACACGATCGAACGGGCGATCGAAACCGACGCGTTGGATTCGGTTGAGCAGGTTGCGGCGATAACAAATGCCGGTTCGGGCTGCGGCTCGTGCCGGATGGTGATACAAGAGATGATCGATACTCGCGGCCTGTGATACGCACGCCGTCGGCGAATGGTCGGTATTTTATGCTATACTCTCGGAATTCACCCATTCCGTAGTGGGAGCCGTGGGTGAAATTTTAATACAACAGGTTTATGGTTACCCTTCAAACACCAACATCGACCGAATCGTAGACCATGGACGATCCCGCCAGTAGTTTCTCTTTGTTACTCCAATCTTCCGACGGAACTGCGGCAATTACGCTTGGCGGAGTGTTGTGGAAATTTGCTTCGCTGCTCGTTATTGTGGCGCTCAACGCTTTCTTTGTCGCTTCCGAGTTCGCACTTGTTTCGCTCCGCCGCACGCGCATCGAAAAGAGCGCCGAAGAGGGAAGCAAGGGGGCCGCGGCCGCGATCCGGCTGCTCGATAATCCGACGCTATTTATTTCCGCGGTGCAGCTGGGCGTCACGCTCGCGTCACTCGCCCTTGGCTGGTTGGGCGAGCCGACGATCGCCGCTTTGCTCGAGCCGATAGCCGAGGAGATTGCCGGAAATGGGCCGGCCGCGTACATTGCCCACGGAATCGCGATCTTCATCGCATTTTCGTCGATCACGTTCCTGCACGTTGTTTTTGGCGAGCTGGTGCCGAAAATGTTTGCGCTCGAGCGGGCCGAGGCGTTCGCGCTGATCGCGGCACGGCCACTCGAATTTTTTGCCAAGATCTTTAGGCCGATCCTCTGGTTACTCAATCTCGCGGGCGGCGCGATCGGTAAACTGCTCGGGCTGTCGTCCTCGCCGCGGCACGCCGCCGTCTATTCCGAGGACGAACTTCGGCAGTTGATCAGGGTTTCGCAGGCGGGCGGCCAGATCAATCATGAAGAAGGGACGCTGATCAACAAGGTGTTCGAGTTTTCGGAGACGACGGTCAAAGAAGCGATGATCCCGAGGACGGAGGTCGTCGCCGTTTCTGAAAACTGCAGTTTTGATGACGTCGCAAAGGCATTTAAGGAGCACGGTTACTCACGCTTGCCTGTTTATCGCGGATCGCTCGACGATATCGCGGGGTTCGTACACAGCAAGGACCTCGTCACATTGTCGCCGCGTCCCAAGAGTTTTAAGCTTGCGAGCATAATCCACAAGCCGAATTATGTCGTCGACACAGCGAAGCTCGAAGACGTACTGCGGCAGATGCAGAAAGAGAAGTTTCACTTTGGCTTTGTCGTCGACGAACACGGCGGCATCGAGGGTATCATCACGCTTGAGGACCTGCTCGAGGAGATCGTTGGCGACATTTCGGACGAGCACGACGAGGAGGTCAATGATCAGATCCATCCTCAGCCCGACGGCAGCTTTGTGCTCGACGGCGGCCTTGCGGTTCGCGATCTCAATCGCCGTCTCGAGACTTCGCTGCCCATCTCCGAGAGCTATACGACCGTAGCCGGATTTTTGATGTCGGAATCGGGCGAACTGCTTGAGGAAGGCGAGGTCGTGCCATTTAACGGACACGTATTCAAGATCGAAAAGGTCGATAAACGCCGCATCATCAAGGTCCGAATGGAAATGTCCGATTCGCATACGCCGTCCGCTTGAGGCTGGCTCGTTCACCGAAATCGAGTGCTTTGTGTTTCGTACGAAATCACGTTAAATTCCTAATTGAAGCGTTTATATTTCCGCCCGCGGCCTCAGACGGTCGGGCGGCGGCATTTACGCAGTTGTATAGGCCGCCGGACGGCCACCGTTTATCAGGAGAAATTATTAAATGAGCTATATTGAACAGATCTGGGCGAGGGAAATATTGGATTCGCGCGGCAACCCGACGATCGAGGCCGAAGTTGTGCTCGAGGACGGTTCGCAGGGACGTGCGGCCGTGCCGAGCGGAGCTTCGACTGGCGAGAACGAGGCCGTCGAGCTTCGCGACGGTGACAAGCTTCGGTACCTGGGCAAGGGCGTCGAGAAGGCGGTCGATCACGTCAACGAAGAGATCTCACGAGAGCTCGAGGGCCTCGATGCGCTCGATCAGACGCTGATCGACGAGACGATGATCGGGCTCGACGGAACGTCGACCAAATCGAAGCTCGGAGCGAACGCGATCCTTGCGGTGTCGCTCGCAAATGCGCGGGCCGCAGCGGCATCGCTCGAAATTCCGCTTTATCGATACATCGGCGGGGCGAACGCCAAGACGCTGCCCGTGCCGATGATGAACATCCTAAACGGCGGAGCTCACGCCGACAACAACGTGGATTTTCAGGAATTCATGATCATGCCAGTCGGAGCGGAGAGCTTTAAGGAAGCCCTGCGAATGGGCTCGGAGATCTTTCACACTCTCAAGGGCGTGCTTAAATCGCGTGGCTACTCGACATCCGTCGGCGACGAAGGCGGCTTTGCCCCAAACCTCAAGTCAAACGACGAGGCTGTCGAGACCATTCTCGAAGCCATCGACAAGGCCGGTTATCGTGCCGGCGACAATGTCATGCTCGCACTTGATCCCGCGGCCAGCGAATTTTATTCGAACGGTAAGTACGTATTCAAGAAATCCGATAAACGCGAACTGTCGCCCGATGAAATGGCGGCTTACTGGACCGATTGGTGTGAAAAATACCCGATCATCTCGATCGAGGACGGCATGGCCGAAAACGACTGGGGCGGCTGGAAAACGCTGACCGATTCGGTCGGTGAAAAGGTCCAGCTCGTCGGCGACGATCTTTTTGTGACCAACGTTAAATTTCTTCAACGCGGGATCGACGAGGGCGTCACGAACTCGATCCTGATCAAGGTCAATCAGATCGGAACGCTGACGGAAACGCTCGACGCGATCGAACTTGCCAAAACGCACAACATGACCGCGGTCATTTCGCACCGTTCGGGCGAGACCGAGGATTCTTTCATCGCCGACCTTGCCGTCGCGACCAACGCGGGACAGATCAAAACGGGCAGCCTCTGCCGATCGGACCGGATCGCAAAGTACAACCAACTGCTCAGGATCGAAGAGGACCTCGGCGAGTCGGCAAGATATCCGGGCCGCAGGGCGTTTTATCAGCTGAAAAAATGAACATTCGTGATGCCGTTACCGCCGAACATTCGATAACGACGACCAACGCGATCGTCGAATATATCGGTACGGACGCGGCGAGGTTTCAGGAACTGGTGGACCTCTTTCTCGGCGACGACCGCCGGCTCGCGCAGCGGGCCGGCTGGCCGCTGAGCTACGTGGTCCAGCTGCACACTGAGCTTGCTGCACCGCATCTCGAGAGATTTGTTGATCAGTTGGAACGAAAAGATGTGCACGACGCGGTAATTCGAAACGCGGCGCGGCTGCTGCAATACGTGGAGATCCCGCCAGAGCTCGAAGGCCGTGTTCTCGATATCTGTTTCCGGATGGTCGAGGACCAGAGCGTGCCCGTTGCGACGCGTGTTTATTGCATGACGACCGCTGCCAGGATCGCCGAGGACGAACCCGAGCTCCTGCGAGAATTGCGTTTGATGGTCGCGAAACACGCGGAGAACGCTAAGCCTGCTTTTCTGAACAGGGCAAAGCACCTGTTGGCGGAAAAGTGACCTCGCGAGAAACGACGAAAATGGAACGGTTTCGCGGTGAATTTACGATCAGCACCGACGCCGAAAGGCTCGACCTGTCGGCGATACAGGCGTTCCTAAACCTCGAGTCATACTGGGCTACGAACCGAACGCCGGAGCAGATGAGAGTCGCGATCAAACATTCGATCTGCTTTGGCCTCTATAACGGCCAGCGTCAGGTCGGCTTTGCCCGAATTGTTTCGGATCGGGCGACATTCGCCTACGTTGGCGATGTATATGTGATCGACGAATTTCGCGGCCAGGGCCTGAGCAAATGGCTGATGGAAACGATGCTCTCGCATCCCGAACTGCAGGGACTGCGGCGCTGGGTTCTGGCTACGCGTGACGCTCACGGGCTATATGCTCAATTCGGGTTTACCGAGCTAGTTCATCCCGAACGCTGGATGGAGCTCCCGGCCCCGAACGCTTATTGAAAAAAGCTTGGCCTGACAGCGCGTTATTCGTTTATAATTGTTGATCGGCACCGTTTTGCACGCCGCACAGCGTTGATCGAAAGTCGGTAAATCCACTTAATGAGTTTCACTAACACCAAACCGCTTGCGCTGGTCATTTTGGACGGTTGGGGCCACTCGACGGCTACAGAGGGCAACGCGATCGCTCTCGCCCACACACCTTATTACGACGAGATATGTGCCGGCTACCCGATGACAACCCTCGCCGCCGCCGCTGGAGCGGATGTCGGGCATATGAATATTGGAACTGGCCGCAGTGCCAGTTCGGAAAGCGATGTCGTGGTCGAGGCAATTCGTTCCGGGGCATTTTTTGAGAATGAGCTGCTGGTCAGGACATTTGCTGAACTTGCTGCGAACGGACGCGGTCTGCATCTTGTCGGGCTGCTAAGCGATGGAGGTGTGCATTCGTCGACCGAGAGCCTTTTCGCACTTTTGCGGATGGCCAAGCGGGCCGGGCTCGAAAGCGTTTACGTTCACGGTATACTCGACGGCGTCGACGTGCCCGCTCGGACGGCGGACGTTTATGTCGAGGCGCTTGAGATCAAGTTGGCGGATATTGGCGTCGGCCGGATCGCCACGCTTTGCGGACGGCATTTTGCGATGGACAGCCAATCGCGTTGGGAGCGGACGGCACGGGCTTTTACGATGCTGGTCCACGCCGAGGGCGAACTGTCGAACGACGCCGTCGGATCGATACGCAATTCGTTCTTGCGCGGGATATCGGACGAATTTATCGCTCCGATCATACTCGAATACGAGCCCAGCGTTCCGGTCGCTCGGATCGGAAACGGCGACACCGTCATTTTCTTCAATCATCGGCCCGAAGGAATGCGTCAGCTGGTGCGTTCCGTGTCCGTTCCGGACGCGTCGGGGGCGGTCAAGCCGCTGGTCTCAACGGTCTGCTTGACCGAGTACGACCGCGATTTTAGCCTGCCTGTTGCGTTTCTAACGTCACCGGCGGAAAACGTGCTTTCCGAGGTGCTTGGCATTGCGGGAGTCCCGAATTTTAAGATCTCTCAGTCAGAACGATTTCCGCACGTCACATTCTATTTTAACGGCGGGACCGAGACACAGGTGCCCGGCGAGACTCAGGTCCTCGTTCCGTCGCCGAGCACGGACAACTCCGCGATGCGACCGGAATCGCAAAGCTTTAAGATCACTGACACATTTCTCAGATCGGCGGAGGCGGTCGCGGGCGGAGTATTTGTCGTTAATATCCCGGCCGCCGACCTTGCGGCTGCTTCCGGTAAACTGGATAAGGCCATCGATGCGGTGCAATTTATCGACACCTGCGTCGGCGGCATTCTGAAGTTTGTTCGCGAGGCAGGCGGAATCGCTCTGGTGACGTCGTCGCATCCTGGCTGCGAAACCATGCCGTCCGCGAATGGGTCCGAGCCGCAGACTTCGACGGAGCCTAATCCTGTACCTTTCCACCTAATTAGTGCCGATAATGGAGTTCGGCTTAGGGCCGACGGCACTCTCGCGGACATTGCCCCGACGATACTTGGCATTCTCGGCATTGAGAAGCCGGTGGAAATGACGGGTAATGACCTTCGGATCCAATAGATCGACAACTTATTTTGGTAAGTGCCGCCGGCCCGGTGAAAGTGGCCGGACGACTTGCGCCTGGGGCTTGATACGGCCAAGCAACAATCGGCTTTGGCGTGTTTTCACAGCGGCTCGTTTTGCCTATAATTGTGAATTCGCGAAAGTCGCATCAAGAGATTTATGGTTGAAGAATTTGCGTTCGACAATACTGAAGAACGCCGAAAAACGCGTCAAAATGGCACCGGTTGGGTCGAAGTGATCGCCGGTTCGATGTTTTCGGGCAAATCCGAAGAGCTGATCCGCCGATTGAACCGCGCCCGGATCGCACGGCAAAAAGTGCAGGTGTTTAAGCCGAAGATCGACGAGCGATATTCAAAAGAACATATTGCTTCGCACTCAGGCCAGACGCACGGCTCGACGCCCGTATCGACGACCGCCGAGATGATGAGCCAGGTGCTCGAGGACACGCAGGTCGTTGGCATTGACGAGGGACAGTTCTTTGACATGGCGATCGTCGCAGCTGTCAACCAGCTTGCCGCCGAGGGCAGACGAGTGATCGTGGCGGGACTCGATCAAGACTATACCGGGCGGCCGTTCGAGCCGATGCCGCAGCTGCTATCGGTCGCCGAATTCATCACCAAAACCCACGCCATTTGCGTCAAATGCGGTGCGACCGCAAATTACTCACAACGCACCGTCGAATCGGAAGCCCGCGTAGAGGTCGGCGCCGCCGACAAATACGAGGCCCGCTGCCGCAAATGCTTTGTCCCGCACGCCGATTCGCCGACGCTGTATGAAGTTTGATCGATAGTCGGGAAACCCGAACGCTCGGATTCTTAATGGATTTAGACCTTCAGCGATCCGCGGAAGGCGCGGGCGGCGTAGTAGGATTCGGCGCCGTTGTGATAGGTGAATATGCGGCCAAAGCGGCGGTCGCAGAATATGGCTCCGCCCAGACTTCTAACCGTGTCCGGCGTTTTGACCCAGCTTGATGTTTTCAGGTCGAACTCTCCGATCTGCTGCAGCTCGCGATATTCTTCTTCCGTTAAAAGCTCGATCCCCATTTCGGCGGCTAGTCCAACAGCATTGTTCGCCGGTTTATGTTCCTTTCTCGATTCCCAAGCGGCTCGGTCGTAACAGAGGCTGCGGCGGCCTTTGGGGCTCTCGGGCGAACAATCATAAAATACGAATTCGACTGTCGCCGTATCAAATGCGACGACATCCGGTTCGCCGCCTGTTCGGTCCATTTGGCTGAGTGACCACAATTTGTCGGAGTCAGCCTCGAGCTTTGCGCTAACGTCTGCCCATACGAGACCTTTGTGGCGGCCCATATTCTGCTCAAAACGTGTCTTCAATTCGCCGAGCAGTTCTTCACGGTCAGCGGGTAACAGATCTTTTTTAATGCTTTTCATATTCTTAGGAAATTATATACTTTCGTTTGCAACCCTTCTGCTTTCGGGGCGAAAGTGCCATGAAACCACGGTCAAAATCAGAAGGAGCAGCGACGGAGCTATTTCGCTGAATGGATCGCTCACAACGACATGTGAGATCAACGCCCCAGACATCGCGAAGAAAAACCCTGCATACGCCCATTCTTTGAGAACCGGCAACTTTGGAAAAAGCACTGCTGCTACTCCTAAAAGTTTCCAGATACCAAGTATGGTCAGGAGATAAGTAGGATAGCCCAAGTGAGCTGTTCTATCGACATCGTCTTTCATGCGCATCAGCTGCACGATGCCGGTCGACGTCATTCCTAGAGCCAGCCAGAGCGTCGCGATCCAGTAAATTAACTTTTGTGTTTTTGTCATAAAAGTTTTGCCTTGGGCACTTTGTGTCGGACCTTTGCGGCCTCTGTGTTGACCGCCTTTTTAACACAAAGACCATAAAGTTGAGGACGCAAAGGACACGACGAACTATCTCGATCTACTGACCACTTCCTGCAGTCGGTTGTGCGCCATGTTCAACCCTGCGGCGAATGGTAATTTGAGCATTTCGTCTCGGGTGGCGACCGATCTGTAGACTATCTGCATCGTGAGAAGGCTCGTGTCTGCATTGAGCGATTCAAATTCCAGAAACTCGAGCTGGACGGGAAACGGCGTGTTTTCCATTTCGAATGTGCGCGTGATCTTGGCGTTAGAGACAAACTCGTGGATCGTCCCGTTGGCGCGAAATACAACGTTTCCGTTTGGATCGCGGGTTTCAAACTGGTAGCTGCCGTGCTGCTTATTTTCAAGCTTTAGGACCTTGGTGCCCATCCATTGCTCGACGATCTCGGGCTCGACATATGCCATAAACAATAGTTCGAGCGGCAGGTCAAATTCGCGTGTGATGACCAGGTCCTGCTTGCCGTCATCTGCATTGATCCTTGTTTTTAGTTCCATATTATTTGTCTTTGTAAGACCTCATCACGTCTTCGAGTTTGTTGAACCTTTCGTCCCACATATCGCGAAACGGTTCGATAAAGTCCGCTACTTCTCTCATCTTTTTCGCGTTCAGGTGATAATAGATCTCACGTCCGTTTTGCACTTGCCCGAGCAGCTTGCACTCGGTGAGTATTTGCAGATGCTTAGAAACGGTCGGCCGCGCGGTGTCAAAGTTTGCGGCTATCGCGCCGGCGGTCATGGCCTGTGCCGCAACCAATAAAAGGATGGCCCGACGTGTCGGATCGGCGATGGCTTGGAAAACGTCTCTTCGTAGGTTCATTGCGTAGGTATATGACTACAAGTTAATGCGTAGCTATTTAACTACAGGAGCCTTACTCTCGTCAAGCGGTATAAGGTCTTTGATCGGAAAATTAATGCGGTCGAGGATTTCAGCAGTGGACGCGGTGATCCAGCTCAGTCCCGCGAACCCTTCCCGGACGGGGCGAGCTGGCGTTGGGCTTCGAAATGGCCGACGATCTCGGCGGCGGTCTTTGCACCAACGAATGGTCGAAGCTCTTGCATGGTCGCCTTTGCTATCCGCTCGATCGAGCCAAAATTTCTGAGCAGCTTCATCTTACGCTTTTCGCCAACGCCCGGAATTTCGGAGATCTCGGACGAAAAATCGCGCTTTTCGCGGCGTTTGCGGTGAAATTCGATGGCAGTCTTGTGGGTCTCTTCCCGGATCTGAAGGATGAGGCGAAACGCAAGCGAATGCTTATCGAACGGTATCGGCTGATCCTCGCGGCCGTGCACGAGCAGGTGCGAAATTTCGTTGTGCCGCTTGGGCGGTTTGACGAGCCCGACGAGCATGATCTGTTCGAGATCGAGAGCCTGCATCGCGGCCGCAGCGGCCGAGAGCTGGCCTTTACCGCCGTCGATAAAGATGAGCTGCGGCAGCGGCTTTTCTTCCTCTTTCATTCGTCGGTAGCGGCGAAAAACAGCTTCGTGCATCGACGCAAAATCGTTAGAACCCTCGACCGTTTTGATGATGAACCGCCTGTAGTTCGCCCGTGCCGGTTTGCCGTTCTCGAACGCAACGATGCCGGCGACGTTTTCGGAACCTGAGATATTCGAGATGTCGAACGATTCGATCCGCTCGGGGAAATAGGGGATCTCGAGAATCTCCTGAAGTTCTTCGAGGATCTTGGCGCTGTCGGCCTTGAGCACGCGGAACCGCTGCTCGAATGCGATGCGAGCGTTAGTTTCGACCAGCTCGACCATGCTTTTTTTGGTCCCGCGTTTGGGGTCGAGAATCTTTACGCGTCGGCCGCGGCGCTCGGTCAGCAGCGTTTCGAGGACGGTCCGGTCGGCGAAATCCTGAGGCACATTGATCTCGAGCGGAACATAGTCGGTCGAGTAATACTGCGTCAAGACCCGGCCCAAAAATTCGCCCGCATCAAAGGTGTCGTCGTCCGCCAAGTCTTCCCAAAAGAATTCACGCCGGCCAACGATACGCCCTTCGCGCATGGTGAATAGCTGAAGTGCGAGGCGTGCCCCTTCGCGGTAGTAGCCGAACGTGTCGACGTCGCGGTCGGCGGTCGTTGCCATCTTTTGCTGTTCGCTCAGGGCGAGTACGGTACGGTGCAGGTCGCGGTATTTGGCAGCCAGCTCATACTTTGACTCCCCGGCGTAATACCACATACGCTCTTCGAGGGCCTTGGCGAGCTCTTTGTTGCGTCCCTCGAGCAGGATCTTAACGTCTGCAGCTGCTTCCTGATATTCCTTTTGAGTGCAGAGCCCTTTGACGCACGGACCGAGACAGCGTTTCAGATGGTATTCGAGGCAAGGCCGCGGCAATTTGCCGTCGATCTCGATCTCACACGTGCGTAGCTGGAATGCTCGGTTAACAAGGTTCAGCGTCTTGCGGGCGAGCACGGCGGGCAGAAAAGGGCCGTAATAATTCGAGCCGTCGCGTACGATCTTTCGAGTAACGACGACCTTCGGATAAGGCTCGTTGGTAAGTTTCAGGTGAGGATACGATTTGTCGTCCTTGAGCAGGACGTTGAACCGCGGCTTGTGCTTTTTGATGAGGTTCGATTCGAGTACGAGTGCCTCAACCTCATTGTCTACAACAATAAACTCGAGATCCGCGATCAGCCGTACGAGTTGCCGCGTTTTCGGGTCCATGTTGCGGCTTGACTGAAAATATTGCCGGACCCGGCTCCGCAGATTTTTGGCTTTGCCGACGTAGATGATCTTGCCCGCGGCATTTTTGTGCAGGTAGATCCCAGAAGCCACGGGCAGAGATTTTAGCTTTTCATCGAGCGTCACTCCATAAATTCTATCGCACGGAGGCCAAATAAAGTAAAATGCCCGCCTATCTTCAATGAAGATCGACGGGCGTTCGGTTCCAGGTACTTCGTGATCCCTAACGTTATACAACTGGAAAAAGGCGGCCAATAGGGACAAATATGATCGCGGCTGACCCAATTTACATTATGTTCGGTTCAATGTCGGCCATTATCCGAGCAGGTCTCGTTCCGCTCACATTACTAAGACGCAGGCCGATTTATTTTTTGCAAAATAAAATACATTTTTTGCTATTTTCTAAAGAATGGAGACTTTGCTCACTGAATCAGCCGAGACGGCCGCTGCGGTCATTCGCAATGGTGGCGTCGTCGCATTTCCCACTGAGACCGTTTATGGACTCGGAGCGAACGTCTTCGACTCCGATGCGGTGTGTAGAATATTCGCAGCAAAAATGCGGCCGGCGGACAATCCGCTGATCGCGCACATTTCGGAACGCGGACAGATCGAAAGCCTCAGCAGGGAACTCACGCCCTCAGCGGAACGATTTATCGAGGCGTTTTTCCCGGGGCCGCTGACGATCGTCGTCAGGCGTTCCGATCGCGTGTCCGATGTCGCAACCGCCGGATTGGACACGATCGGAATACGAATGCCGCGGTTCGAGATCGCTCATCGGTTCATTACGGCATGCGGCGTGCCCGTCGTTGCGCCGTCTGCCAACCTTTCGGGCCGGCCGAGTCCGACGACGTGGGAAGCTGTTTTTGAGGACCTCAACGGCAGGATCGACTGTATCCTGCAGGGCGATGCAACCGAGATCGGGCTCGAGTCGACCGTCGTCGACTGCACGACGGATGCGCCGAAACTGCTAAGGCTGGGCTCGGTCACGCTCGAGCAGCTGCAAGAGGTCGTTCCTGCCACCATTGCCGCAGCGATCGGTGATATGGACGCACTGCGCAGCCCGGGTTTGCGGCACAAACACTATTCGCCGAGGGCTGAGGTCGCACTGGTAAGCGGTCCTAGCGACATCTCTCTGACTGCAGATAGCCAAACGGCGTTCATTGGGATAAGTCCGAGCGGCCGTGAGTTCGGGCTTGAACGGATCTGTGCGAGCGTCGATGAATACGCGCACATTGTGTTCGAGTTCTTTAGGGAATGTGACCGGCAGGGGATCACGGCCATTTACTGTCAAAGCGTTCCTGACACAGGTTTAGGGGCCGCGTTGATGGACCGTCTACGGCGGGCGGCCGAGGGTTAACGCATCGGCTTGAGAGAGACACGAGTAATCGCTGTCTCGCCATTATCGGCGATGGTTTCGACGTCGAGGGTCGGATCGGACTTAAGCTGAGCCAGGTGCTCGATGCGGACAAAAACGAGTACGGGCTTGCCGCCCAGAGCGGCGATGTCATTTCTGAGATCGCCCGTCGCCCAATAGAGACGCTGTTTCCCAGTCGTGTCCCGAACCAAACGACCGGCTGCGTAAAACTCGGCATTGTGCGATGTCGAGTGAAAGTTGAGCACCTGTTCGCCCGTGTAGCCGAGCGAATCGGCCTTCTGGACAAGTCCTTTGACCGAATCACCGGCCGCAAAATTGGGCACCACTGTTATCAGCAGCACCACACAAATGACGAGGGTCGACGCGCCAGCGGCGAGTCCGGCGACCTTCCATCTCATACTCTTTTCGGACAGACGCGAAAAGTACAGGGCCGTGATGATGATCGCTCCCGGCAAAGAAGGCAGGACGTAGCCGGGCAGTTTCGAACCCGAAATCGAAAAGAACACGAGCGGGACGAGCAGCCATGCAAATCCAAAAACCGCGATCGGCGACGGCCCTTCGTCCGTGCGGTGGTCGCGAAGTCGACGATATCCGTCGCGCACGCCGCGTACAACGGCAGCCATAAATATCGGCAGCCAAGGAAAGGTCATCAGCGGCAGAACCCATAGGAAAAAATAGAATGGCTGCGGATGCTGGTACTTATTCGAGGTAAACCGCTGAAAGTGGTGCTGGATAATAAACTCGTCAATGAACTGATATCCATGCCGGTCGTACATTGGCAGGTACCAAACGGCCGCGACCGCAACTGCAACGAGCGTTCCCCACAACAGGCTGGCGATGAACGCCCTGTCGGGCATGCGGAACGACGCGAGGTAGAATAGAGCGACGATCCCGAACGGAAAAACGATCCCGATCAGCCCCTTGGCGATAAGTGCGACGCCGATAAAAAAGTAAAAAAGCGTGAGCGGCAGCCACTTTTTAGCAATCCCATCAGCACGACGCTGGTCATACAAATAAAAACTCACGAGCGATGCAGTCATGGGGAATGTGACGATGATGTCAAAGCTCGCTCCCCGTGAGAATACGAGGATGCCGAGCGTAGTTGCCGCGATGATCGCTGTCCAGCGGGCTAGTTCGCCGCGGCCGCCGGCGGCGACGAATTTC